>NZ_JBYOJR010000056.1:0-27918 GCF_057798915.1 Cupriavidus sp. 22TCCZM01-5
TGTTAAAGAACTTCGCAATCGGCTTTGCCGTTTTGCGTCGCTGCGTTTTCGTCAGCAGCGAAGGAACGAGACTATAAAGAACTTTCTGCGGTTAATCAAGCTTTCCGAGAATTTTCTTTTTCCAGGCTGCTTTGCCGCCGGGCTCATTCCTGCAAATTGCCTTTGCCTTACGCCGCTTTGCAGCGAAGGCTCCAGCAGAAGGGGGCGAATACTAATCCCTTGCCCCCTGACTGGCAAGCCCTTTTCTAAAAAAAGCAATAAGAGACCTTTTGAACACAAACGGTGTCCCTCTGCCCTTCTGCCGGGCCTAAGCCGCTTAGTTAGAACGCAGTCGGAAAACCGCGGCAGTGCGCGCTATGGCGTTTGGTCCGAGGCTTGGGACAGTGGCTCGACCACTGTGGTCTCGATGTGCTGGACCTTTCCCTCCTCGGACACGTCCTGGCGCATGACCATGCCATTGGTCGGGCAGTACCAGTCCCTGACCTGCATCTGCGTGGGTTTCGTCACGATCTGCTCGCCCGCAACGACCATGGGTCCCAACGAAGTCGTACGCACATACTCGATCGGCACGCATTCCGACTGGCCCAGCGCGGTCCGGATGATCTCCCGCTTGCCGACCCGGCGCGATGCCACCGAAACCGTCGCGTGCGGAGCGACGACCTTACCCACTTCATCGCCGGTATCGCGCGAAAAGATGGTGAAGGACACACTAGCGTCCACCGATTCACCGGGAAGCACGTCGCCTTGGCGCAGAGCCAGGCCCCGATACTGGTTATCCAGCAGTCCCAGCCCGTCGATGGTGGTCGTTCCGTACAGGCGCGCATAGCGCCCCCATGCATTGACGGTAGCCTGACCCGAGATACTGGCGGGCGACCCGTTTGCCGCGGGCCGCAGCAGCACGCGTTGTTTCTGCTCGGTCACGACCGGCGGCCCCATCAATGCGGCCAATGCCGTCTTGGAGTGGATCTCGATGTCGGCCTGGCAGCCTGCGTCCGTCGCCAATGGCGGCTGCAGTATGGTTCGGCGCGACAGCGGCATCGTACCGTCGGCCTCCATCTGTATGCGTGCCCCACGTGGAAACCATATGGTGCGGCAGACGTTTGTATCCTCCTGCGCCACGGGCTCTTCCGCCCACGCGAATGGCGCCGCGACCGCGACAGCGCCTGTGAGCAGAACGGCCAGGCCGGGCCAGAACGAAACCGGACTCAGGAAGGATGTACGCACATTCGGCATGTTCAGGATCCGTTCTGGATCGCAGACCTGAACGCGTCAGGACTCGATCCGGTTGCGACCGCCCTTCTTCGCACGGTACAGCGCCAGGTCACTACGCGACAACGGGGCTTCGGCACTGGCATCTGCCGCAGTCATGAGCGTGACGCCGATGCTGACGGTCAGGTCGATCCGCTGCTCATGCTCGATCAGCGGGTACTCGGCAATACGCTGCTGGATCCGCCCGGCCACGCCGATCGCGCCGCGCAAATCGGCCCCGTCGAGCAGGATGCCGAACTCCTCGCCACCGAGACGGCCGGCCATGTCGCCGGGCCGCAAATGCGCGCGCAGGATGCCCCCGAAGTGGCGCAGTGCGCGATCCCCGACACCATGCCCCCAGCGGTCATTGATGGCCTTGAAATGGTCAAGGTCGCACATCATCAGCGCCATGTCGGTGGCGGTGCCGGTGCCGCGGCCACTCCGCAGGCTGGCGAGCCGCGTCTCGACTTGTGTCATGAAATGACGACGGTTCGGCAATCCGGTCAGGCTGTCGATCGTCGCCAGTTCCTGCAACTCGGCTTCGATACGTTTGCGCTCCGTCACGTCGGTGATGAAGCCATGCCACAGGATACTGCCGTCCGGCAAGCGCTGCGGCCTGGCATCGCCCTGCCGCCAGCGCAGGCCCTGCATGGGCAATTGCACGCGGTACTCGAGGTGCCACGGCGAGAGCTGGGCCGCCGAAGCATGAAACGAGGCACGATACGCGGTAAGATCGTCAGGATGAATCAGGGCTTCGATGCACAACGCATCGGCAGCCACCTGGGCCGGCGTCAGCTCGTAGATTTCCCTGATACCAGCACTCGCATAAGGAAAGAAAGAACGTCCTTCGGGCAATGCGCAGTACTGGAACACCAGCCCGGGTACTTCATTCGTCAGGTTCGTGATCAGGTTGACGGCTTCGCGCAGGCTCTCCGACATCGTGCGCAGCGACGTAATGTCGGTGCTCGTGCCAACCATGCGCAGCGCCCGGCCCATGCCGTCGCGGTCCACGACCTTGCCCCGGCTACAGATCCATTTGTAGCTGCCGTCCCGGCACCGGATCCGGTGTTCGACCTCGTAACTGTCGGTCTGGCCGTCGAAGTGGGCCTGCATCGTCGCCTTGACGTAGTCCAGGTCATCGGGATGAAGGCGGGTGTAGCTCTCCTCGATCCGGTTCGACACTTCCCAGTCGGCATAGCCGAGCATGGCTTTCCAGCCACTTGAATACTGGATTTCACCCGTCGCGACATTGCGGTCCCAGATTCCGGTGCCGCTGCCGGCAATCGCCAGTGCAAGCAACTGTTCCCGCTTGCGCAGCGACGCGAGTTCCTCCCGGCAATGTGCATGCGGGTCGACCCGCACGCCGAGGGCGCTGGTCGGTATGTCTGCAAATGTCGGCGGAACAGGCATACGGGCGTCCGGGAGGGATCTGATCGCCGAGTATACATGGGCCGATCCGCCACTTGCGCGGTGTTGCGCGTTGGTGCTGCGTCACATGGCGAATCGATTGTTGTCTTACCCAGAATGCGGACCAGCGGTATACTGTGAGGTTGCCGCAGCGAGTCCCGGTGTATCGGGTGAGGCTGTATTCAGGGGTCGTCCGCGCTTCGGGGACCTGATTGGCGCCGCAATGACCGGAGGGTTCACCTCCCTTTTGTCGGTGCGGCCGGCGAATGGGGCGCAAACAAGGTCGTGAACGTCGGGATTGCTGCCTGCCAACGGGAGCCAACCCATGACATCCACACCCCGACATGCTGCAACGCAACAAACACTGTAGAATATGCGCCCCCTGCTCCACGGACCACATGGCCCGAATTTGGCTCACCGCCACGCCCAATGCCAGTCCGATGCCTTGACAGCAGGCCAGAAAACGCACGCAATGAGTGCACGCTGCAATCAAAACGCGATTCACGAAGGAAACAGCAGTAGATGACGAGCGGTCCACAACGAACGGCTGCCAAAGGCCGCGAAGCAGGTACAGTCAAAGCCCTTGGCGCCTCGGCGGAATCCATGTCGCCGGACGAAGTCAACGCGCGCAGCCAGCAGTTGCGTGCCCTGATCCAGCTGGGCAGGCAGCGTGGGTATCTGACCCACGCGGACATCAGCGACCACCTGCAAGAGAACTTCACCGACACGGCGGCAATGGAAAGCATCGTCGCCACGTTCGCCGAAATGGGCGTGAAGATCTTCGAGCAGACGCCCGATGCCGAGACGCTGCTGCTCAGCGACAACGCCGTGGTGGCCTCCGACGATCAGGCCGACGAAGAAGCCGAGGTGGCGCTGTCCACCGTGGATTCGGAGTTCGGCCGGACCACCGACCCGGTGCGCATGTACATGCGCGAAATGAGCTCCGCCACGCTGCTCACGCGCAAGGAAGAAGTCGAGCTCGCCAAGCGGATCGAGGAAGGCCTGAACAACATGGTGCATGCCATCTCGGCCTGCCCGTCCACGATCGCGACCATCCTCGAGCTGTCCGGCCGCGTCGCCAGCAATGAGATGGGCATCGACGACCTCGTCGATGGCCTGAGCGATGAAAGCGGCGCGGACGTTGCCCTGACCGCCAGCGCCGACGACGCCGACGACGACAGCGCCGACACGTCGGACGAAGACGATGGCGACGAAGAAGACGACGACGCCGACGAAGGCAGCAGCACGCAGCAGAGCGCCGAAGCCGACCTCGCCAAGCTGCGCGACGAATGCCTGAAGCGCTTTGCACGCGTTGCCGAGCAGTTCGAGCGCATGCAGCAGGAATACGCCGCCAACGGCGCGGACTCGAAGGGTTTCGTGACCGCCCGGGACACGGTGCGCGACGAACTGCGCACGATCCGCTTCACCGCGAAAACCATCGAACGCCTGTGCGCCGATGTCCAGACCATGGTCGACGACGTGCGCGTGGTCGAGCGCCAGGTGGTCCAGTTGCTGGTGGATCGTTGCGGCATGGACCGCGAGGACGTCATTGCCCGCTTCCCGGGCAATGAGACCAACCTGAACTGGGGCCGCGACCTTGCCGCCGAATCGCGTCCGTACAGCGCTGCCGTGTCACGCGCGCTGCCCGACCTGGAAGCCCACCAGCAGAAGCTGGTCGACATCCAGGCCCGCGCGGTACTGCCGCTGGCCGAGCTGAAGGCGGTGAACCGCAAGATGCTGGCCGCCGAGCGGCAGATGCGCCAGGCCAAGCACGAGATGACGCAGGCCAACCTGCGCCTGGTGATCTCGATTGCCAAGAAGTACACGAACCGCGGCCTGCAGTTCCTGGACCTGATCCAGGAAGGCAACATCGGCCTGATGAAGGCCGTGGACAAGTTCGAGTACCGCCGCGGCTGGAAATTCTCCACCTACGCGACGTGGTGGGTGCGCCAGGCCGTCACGCGCGCGATCGCCGACCAGGCCCGCACGATCCGCGTTCCGGTCCACATGATCGAGCAGATCAACAAGCTCAACCGCCTGTCGCGCGAGCTCATGCAGCAGACCGGCAAGGAACCCGATCCGGCCGTGCTCGCCGAGCGCATGGACATGCCCGAGGAGAAGATCCGCGCGATCATGAAGATCGCCCGCGAACCGGTCTCGATGGAAACGCCAGTGGGCGAAGACGGCGATACCAGCCTTGGCGACATGATTGCCGATTCGGACACCGCGACGCCGGCCGACGCCGCGCTGCAGGCCAGCCTGCGCGAAGTCGTGCGTGAAATGCTCGATGAACTCACGCCGCGCGAGGCCAAGGTGCTGCGCATGCGCTTCGGTATCGACATGGCGACCGACTACACGCTGGAAGAGGTCGGCAAGCAGTTCGATGTGACACGCGAGCGGATTCGCCAGATCGAGAGCAAGGCCATGCGCAAGCTGCGCCATCCGAGCCGGGCCGATCAGCTGATCACCTACCTGCGGGACGCGTGATCGGCACCCCGGCGGGCGCCTGCTAGCAGGGTGCGCCCGCGCGGGATGAAAATGACTGCCGGCAGCCCTTGGGCTGCCGGTTTTCACATGTTCCGCCATCTCCACGCGCACGGTGTGAGTGGCCGGTGCACGGCGATATGGCCGGCTGACATATTGGTTGGTGCACAATCCGGCTGGAATACCCGAGATGCCATGCATGGCGTCCGCCAGCGCAATGGCTTTCCGATGCACCGGTGCGCGTGCCCCATCCGCTACTCGCCGTGGCCGTAGGACAGCTCGTCCTTCAACAGAGCACACAGGAGTTTTTCCATGACTGACTCGAACATCTCATTCCTCGGCAGGATTTCGCTTGCCGTGGGTACCTTCTTTGCGATCCTCGGAAACGGCGAGCTCGCTGCGAACGTGCGGCGCCTGCGCACTAGCGGATTTCCCGCCGCTGCCCCCGCGCCCGTGGCTGCGCCCGTGCCGACTCCGGCTGCGGCGCCGGCGCCGGCACCGGCATTGAAAGAAGCGAGTCCCGTTGCGGCGCTGCAGCTGCTGGGCCTGCTCCAGCGCGACGCGCGCTTCATCGACTTCGTCGAGGAAGACATCGCCGGCTATACCGATACCGAGATCGGCGCCGCCGCGCGCCTGGTGCACGACGGCTGCCGTGCCGTCCTGCGCGAGCACTTCACGATCCGGCCGGTGCGCGCCGAAGCCGAGGGCAGCCGCATCACGCTGGCTGACGGCTTTGACGCCACCGCCGTTCGTCTGACTGGCAACGTGGTGGGCAGCGCGCCGTTCCATGGCAGCCTCAGCCATCGTGGCTGGAAAGCCGAGGAAGTGCGGCTGCCGCGCCTGGCCGAACGTCATGACGCCACCGTCATCGCCCCCGCCGAGGTGGAACTATGAGCGATGCGCGCTATTCCATCGGCATCGACCTGGGCACCACGCACAGTGCCCTGTCCTACGTCGACCTGACCGGCAGCGACGGCGAGAAGACCAGCCAGGGTGTCCTGGCCGTCCCGCAGCTCACCGGCCCCGGCGCGACGGAAGCGCGGGATCTCCTGCCCTCCTTCCTGTACTTGCCGCACGAGAGCGAGCTGGCCCCTGGCGACCTGGCGCTGCCGTGGAACGCAACACGTGAATTCGCCGTGGGCGAACTGGCCCGCAGCCGCGGTGCAGGCACGCCGATCCGCCTGGTATCGAGTGCGAAAAGCTGGCTGTGCCACCCTGGCGTGGACCGCCGCGCCGCCATCCTGCCGAACGATGCGCCGCCCGAAGTGCCGCGCGTCTCGCCGCTCGAGGCTTCGGTGCGCTATCTCACGCACCTGCGCGAGGCGTGGGACCAGGCCAATCCCGACGCACCGTTCGCTGAACAGGACGTCACGGTAACGATTCCGGCCTCGTTCGACCCCGCCGCGCGCGAACTGACGGCGGAGGCAGCCGCCGCCGCGGGTTATGCACGCATGACCCTGCTCGAAGAACCGCAGGCCGCGCTCTATAGCTGGATCGAGAAAAGCGGCGGGCAGTGGCGCAAGCAGGTGAAGGTCGGTGACATCATTTTGGTCGTGGACGTTGGCGGCGGTACCACCGACCTGTCGCTGATCGCGGTGATCGAGCGCGACGGCAACCTGGAGCTGCATCGCGTCGCCGTCGGCGAGCACATTCTGCTCGGCGGCGACAATATGGACTTGGCGCTGGCCCACGTGGTCGCGCGCAAGCTCGCGGCGCAAGGTACACAAGCCGATCCGTGGCAGCTGCGCGCACTGACCTATGCCTGCCGCGCCGCCAAGGAAACGCTGCTCACCGACCCGACCACCGACTCGGTGCCGCTGGTCGTGCCGAGCCGTGGTTCCAAGCTGATCGGCGGATCGATCCGCACGGACCTGACCCGCACCGAGCTGACCCAGATCATCCTGGAAGGCTTCTTCCCGCAAGTGGACGCGTCGGCCCGGCCGGTGAGCCGCGCGCGCGTCGGCCTGACGCAGCTCGGCCTGCCCTATGCACAGGATGCGGCGGTCACCCGGCACCTGGCCGCTTTCCTCGGCCGCCAGGTCGGGGCGCTCGCGGAGCTTGAGGGTATGCAAGCCACGCAGCCGGCCAGCGCGACCTTCCTGCACCCGACCGCGGTCCTCTTCAACGGCGGCGTGTTCAAGTCCGGCCTGTTGGCGGACCGTATCCTGCAGACGCTGAACGGCTGGCTTGCGTCGGAAGGCGCGGCGCCGGCACGCCTGCTCGGCGGCGCCGAGCTGGACCTGGCCGTGGCCCGGGGCGCCGCCTATTACGGCTATGTGCGGCGCGGCAAGGGCGTGCGCATCCGTGGCGGCACCGCGCGCTCTTATTACATCGCCGTGGAATCGTCGATGCCTGCGGTACCGGGGTTCGAGCCGCCGATCCAGGCGCTGTGCGTGGCGCCGTTCGGCATGGAGGAAGGCACCGAGGCCGAACTGCCGCCGCAGGAATTCGGCCTGGTGGTGGGCGAGCCCGTTCACTTCCGTTTCTTCGGCTCGTCGGTGCGCCGCCAGGACCAGGTCGGTACGCTGCTCGATTTCTGGGGCCCCGAGGAACTGCAGGAACTCGAGGAAATCCAGGCAACCCTGCCGGCCGACGGCCGCACGCCCGGCGATGTGGTGCCGGTCAGGCTGCACGCGCGCGTGACCGAAGCCGGCACGCTAGAGCTCGAAGCCGTGCCGAGTGGCGGCAGCGAGCGCTGGAAGGTTGAATTCGACGTGCGCGGCGGAGCGGACACCTGATCACCAGCCGCAAATAAGCAAGGAAGCGATGAAGCGGTACACCGTCGGCATTGACCTCGGCACCAGCAATACGGTGGTCGCCTATGCGGAGACAGGATCGGACGACATCCGCGTCTTCGGGATCGACCAGCTCGTGGGCCTCGGCGAAGTCGCCGCGCGCCCCTTGCTGCCCTCGGTTCGCTACCACGCGGCGCCGGGCGAGATCAGCGGCGACGACCTGCAGCTGCCGTGGCAATCCGCCGCCAGCGCCGCCGCGCGCCGCACGGTGTTCGGCCGGCTGGCCGCCACGCTCGGTGCGCAGGTGCCCGGCAGGCTCGTGGCCAGCGCCAAGAGCTGGCTATCGCATGCGGCGGTCGACCGCACCGCGCCCATCCTGCCGTGGGGCGCGGACGAGGAAGTCGGGAAGATCTCGCCGGTCGCCGCCAGTGCCAGCTACCTGGGCTACGTCGCCGCAGCCTGGAACCACCAGTTTCCCGATGCAAGGCTCGAAGACCAGGACGTCGTGCTGACCGTGCCCGCGTCGTTCGACGAGGGCGCGCGTGCGCTCACGCTGGAAGCCGCGCGCATGGCCGGCCTGCCCGCGCTGCGCCTGCTCGAGGAACCGCAGGCCGCGCTCTACGACTGGCTGTTCCATCATCGCCAGACCCTGAACGCCGACCTTGCTCGAACCCGGCTCGTGCTGATCTGCGACGTGGGCGGCGGTACCACCGACCTGACGCTGATCCGCGTGGATATGCAGGACGGGCAGCCGCAACTGACACGGATCGGCGTGGGCAACCACCTGATGCTCGGCGGCGACAACATGGATCTTGCCCTGGCGCACGTCGCCGAGGCACGCCTTGGCCCCACGCAGGCGCGCTTGTCCGCGTCGGGCCTGTCCCAGCTGGTCGCGCGCTGCCGCGCGGCCAAGGAACAACTGCTCAGCGCGCAAGCGCCGGAGGCCGTCACTGTCACGCTGCTCGGCGCTGGCTCGCGGCTGATCGGTGGCGCGCGTTCGGTGGAGTTGACGCGGCAGGAGGTCGAACAGCTCGTCGTCGATGGTTTCTTCCCCAAGGTGTCGTCGAGCGAGCGTCCGGGACGCGCGCGCGGCGCCATTGTCGAATTCGGCCTGCCGTATGCGGCCGATCCGGCCGTCACCCGTCACGTTGCGGCCTTTCTCGGCCAGCACGCGGCACAGTCGCGCTCGGCGCTGGACCTGCCACAGACGCAGGACGACGCCTTGCCGATGCCGGACACGCTATTGCTCAACGGCGGCGTGTTCCGGGCCGAGGCGCTCGCGGGCCGCATCGCCGATACCCTGGGCGACTGGCGCGGATCACCGCTGAACGTCCTGCACAACCCCGACCCCGATGTCGCCGTAGCGCGCGGCGCGGTGGCCTATGCCCGCGCCCGCTCGGGACAGGCGCCGCGCATCGGCGGCGGTTCGCCGCGCAGCTACTTCCTCGTGCTCGATGACGGCGCGTCGGGCCAGCAAGGCATCTGCCTGCTGCCGCGCGGCACCGAGGAAGGCCAGGAAATCCACCTCAAGGACCGTACCTTCGCGTTGCGGCTCGGGCATCCGGTGCAGTTCCACCTGGTCTCGTCGGTGGCCGACACCGCTTACCAGCCCGGCGAACTGGCCGATCTCGCGGGCGCGGACTTCGTTCGCCTGCCGCCGATCGCCACCGTCGTGCAGCCGCGCGGCGCCAGTGGGCCAAAGGAAACGCCGGTACAGATCACGACGTCGCTGACGGAGGTCGGCACGCTGGAAGTGCATTGCCACGAGCTTGCCGATGCCTCGCAACGCTGGCGGCTCGAATTCCAGCTCAGGGGCAATGAAGCGCCGGCTCCGGCCGCCACGACGGAAACGCTGCACCCGCGCCTGCCGCAAGCCATCGAGGCGATCGACCGTACATTCGGCGCGCGTTCGCAAGGCGTCGATCCCAAGGAAGTCAAGCGGCAGCGGGCGCAACTGGAACAGATGCTCGGGCCGCGCGAGCAGTGGGACAGCGCGCTGCTGCGCGAGCTGTTCGCCGCCTTCTGGGAGCGTGCCAAGCGCCGTCGCCGCACGGCTGACCACGAACGCCTCTGGCTGAACCTGGCCGGCTACTGCGTGCGCCCCGGCTTTGGCTATCCGCTGGACGAATGGCGCGTCGAGCAGCTCTGGTCGCTGTATGACCAGGGCATCCAGTACGTCAACGAGAACCAGAACTGGTCGGAATGGTGGACGTTGTGGCGCCGCGCGGCCGGCGGCCTCGATGAAAGCGCGCAGCTGCGGCTGCTCGATGATATGGCGTTCTATCTCCAGCCTCCTGGCAGCGCGCACTACAAAAAGCCCGCCGGCCCCACACGGTCCGGATATGCCGACATGGTCCGTCTGGCCGGGTCGTTGGAGAACATTTCCGCCGAGCGCAAGATAGAAGTCGCCGAATGGCTGCTGACGCGCCTGCGCAAACCCTCCGAGAACAACCAGAGCTGGTGGGCCGTGGGACGGATCGGCGCGCGCCGGCCGTTCTATGGCAGCGCGCACGGCGTCGTGCCAGCCGAGGTCGCCGCGCAATGGGTGGACGCCATTCTTGCCCTGGACTGGAAGAAAGTCGAACCGGCCGCCTTCGCCGCGACGCAGATCGCGCGCATGACCGGCGACCGCACGCGTGACCTGCCTGACGAAGTCCGGGCGGCCGTGGTGCAGCGGCTCGCAGCCGCCAATGCCCCGCAGAGCTGGATCGCCATGGTGCGCGAAGCGGTCGAGCTGGATGCGGCTGACGAGGGACGGGTCTTTGGGGAGGCACTGCCGGCTGGCCTGAAGCTGATTGGCGGCGCGCCTTGACCAGCTTTTTTGGGTTCTTCTGCGGATTGTGGGGAATCGGTAATGACCAACCCCACCCCATGTGTCTCAGCAGCCACGCCATGCCTGACGGATAATGCGTGATCCTCGAACGCCAAAGCATCCCCCATGCACGCAAGCGCCACCGCCACCAGACGCCTGGACTGGACCACCCTGTTCCTGCTCACCTTCCCGCCTCTGAGCTGGGCGGGCAACGCCATCGTCGGCCGCTTTGCCGCAGGAACCGTGCCCCCGGTCACCCTGAATTTCGTGCGCTGGCTGCTGGCTGGCCTGCTGCTGGCCCCTTACGCGTGGCGCGGCGCCATCGCGCACCGCGCGACACTGCGCCGCCATGCGGGCGTGATCGTTGCGCTGGGCACGCTTTCGATCGCCTGCTATAACGCGCTCCAGTACCTGGCCCTGACCACTTCGACGCCGATCAATGTGACGCTGATCGGCGCGTCCACCCCGCTGTTCCTGCTGGTGATCGGCGCCACTTGCTTCCACGAGAAGATGAAGCCCTGGCACGTCGCGGGCGCGTTGCTGTGCCTGGTTGGCGTGTCCTTCGTGCTCGTACGCGGCGAACTCGGCCGCCTGGCGCAGCTCGATTTCGTCGCCGGCGACCTGTTCATGCTGGCCGCCACGATCGCGTGGAGTGGATACACGTGGCTGCTGCGCAAGCAGCGTCCCGAGTTGCCGCTGCCGGTACTGCTGTTCGCGCAGATTGTCACTGGCCTGGTCGTGAGCGCGCCCGTGACCGCCTGGGAACTGATGACGCTGGACCAGCCGCTGCAATGGAGCGGCAAGGTCGCGGCCATCCTGCTCTATGTCGCCACGATCCCTTCACTGCTCGCCTACTTCGCGTGGGACCGGGCCATCGCCCGCGCCGGTGCGCAGTTGCCGTCCTTCTTCATCACGCTGACGCCGGTGTTCGCGGCGCTGCTTTCCACGCTGCTGCTGGGCGACTGGCCGCGCTGGTACCACGCGGTCGGACTCGTGACCATCGGAGCCGGTATCTGGCTGGCGCAACGGCGCTGAACCGCCCGCGTGGGCGCGAGGACGAGCGCATTTCGCTTGCACACGGGTTCACGCGGAAAAGCGCATGCTGTGGCATGCGGCGGCGGCCTTAGCCAATGTCGGCGACGGTATTGGCAATATTGGCATGGGTCGGTTGGCGCAAAAGGAGGCATCATGGAGCGCGGCTATCAAGTCACTTTCTATACCCAGCATGACCGCAGGCACGGTAACAAGCTGCTAGCGGAATGGCTGATGGAGACGCTCAAGGAGATGGGCGTCGCCGGCGTCACCATGATGGTCGGCACGGAAGGACTGGGGCATGACCATGAACTCCATCGCTATCATTTCCGCTCCCCGCACGACCAGCCAGTCGAAATCTGCATGGTGGTCAGCGAAGCCGATTGCGAACGCGTGTTCCGCCGGCTAGACGAAGACGAAGGCCTTGCGCTGTTCTACGCGCGGACGCCGGTGGAGTTCGGCAATGCCGGTGGCAGCAAGACGGCGACATCCAAGCCGTAAGCGGCATCGGTGCCGCGTGCGAGTAGACTGGATGCAGGCCCCTTCCGGCATGGCAATGCATTGGGAGATGATCGTGCATGGCTACCAAGTCACTCTCTATACGGTCGAGAACCGCCGGCACCACGGCAAGCAGCTCTCCCACTGGCTGCTAGAAGTCATGCGCGAGATGAACTTCCGGGGCGCGACCCACATGGTCGCGGCCGAAGGCATCGGGCACGATCACCGCTTTCATAGCTGGCACTTCGTCGAACTTTCCGACCGCCCGGAAGAAATCACGATGATCGCAACCGAGTCGGAGATCCAGGCGCTGTTTGACCGCCTCGCCGCCGAAGACGTGCATGTCTTCTACGCAAAGTTTCCGGTGGAGTTCGGCTTCCTCGGCAAAGCGGCGCCAGCCTCCGACGGCTCCCCGTCGGGCAATTCCTGAGAAGCAGTTGGGTGCGGATGACGCCTCATGGTCTGGCCAATCCCCCCTTGCCGGAGACGACGATGAAAAAAGAGAGAAAGACAGCGCGCCAGATCCTCTCGGACAAGCCACGCCAGGTCATTGCGGTCGGACCGGATGACACCGTGCTGTCCGCGCTTGCGCTGATGGCCGACAAGGACGTCAGCACGGTGCTGGTCATGCAGGGCGAAAAGCTCGCCGGCATCGTTTCGCAGCGCGACTATGCGCGCAAGGTTGAACTGGCCGGCCGCAATGCCGGCGAGACGCGAATCCGCGAGATTATGACCACCCAGGTGGTCTGCATCTCGCCCGAACATTCGTGCGAGCAATGCCTCGCGCTGATGCATGCCAGGCGGATCCGGCATCTGCCGGTCCTTGAGTCCGATCGTATCGTCGGCGTGCTGTCCAGTCACGATGTGCTCGAGGAACTGTTCCGCGAAGACGAGCACCTGATCAAGGATCTCGAGTACGACGTGCTCAGCCTGACCGTCGACACGGGCGGGTGCTACTAGACGGGTGCGGCACACCGCGATGGCTGAAGCGCTACCCGGACAGATCCGGCATCCGGGGGCGGAAGCGATTGTGGTCGATCACGCCGCCGCGCGCGGTCAGGATCGTGGCCTCGGGAATCTCCTGCCACACGCCCTGCACGTCGATCAGCGGCTCGGACAGCACCAGGAAGGCATCGTCGCCGGCGGCGATAATGCGCGGATCATCGGGATACAGTGCGCGCAGCTGCCGGAACGAGGTGCTGTGGAACAGCGAGCGCGAGGCCGACTCGCTGGAATAGCGCACCGCCACGACCTGCTGGCCGTCGGTCACGCAGACCGTCATGTTGAGCGGATGCTCGACGTCGTAGCGGTGGCCGACCTCTTCGATCAGCCCTGCCATCTGCTCCAGCGCGCCACGTGGGTCGCGTTCCAGCCCGAAGGTCAGTGCAAGGAAGAACATCACCTCGGAATCCGTGGACCCTTCGATCCAGCGGAACAGCTGCGGCGACACGGCCATCATCAGGTCGCGCCTCAGTAATGGAAACTCACGGATCAGGCCGTTATGAACGAACAGCCAACGGCCGAAGCGGAACGGATGACAGTTGGTTTCCTGCGTCGGTGTGCCGGTGGCAGCACGCACATGGGCGACGAACAGCGGCGCCCGTACCGCCCGCGCCGCCTCGCGCAGGTTGGTATCGCTCCAGGCCGGGTGCAGGCAACGATACCGGAACGGCACCTCCGAGTGACGTCCATACCAACCCACGCCGAAGCCGTCGCCATTGGTGGTGGTATGGCCCAGCCGGGAATTCAGGCTCTGGTCGATCAGCGAGTGTTCCGGCTGGAATAGCACCGCTTCGAGCGGGACGGATCGGCCTGAATAGGCCAGCCAGCGGCACATGATGCTCCTCCTGTTGGCGCGGGTCCGGTGCCTTCCGGCCCACACTTCAATTTTACCCGCGATCAGCAAAGCACAGGACCGCGGCATTCACCGGCTTGGGTTCACTCATCTCATCGCATCGCAGCAATCCGGGCACCCGCCGCCGTTTCCGGCGCGATCATTTCATACAGGGCCTGCGCGGCAGGCTGTAGTGGCCTGTCGCGGCGGCGTATCAGCGCAAGGACACGGTCCACCGCGGGCTCGATCAATGGGATAGCGCAAAGCCGCGGATGATCGTGTGGCACCGCCATGCCCGGCAGCACGGCCATGCCAAGCCCAGCTTCAACCAGCGCCAGCACGCCGACCACGTGGTTGGCTTCGTAGTGAATGGTGGGGCGCCGCTCGAGGTGGGCGATGGCATTTTCGATCAAGGCGCGATTGCCGCTTTGCTTCGACACACTGACCATCCTTTGCCCGGCCAGCTCCTCCCAGGCCACGCTCGCCCGCCCGGACCACGCGTGGTCCCGCCGCAACGCCAGCTGGTAGGGCTCCGCGCGGATCGCGCGGAACTCGATGTTGGGCTCCTGGGCGCCCACGAAGTTGAGCCCGAAATCCGATTCCCCCGACAGGACACTGACCAGCACGGCATTTGCACTTTCGTCAATGACACGGACCCGCACACCCGGATGCCGGCTGGCGAACGCATGGATCGCATCGGACAGAAAATGCAGCGCGGCAGACGGTATCGCAGCCACTGTCACCAGGCCGCGTTGAAGCGAAGCCTCGTCGCCGAGACGGAACACCGCGTTATCGAGGATATCCAGCGCGGCGCGGGCTTCCTCCAGGAACTGCCGGCCAATATTCGTCGTCTCCACGCGGCGCGTGGTCCGGTCCAGCAGACGGGAGCCAAGCGTCTTCTCCAGCTTTTCGATCCGCCGGCTGAGGGCTGGCTGCGAAATGTGAAGAGTTTCGGCCGCCATGCGGAAACTCCCTTTTTCGGCAGTCGCGACAAAGGCCTGCAAGTCTTCCAGGGCGAAATTAATGTGTAACATGCATCGAGTCATCAGAATATTGCAGTTCACAGATTAGTCGCCCGGAGATACGCTTGCAACGCCTGCTCGGGGCGTCGCGACGTGCCGGAAAGCGCAAAAAAATCAGACTGATCTCGGAGACTTACCTTGAAATACGCAGTTCGCCATCTGGCGCTCGCCCTTGCCCTTACCGCATGCACCCTGACCGCCTGGGCGGAAACCTGGCCCGCAAAGCCCGTGAAGTTCGTCGTGCCGTTTGGCCCTGGCGGCGCCAACGACCTTGTCGCCCGGGCCGTGGCCGACGCCGCATCCAAGCAACTGGGCCAGCCCATCATCGTGGAAAACAAGCCTGGCGCCGGCTCGGTCCTGGGTGCCGACTATGTCGCCAAGTCCGCCCCGGACGGCTATACCTTCCTGGCGCCGGCGGCCGGCGTGATCACCAACGGCATGATCAAGTCCCACATGCCGTACAAAGAGCAGGATCTGGTGCCCGTCGCCATGCTGGCCGTCAGCCCGTCGGTCATCGTCGTGCCCGCCGACTCGCCGATCAAAGACCTCAAGAGCCTGATTGCCAGCGGCAAAGGTGGAAAGAGCCTGAATTTCGCTACGGCGGGTACCGGCAGCACGCCGCATTTCGTTGCGGAGATGCTGAAACTGGCGACCGGCGCGAAACTCGAGATCATCCCTTACAAGAGCGGCTCCGAAGGCATGGTCGCGGTGGTCGGCAAACAGGTGGACGCAACCTCCGAGGCCAGCGTCGTGGTACTTCCCCAGGTCAAGGGCGGCAAGCTGCGGGCCATCGCATCCACCTGGAATACGCGCATTGCCGCGATGCCGGATTTGCCCACCGCTACCGAACTCGGCTATCCCGGCATCTTCATCGGTCACTGGTCCGGAGTATTCGCACCGCGCGGGACCCCCGACGCGATTCTCGACAAGATGAACAAGGCCATCGATGCCGCGATCAAGTCCCCTGAGCTGCGCGCCAGGCTCATCCCGCAAGGCATCCAGCCGATGGGCGGGACGCGGGCTGACTTCACCAAATTCCTGGCAGGCGAAAAGGCTCGCCTGGCGCCGATCGCGCGCGCGGCCAATATGAAGGAAGACTGACGGATCCGCATTGGTCAATCAGGAGACAACATGAAGCTGACAATCCTTGCCGCCAGGAACGCCTTGCCGGTTCTTATGCTCTGGCTGGCCGGCCCGGCATGGGCAGACGATATCCGTGTGATTACATCGGGTGGCTTTACTGCCGCCTATCAGCAACTCGTGCCACTTTACGAGGCCGCCACGCAGGACCATGTCATCACTGCCTTCGGCGCGTCGATGGGCAATGCGCCGGACTCCATTCCAAGCCGGCTAGCGCGGGGCGAGACCTTCGATGTCGTGATTCTTGCGGACTCCGGTCTCGACAAGCTGGTCTCGGAGGGCAAGGTGGCCGCCGGCAGCCGGGTGGACCTGGCCCGGTCGCTGATCGGCATGTCCGTGCGCAAGGGCACGCCAAAGCCGGACATCAGCACGACAGAGGCCCTGCGGCAGACCCTGCTCAACGCCAGATCCATCGCATATTCCGCGAGTGCCAGCGGCACATATCTCTCCAATGAACTGTTTGCCCGGCTTGGCGTCGCGGACAAGATCAAGGACAAAGCCCACAAGATCTACAGCGAGCGTGTCGGCGCGGTGGTAGCGCGAGGCGATGCCGAGATTGGCTTCCAGCAGGTCAGCGAATTGTTGCCTTTCAAGGAACTGGACTACGTCGGTCCCTTGCCAGCCGAGTTGCAGCAAAAAGTTTACTTTTCTGCCGGAACCATCGCTGGCCGGCAAACGCCGGCGTCTTCGCGGTTCGTCAGTTTCCTTGCGTCGCCGGCTGCGGCTGCGATCGTGGGCAGTACGGGACTGGAGCCTGTGGCAAAACCGCTGCCACCACCGTCGCCCCCGGCGCTCGGCCAACCCCAGAATCGATAGCCTGATTGAAACGGTTTCCCGGATTTGTGTACTTCTGCTCGTAGCAAGACAGCTACACAAATCGAGCCGCCGTGTCATAGCAGCCACGCCAGCGGGTAACCTTGCCGTCACGGACGGTAAAGACGTGAATCCACTCGGTTTCGACCAGACGTCCCTCCGGGCGGGCCGTGAATCGCTCGAAGCCGAGTACGGTGACGTTCTCGCCGGCCTCGATGAATTCGCGCGGTTCGAAGCTTTGCATGTCGTCGGCTTGCGCCACTTCAGCGAAGAACCGCGCGACCTCTTCCTTGGTCTCCCGCTGTCCGGCGTACGGGATGGCGGGCGGACCCAGCATCTTCCAATCCACCTTGTCGGCGAGCAGATCCAGGATGGCTGGTACATCGCCACGCCCAAAGGCGTCGTAGGCGGCCTTGACGACGGAAAGTGAGGTGGTCATGACGGATCCTGAGTGGAATTGAAGACCGGGCCATCAGCGATTCCAAATTAGCGCGAATCGACGAGGTGTCAAGCCGGCGCCCGTTGTCCATCATCTGCTTCTGGATCCGGCGGAGCGGATCCGTCCGCTCATTGTTCGTTGCCGTCACCGGACTTGCGCCGCCGTCCACCACTGCCGTCCCGTTTAGGCGGTGCCACGCGCAGTTCCGACAGAAGCTGACGCGCCAGCGCGCCCTCGGCTTCCGCCCGCTCGGCCCGCCGTAGCGCCTCCGTGAGTTCGGCGCCGACCCGATCAAGCTCGATGGCCTGCCTGCCATGCGCGAGTTCGCCGGCGTCCAGCCGCTCTGCCTGGGCCGCCACCTTTGCTTCCAGCCGCGCCCTGACCTCGGCATGGCTCACGGCGGCCTCGCGCGCCTCATTGCGGGCCTGCGCCAGGTCGGCACGCATTTCTTCCACCAGCCGCTCGCCCTTCTGGCGCGCGGTGCGTTCCTGGTCCAGTTCGCGCAACGCGCGCCGTTCGCTGGCTTCCGCCCGCTCCTGGGCGATCTGCACCTGCTCGCGCGCGCGTTCCAGTTCCGCCGAAAACTGCTTGCGCAGATCCGCGAGCTGCCGGCCAGCCGCCTCCAGTTCGGCACGGCCCGCTTCCAGACGCCCTTGCGTCCCGGCGTGTGCCTGGCGCTCCGCGGCCAGTTCGGCCTGCATGGCTTCTTGAGCCTGCCGTGCCTCGCCCAGCTGCGCGGAGATCGCCAGCGCGTCCTCGCGCGCTGCCACGGTCTCGGCACGCGCGGCATCGCGCTCCGCCTCGGCGGCGCTCGCTGCGTCGCGCGCTTCGGCGCGCAGCGCGGACAGCGCGTTGCTGGCGGCGTCGTTGGCGGCCTGCCAGATCGTCTTGACCGCTTCGGCGGCGACGTCCTTGAGGGCATCGGGCAAATCCGGGTGATCGATCGTGACGCGCGTGCGTCCGCGCAGCTCCTGCCAGAACTGCTGAAGCACCTCGGCGGGCGTACCCATGCTTCCCTTGCGTACCAGGCTGTAGAGCTTGTTGGCTGTCGGCGTGACGCCGTAGCGGAAGAACAGCAGCCCGCACACCTCGCGATACAGCGCGCGCGTCTCGGGAAAACGCACGCGCAACTCAGCCAGATCGGCTTGCAAGGTGGCGTCGCTCAGGCTCAGGTCGGAAGTTGGCATCAGTGACGAAGTCAGATTTTATTTTTGGATTTTACTACGTAATACGTAATGAATAACGTTTTCTTTTTATTTCTTTAGACATAAGTTTTCTTATGTCTATAATTGTGGCCAGATCACATTTTCGCCTTGCGTCTACACATGAATTCCGCCTTGGATCCTCGTTATCCAACTGCAGACACCCTTTCCGCCGTGCTGCCCTTGCCGCTCGAGCGCCTGCGGCTGTCTGCGGAGCTTTCCGGCACCCAAGGCACGAATCGCGCGCCGGCGCGCGCGGCGCAGATCGCCGCCTCGGATGACCTGGCCGCCATTGCCGCCTGGCTGGCTCGCTACGCCAATACTCCGGCCACGCTGCAGGCCTATCGCCGCGAGGTGGAGCGGCTGGTGCTCTGGGCAACGTTGCAGCGCGGCAAGCCCCTGTCCTCGCTGACGCACGAGGACCTGCTGGCCTATGAGCACTTCCTGTCGGATCCCCAGCCTGCTGCACGCTGGGTATTGGCTGGCAACAAGAAGCTGGCCCGCAGCCATCCCGACTGGCGTCCCTTTGCCGGCCCGCTGTCGTCGGCAAGCACGCGCCAGGCCATGGTGATCCTGAACGCCTGTTTTGCCTGGCTCACCGAAGCTGGCTACCTGGGCGGCAATCCGCTATCGCTCGCGCGCCGCAGGCGCGGCCCGGCAAAGGCGCGGGTCACGCGCTACCTGAGCCATGCGCTGTGGGATGCGGTCAAGGAGACGATCGAAGCCATGCCGGCGGACACCGACCGCGAGCGCCTGCACGCGGCGCGCTGCCGCTGGCTGTGCACCGTGCTCTATCTCGGCGGCCTGCGCGCGGCGGAAGTCGCGGGCACCGCCATGGGTGCCTTCTTCTGCCGGCGCGATGCGCAAGGCGTCGAGCGCTGGTGGCTGGAAGTCACCGGCAAGGGCAACAAGCCCCGCCTGGTCCCCGCCACCGACGAGCTGATCGCCGAACTGGCACGGTATCGCCGCGCGCATGGGCTCCCGCCCACCCCGCAGATGGGCGAGGAGCGCCCGCTGGTCTTGCCGGTCATTGGCCGCGAAAGGGCCCTGTCGCGCGGTGCGCTGCACCTGGTCATCAAGGAAGTGTTCGGCATGGCGGCCGAGCGGCTGCGGGCGCGGGGACCGGAATGGGAGGCGCAGGCCGAGGTGCTCGCCAGCGCGTCGGCGCACTGGCTGCGGCACACGGCCGGCTCGCATATGAGCGACCGGCAAGTGGACCTGCGCCATGTGCGCGACAATTTCGGCCACGCCTCCATTGCCACCACCAGCATCTACCTGCACACCGAGGACGATGCGCGGCACCAGGCAACGCAGGACCGGCACAGGATCGGGTGGACAAAGTGAATGTGCCAGCTTGCCCCTGTGACCGGGGGCCGGCTATGCGTCGGCCTCGGGATCGTAGGGCACGACCTCTTCGTGCTCATCCGGGTTGTCGCGCGCCACGATCGCGCGCGCCGGCGCCGTGTCGCTGAGGTTGAACGGCTGATGCGGCACGCCTGGCGGAATAAACAGGAAATCGCCGGCCTCGGTCACGACTGACTGGCGCAGGCCCGGTCCGTAGCGGGTTTCCACCCGGCCCTCGAGCACGTAGATGCCGGTTTCATACCCACGGTGCATGTGCGGCTCGGCATGGCCGCCGGGCGGGACGACCACGATCGACATGGACAGCGCCCTTGCACCAGCCGTTTGCCGCGATATGCCTACGAAATACGGCAGTTTCTGCATCGTCGATACCTCCCGGTCGGGATGCACGACGACCACGTCCTGCGGCGCGTCATGGGTTTCGTCTGACATGGGATCTCCATCGAAGCCGGCGGATGGGTGGCATACGGCGCTGGCACGGCCACCGGGTTGCTACTGCAGCATAGAGCAGCGACTGTGCGATGACGAAAGCCGCGCTGCTAGGGTTGGGGCCGGGACTGTTAAAATCCCCCCCAAAATTCTCACTTGGCAGGACACGATGGGTTTCGAACAACTGGCAGCATTGAAAGCACAACTGGCTAAGCAGGCGAAAGAAGCCCGTCCGGCCAAGCAAGCGAAGGAAGCACGCCCGGCCAAGCCGCCCCGTGCGCGCGCTGACTCGGCGGCCAAGCCTGCCAATGCGGGCAAGCCCGTCGATCCGGTGATTCAGGCCATCGGCAAGCTGCAGAAGCGCTTCCCGCTGGCCTTCCCCAAGAATCCCGCGCCCAAGGCGCCGCTCAAGGTCGGCATCTTCGAGGATCTGCTGCAGCATGCCGCATCACTGGCGCTGGACGAAGCGATGCTGCGCGAGGCCGTCCGCACGTGGTGCCGCGGCACACGGTACTGGACGTGCATGGTGGAAGGCGCCACGCGCGTCGATCTGGCGGGAGAGCCCGCCGGGCAGGTGACGCTGGCTGACGCCAAGCGGGCCCAGCAGCAGCGGTCTCAGCAATACCGCGCCACCCGGGCGCAGAAGGCCAAGGATCAGCCTGCGGCGGACGCCAACAAGAGCGGCCCGGCCAAAGAGGAGCCGGCCAAAGAGGAAGCGGCCAAGCCAGAGTAAGACGGTTTAGCTGCAGTAGGCATAGCGGAGGGGCATCGACGTCGCCGGCACCGGCGACGTCGATGCCCCTCCTTCGTTTTCCCCCGAGCCGCGCGCAGCGCAGCCGTAGGCGTCCCACCGATGGCGCGGTGAGGAGGGGCCACCAAGCACCAAGTAATCCGGGTTCGCTCATCTGACGTCTCTATCCTGATCATCTACGCGGCAGGCAGTCTGGCTATGCCCTGTACCGTCTTCACCGCCTCGGCCCGTTCGTCAGCCACGAAAACGCGTTTTTGGTTACTTTTGTCGCGAGACAAAAGTGACTCGCCGGCGACACCGGCGAAACAGCGGCGCCCGCCAAGCACGATACCCCCATCCAACACCCCCTCCCATCTCCATACCTCCCCCTCAAAAACCTGGACCCATCAAAACCCCAGGACTGGCACTAACCCCGCCTAACTCCCTTCCCTACCATGGCGTTCACATGTCGCAAAAAGCGTCATGTGCCGGCGCTTCCCACCCCATCCGGGAAGCCCATCAAACAGAGAGGGTGCATAGACACCCCACCATAGGAGACTGGCATGACTCTTGCTCAACTTCCTCTCCTCCTCGTTTAGGTACCAAACGCGCGCACCGCGTCGGTGCCGCCCCACCGTGCCGCCGCTGCGGTCGGCATGCAAGCAGTCTCAATCTACGAGGAGTCTCATCATGCATTGGTTCAAGCAACTGGCTGCAGGCGTCGCACTGGCGGCCGCCCTGGCCCCGGCCGCCCATGCGCAGGCGAAGGAAGTCGTGATCGCCTATCAGGACATGGTGGTGCCCTGGCGCTATGCCCAGGACATGAAGGAGGTGGAGAAGCAGACCGGCTACAAGGTCTCGTTCCGCCAGTTCACCGGTGGCGGCGACGTGATCCGCGCCATGGCCTCGGGCCAGATCGCCATCGGCGAGGCCGGTTCGTCGCCGATCGCCTCGGCCCTGTCGCAAGGGCTGGATGTGGAGCTGTTCTGGATCCTGGACGACATCAACGCCGCTGAGGCGCTCGTGGCCCGCAACGGGTCGCAGGTCACCAGCATCGCCGACCTCAAGGGCAAGCGCGTGGGTGTGCCGTTCGTTTCGACGACGCACTACCACACCCTGGTCGCGCTGGAGCAGGCCAAGGTCAATCCGAAGGACGTCAAGATCATGAACATGCGCCCGCCGGAAGTCGCCGCCGCATGGGAACGCGGCGACATCGACGCCACCTTCATCTGGGACCCGGTGCTGGCCAAGGTCAAGCACTCGGGCAAGGTGCTGACGACCTCCGGCCAGATCGCCGCGCAGACCGGCAAGGCCACCTTCGACGGCATGATCGCCAACAAGAAGTTCGCGCGCGAGAACCCCGACTTCATGGTCAAGTTTGTACGCGTGCTGGCCGCCGCCGACGACAACTACCGCAATAACAAGGCCGCCTGGACCCCCGACTCGCCGAACATCAAGGCGATCGCCCGGCTGACCGGCGCCAAGGCCGAGGAAGTGCCGGCCAGCATGGCGCTGTACAGCTTCCCCACGCTCCAGGAGCAAGCCTCGCCGCGCTGGCTCGGCGGCGGCGCGGCCAGCGCCTTGCGCTCGGCGGCGGTCTTCCTGAAGGAACAGGGCACGATCCAGACCGTGCTGCCCGACTACAGCAGCGGCGTCAACGCCGAGTGGGTCCGGCGCGCCGCGCAGTAACCACAGCCTCTTAGAGTCTTAAATCGCCACGCGGCGGTGCCTGCCCGGCTCCGCTGTCGTACCTGCCCTCGCCCGCCCGTGCGGCCGGCGATGCGGCGAGCTACACCCCAATATTTCAGGAGGACTGTCATGTCCCGGCTGGAAATCGACAAGGTCAGCGTCAACTACGGCGGCCGCGGCGGCGCGCAGACGCTCGCGCTGTCGCAAGTGAACCTGACCATGGAACGCGGCGACTTCGTCGTCGCCCTCGGCGCCTCGGGCTGCGGCAAGACCACGCTGCTGTCCTGCATCGCCGGCTTCATGCAGCCGTCGGAAGGCGAGATCCGCCTCGATGGCAAGCCCGTACTGGGCCCCGGCGCCGAACGCGGCGTGGTGTTCCAGAAGCATGCGCTGATGCCGTGGCTCAACGTGGTCGACAACGTCGCGCTTGGCCTGCGGCTGCGCGGCGTGGGCCGTGCCGAACGCCTGCGCATCGCGCAGGAAAAACTGGCGCAGGTGGGACTGGAGAAGGTCGCCAGCAAGCCTGTCTACCAGCTCTCGGGCGGCATGCAGCAGCGCGTGGGCATTGCGCGCGCGCTGGCCAACGACCCGGAAGTGATGCTGATGGACGAACCGCTCGGCGCGCTCGACGCGCTCACGCGCGAATCGATCCAGGCGCTGATCCTCCGGCTGTGGGCGCGCGAGCAGAAGATCGTCTTCTTCATCACGCACAGCGTGGAAGAGGCGCTCTTCCTTGCCACGCGGCTGATCGTGATGACGCCCTCGCCGGGGCGCATCGCGCACAGCTACGACCTGCCCTTCGCACGGCGCTACATCGAATGCGGCGATGCACGGGCAGTCAAGTCCGACCCGGAATTCATCCGCTACCGCGAAGAAATCGTCGACCTGATCCATGCCACGCCCTGAGGATAAAGCCATGACCGTACCCGTCCAGCAGGTCGACGCCGCCACCGTGGCGGCCGCCGCAGCACCCGCCAGGAACCCGGCCGCTACCGGCCAGCCGGCTGCTTCGCGCCGCCCCATGCGCACTGTCTCGGGCTACCGCATGCCCGGCGAAGGCTCGAGTTCGCGCATTGCCACCGTCACCGTGGTGTCGCTACTGGCCCTGTGGTGGACCGCCAGCCATCTCCAGTGGGTGCCGCCATTGTTCCTGCCCACGCCGGAGGCCATCATCAAGGCCTTTATTGATGCCTGGAACGGCAACGTGCAAGGCGGCCAGCCGCTGCTGGAACACTTCCACGCCAGCCTGGTGCGCGTGTTCGGCGCCTTCGCGCTGGCCGTGCTCACCGCCGTGCCGGTCGGCGTGCTGATGGGCGTGTCGCGCATCGCGCGCGGCATCTTCGATCCGCCCATCGAGTTCTACCGTCCGCTGCCGCCGCTGGCCTACCTGCCGCTGATCGTGATCTGGTTCGGCATCGACGAGACCTCCAAGATCCTGCTGATCTACCTGGCCTGCTTTGCGCCGCTGGCCATGTCGGCCCGCGCCGGCGTGCGTTCGGTCACCATCGAGCAGATCAACGCGGCCTACTCGATGGGCGCCACGCCGTGGCAGGTGATCCGCCACGTGGTGCTGCCCGCTGCGTTGCCCGACATCCTGACCGGCATGCGCATCGCCATCGGCTTTGGCTGGACCACGCTGGTCGCGGCCGAGATGGTGGCGGCCACCGCCGGGCTCGGCCAGATGGTGCTCAATGCCTCCAACTTCCTGCGCACCGACGTGGTCATCATGGGCATCCTGCTGATCGGCCTGATCGCCTTCCTGTTCGACCTGCTGATGCGCAAGTCGGAGACGTGGCTGGTGCCCTGGAAGGGCCGCATGTAGGAACCGGCACGCCAGCCAGGCCCGTTCCACGTGGGCCATCGACGGCGCCCGCCTGTCCGCGAAAGCGGCAAGGCGGGCGCCGTTTTCTTTCATTCCGGGACATGTCGAAGTCTGGCATGGCCCAACGCCGATCAGGCGCCTGTTGGCTGTCCACCACCATTTTCGGGCCCTCCGGAGACTGCCTGAGCACCTGGATGTGCGATCGGCACGTGGCACGGCATGTGCGTAACAGAGGCTGCAGTCCAAGCCCTCAAGGAACCGCCATGAACGCCAGACTCGCCTACCTGATCGCCGTGCTCGCCGCGACCCTGGCTGCCGTCTTTCTCGCCGGCGAGCCTGACGTCTTCCAGGACGACAACGCCACGGGCATTCCCGACCTGTTCCTGTCCGCGCAGTAGCGGCTCAGTCCTGCTGCGCCTCGCCCTGCTTCACGCGCGCCAGCGCCGCGCCCACTTCCCCATAGAACTGCTTGAGTGCGACCGCGTCCAGGTCGGGCGGCTGAAGCGCCGGCCAAAGCAGCGCGATCAGGTCGCTGGCGGCACGGTCGATATCGACCGGACGCCCGCTCACTACCGCATCCCACAGGATGTGCTCCATCGGCCCGAGGATGGCCGAGCGCAACAAGCGCAATGACAGGTCGGTCCGGATTTCCTTGCGCGCTTGCGCGCGTGCCAGCAGGTCCATCAACGGTGCCGTATAGCGGCGCTGCAGCGGCACGAACACTTCATCCAGCCCCTGCCCCTTGGCACGGCCTTCCGATAGCACCAGCGCGCACAGCCCCGTGCCCTGGATCAGGAACAGCCGCAGGTGCGTGCGCACGAAGAATTCCAGCTGGACCTTGGTGCCCTGCTCGCGCGGCAGGCCGCTTTCCATGGTAGCAATGATCTCGTCGTACCAGTCCTGGATGACCCGCACGCAGAGATCTCGCTTGCTGTGGAAATAGGTAAAGACCGTGCCTTCCGAGATGCCCAGCCGCTGCGCGATCTCCGTGGTGGTCGCACGCTCGTAGCCAAGCTCGGAAAACACTTCCCGTCCGACCCGGAGGATGTCGCGCATGCGCTGCTCGGCCTTGGCGCGCGCCGGCACCCGGCGCTGTCCCGCAATCTGCTGCATCGACGTGTCCTTGCGTGGTGTGATTCGCGAGGTCCGCATTATAAGTGCCGCCCCGCTCTCTCAGCCGCCCGTCCGGGCGCGCCTCCGAACCCACTTTATACGATAGTTGACCAACACTCAATTTTTGTTGATTTTTTCTGAGCGGAGGTATAACTTTACCGGACAACGAGAACAAAGCAGCGCCAAACCGCCCGAGAACTTCCCTCTGCCATTTTGAGTGAAGCTCAAAATATGGGAAGAACGACACCGAACGCCGCATTCTGGAGACGAGCATGACGATGCAGCCTGGGACACCCCGGCCCGTGCCCGATACGACCTTGCCTGCCAACGGGCTGTCCTATGTAAAGGGTGACACCACCTCCCCGCTCAGCGAACAGACGATCCCGGCCCTGCTGGCCGACACCGTCGCGCGCCACGGCCAGCGTCCGGCGGTGGTCTTCCGCGAGCAGGGCATCCGCTGGACCTGGCAGGAATTCGCCGCCGCCGTCGATGCCATGGCGGCCGGCCTGCACGCGCTGGGCCTGCGCCGCGGCGACCGTGTCGGCATCTGGTCGCCGAACCGCGCTGAATGGCTGCTGACCCAGTTCGCCACGGCACGCGTCGGCATCGTCATGGTCAATATCAACCCGGCCTATCGCCTGTCCGAGCTCGAATACGCGCTGAATAAGGTCGGCTGCAAGGCCGTCATCGCGCCGGAATCGTTCAAGACCTCGCGCTACCTGGACATGCTCCAGGCCCTGGCCCCCGAGTTGCAGCAATGCGAACCGGGCGCCCTGCAGGCGGCCCGCCTGCCCGCGCTGCGCTGGGTCATCCGCATGGAGGACACGCCCACGCCGGGCATGCTGACCTGGCAGGAATTGCTTGCGCGCGGCGCCGGCGTGCCGACCTCCGAGCTGGACGCGATTACCGCGCAGCTCGACCGCAAGGACCCGATCAACGTCCAGTTCACCAGCGGCACCACGGGCGCGCCCAAGGGCGCCACGCTGACGCACCGGAACATCGTCAACAATGCGCGCTACATCGCGGCCGCGATGCGCTTTACCGAGCAGGACAAGCTGTGCATTCCCGTGCCGCTGTACCACTGCTTTGGCATGGTCCTGGCCGTGCTCGCATGCGTCTCCACGGGCGCTTGCATGGTGTTCCCGGGCGAAGCGTTTGAACCGGTTGCGACCATGTCGGCCGTCAGCGAGGAGCGCTGCACCGCCCTGCATGGCGTGCCCACCATGTTCATCGCGCAGCTCGACCACCCCGACTTCAGCCGCTTCGACTTCTCGACGCTGCGCACCGGCATCATGGCCGGCTCCCCGTGCCCGATCGAAGTCATGAAGCGCGTCGTCGCCGACATGCACATGGCGGAGGTCACGATTGCCTACGGCATGACGGAGACCAGCCCCGTATCGTTCCAGAGCTCGACCGACGACCCGCTCGCCAAGCGCGTGTCCACGGTCGGCCGCGTGCAGCCGCACCTGGAATGCAAGGTCGTCGACGCCACGGGCCAGATCGTGCCGGTCGGCGAGACCGGCGAGCTGTGCACGCGCGGCTACTCGGTCATGCTCGGCTACTGGGACGACGAAGCCCGCACCAGCGAGGCGATCCGCGACGGCTGGATGCACACCGGCGACCTGGCGACGATCGACGCCGAGGGTTACTGCAATATCGTCGGCCGCGTCAAGGACATGCTGATCCGCGGCGGCGAGAACGTCTATCCGCGCGAGATCGAGGAATTCCTGTTCCGCCATCCGAAGGTACAGGCCGTGCAGGTATTCGGCGTGCCGGACCAGAAATACGGCGAGGAAATCTGCGCGTGGATCGTACTCAAGCCGGGCCAGAGCGCCACGGAGGACGAGATCCGCGCGTTCTGCCGCGACCAGATCGCGCACTACAAGATCCCGCGCTACATCCGCTTCGTCGACGAAATGCCGATGACGATCACGGGCAAGGTGCAGAAGTTCGTCATGCGCGAACGCATGACGAAGGAACTCAACCTCACCGAAAGCAAGACCGCCTGACCACGGCGCCCTCTACACATTCACGGAAGAACACGATCATGACCGAACTCCCTGGCCTGAAATTCGACCTGGGCGAAGACATCGAGATGCTGCGCGGC
>NZ_JBYOJR010000057.1:0-23921 GCF_057798915.1 Cupriavidus sp. 22TCCZM01-5
GTCCGCCATGAATCAGTTTGCTATTCTGTATGGCGAGCGATTTACTGCCGCTCGAAGCTGACAGAATTCAAAACCGCCTCGCACACAAAAATACGGACAGGCCCAGCTAACGCGAATTGGTTCGAAGACGCCGGTCCCAGACAACCACGTCCTCGCACGTAATCTCCGATCCGTCTTCGCGCAGAAGCGGCGCACTTCGGACGCACTGTCCCGACCGCGCATCGAACAGCTCCGTCACTACGCCTTCCTGGCTGCACGACCAGTGGTCTGCCCAGCACTTGAGCGCCACGTAAACCGGTAGGAAGGCGCGCCCCTTCTCGGTCAGATGGTAGCTAGGCCGCTTTGCCTCGACACTCGATCGACGTTCCAGCAGGCCTGCACCAACAAGCGACTTAAGACGCCTACTCAGGACATTCGACGCGATGCCAAGTACCCCTTCGAATTCCTCGAAACGGGAACGCCCATAGAACGCCTCACGCATGACAAGGATGGCCCATCGGTCACCGACCACCCGTGTCGCCTCTGCGACCGAACAGCGCCTTTCAGCCGCCGGCCTGCCCACGTCCGACTCGACTTCGCCCACGCCGTGGGGCAACGAAAGATAACGCATCGTTGACATCTTCCATCAGATTGCGTGCGAACATAGGGATACCAATTATTTAATGTTTGAGGCAATCACCAAGATCCATCGTGGCGCAATCGCTTTTGCAGTACCCCAGGATAGCGTCGGTAACGCGAACGTCCTACTCGGCTGCGATACCCTTGTCGCGGATCACCTTGCCCCACTTGGCGTAGTCCTGGCCGATGCGCTGGCTCATCTGCGCTGGCGGCTGGAAGTTTGCGATGGCCCCGGCCTTCAGCAGCTTGTTCTGCACGTCCTTGTTCGCCAGGATCTTGCCGACCTCACCGGAGATACGGTCCACCACCACTTTAGGCGTTCCCGGTGGCGCCAGCAGGCCACCCCAAGACACCGCGTCATAGCCCGGGAACCCCTGCTCGGCAATGGTCTTGACGTCGGGCAGGATACTCACGCGCTGCGGCGAGCCGATCGCGATCGCACGCAGCTTCCCTGCCTGAATGTGCGGCAGTGCGCCAATGAGATCGGCGTACATCACGGGCACCTGGCCACCAAGGGTGTCGCTTATCGCGGGCGCAGCGCCCTTGTAGGGCACGTGTTGCATATCAAATCCGCCGATCTGCTTAAGCAGTTCCATGCTCAAGTGGCCGAAGCTGCCCGCGCCCGAACTGGTGTAGTTGAGCTTGCCAGGCTGGTCCTTGGCTTGCGCGATCAGCTTGGACAGGTCCGTCACCTTGGGCAGCGCTGTCGGGTTGACCACCATCACGATCGGCAGGTCATAAACGGTCGCAACGGGCGTGAAGTTCTTGGTGGTGTCGTACCCTGCCCGCTTGTACAAGTGCGGCGCCAACAGCGTGGGCATGGCCAGCATCATCAGCGTGTAGCCATCGGGCGCGCCCCTGGCCACCTGGGCAGCCGCGATAGAGCCCGAAGCGCCAGCGCGGTTTTCCACCACCACCGGCTGTTTGAGCGCCTCGCCCAGTTTCAGTGCCACGATGCGAGACGCAGTATCCGTGGGCCCCCCCGGCGGGAACGGCACGACCAGCTTGATCGGCTTGCTGGGCCAGTCTTGCGCAAAGGCGCTCGCAATCACCAGCGGCATGGCGGCCAGGCCCAAGATGGCCCGACGCCGGGCGTGGACCATACGACTGATAAATCGAATACCCATGTTTGTTGCTCCAGGTTGGGATGAATACTAAGGACTGAATCCAGCGGAGTCGCTTCGTCACGCAGAGGTGTGAACGTATGGGCAAGCCGCTGCCGGACGTACGAGGGTATGCGTCATCCGGCTTGCTGACTGGCGTGTCTTGCCCATCTGTGCGTGCGGGTCGGACATTCAAGCTTCGGCAGCAGGTGTCAAGTCGGGCGACTTAGCACCGGTCGTCTCCAGATTGCCAAGGACCAGAAACAGGGCAATACCCCCCATAATCATCAGCGCGCCCAGGGCGAACAGGCCATTGTTAAGACTGCCGGTCGTAGCCTTGATCCAGCCAATCATGGTGGGGCTGAAGAAGCTGCCCAACTGACCCAGGCTGCTGATGACGGCAATCCCCCCTGCCGCGCCAACACCAGATAGGTAGTGTTGCGGAATCGCCCAAAAGACAGGTAGGGCCGAGAAGGAAAACGTCACTGCAATAGCAAGCAACACCAGTGCAGCCGGCAAGCTGTGTGTCCAGAAGGCCAGGACAAACAACGCAATGCCGCCGCCGAACGTACAGACGAGATAGTGCCAGCGTCGCTCCTGCGTTGTGTCCGAATGTCTGGAGATCAGAAGGATTCCAATTGCCCCGATTCCATACGGAATCGCGCTGAGATAGCCGACCTCAAAGATCGTCTTCGCACCGGCGTCCTTGATCACGGCTGGTAGCCAGAAGCTGATCGCCATCGTTCCGCAGTACAGCGAGAAATAGACAGTAGCCAAGAGATACACACGCGCATCCCTGAGCACCTCCCTCATGGTATTCGCTGCACCTTCGGTCTTTCGTTTGTCCTCTTCGCTCAGCCTGGCGAGCAAGGTATCGCGCTCCTGCGGCGACAGCCACGCGGCGGTGCGCGGACCGTCATCGATCATCCAGTAGGCCATGATCCCAAGTACTACCGCAGGAATTCCCTCCAGTATGAACATCCATTGCCAGCCTCTGAGACCATGAAGCCCATTGGTATGGTCGATGATCGTTCCAGACACGATTCCCCCCACGACGCCTGCAACGGCAATGCCCACGAACATCCACGAAGTCACGGTAGCTCGCCGGTTTGACGGGAACCAGTAGGTCAGATAGAGCACGATCCCGGGGAAGAAGCCGGCCTCGAACAGCCCCAACAGGAAGCGCATCCCGTACAGTTGCCAAGGCTCCACAACAAACGCCATCCCGGCCGAAACCAGACCCCAGCATGCCATGATCCGCACGAAGGTTCGGCGGGCGCCGACCCTGTGCAGGAGGAGATTACTGGGCACTTCGAACAGGAAATAGCCGATAAAAAAGATCCCCGCGCCCAGCCCGTAGACGGCATCGCTGAAACCGAGATCGCCCTTCATCTGCAACTGCGCAAAGCCAATATTGATACGATCAATGAAGGAAACCACATAGGAAACGAAGAGGAAGGGAATCACGCGTAGCGTGACTTTCCGATAAAGTGCGTCCTCCACCGCGGCGCGGCGGTGTTGATTTTTGGGGATCATGTTTGTCTCCGAATGCCTCTGCCTGCAGCAGAAGTCGTTATGTGCCGCGCCACCTATTCCGTTGGCGTCGCGATCGATGACTAAGGCTGGCCATTTCCTTTGCCCCAAGGCAGCGCGGGCCACCTTGGTGGACTGTAGTTATATCTCAGTCGTCTACACCCGCAACGATGCGCGCGTCCCTTTCAGCGCCATCGCCCAGCACAGCCAATGCCGCCTGATAGGCCTCGCTTTGATATGCTGCGAGAGCCTGCTCGAAGCTCGAAAATTCAACCACGACAGTCCTCTGCTTCAGACCCGCCTCGAACGCGAAAACCTCGCCGCCTCGCGCCAGAAATCTTCCGCCTGCTGCGCTCACTACAGGTCCTGCGAGGGCACCGTACGCTGCCAGCTTGTCTGGGTCATGAATCGCTCGATACGCTGCCACCCAATATCCTTCTGCCATCTTTCTTCCTCGGTAGAAAAAACACTTGAGACCGGAAACCATAAAGCACGTGTACGCATGCGACAAAGGACGGAAAAGATATCCATTGGTCCTCGTCCACAACTGCGACGGTGAAGCGGGAAAAGTCAGCTCGCCGCGTCGTGCATGAGCTTGCTCATCCGCTCATCAAGACTGACGCCCATTGCATCGGTGGTGGGATTGTGGAACTGGCCGAACAGTGAGGAGGGCAGATCGTATTCGATCGTGGTGCCGCCCGACGCGTTCTGATAGATGACCGCGCGCAGCGGCGCATACAGGCCAGCAGCCCGAATCTCGCGTGTCATCGTGGATGCCGACAGGATATCGCCAATGTAGTAGGCCTTCAGGTTTTCCGTCGGACCGTTCAGCGCGAGCACCTTACCATGGTAGGCGATGTAGTGAATGGACAGGCCGTAGTTCCTGATGATTCGCGTCGCCGAATCCCGAAGCTGGTCGGTCTGGCCGTTCTGCAGCATGTCCCGCATTGGCTGATCCAGGCGACCCAACCTACTCTCGATAAACCCGCACACGTCGTCATACCGCTTCTTCGTTTCAATAATCACGTGCTTCATCACGACATCACGGATCTGTGGCTTGATGTCGTCTGCCGCATGCCCCGGGATCGGCAACATCGCCGACGCCACGGCGCCGACCACGATGCCGATCAATCTACTACTTGCTTTGCTCATAGAAGTCTCCTGTTTTTCGCTCGTAAATCTACCCGCGCGATCCCTCATCCTGCAAAGGCGTTGGCCTGATCAATCCGCCTCGATGGCGGCCGCGACGTCTTGATCCGATCCGACGACGTCCTGCACTTCCGCCGGCGGCGGGCACTTCACCGAGTCCGGAAGGCCGCCGACGAGGATTCCCGCCTCGACGGCCGCGCGCAATTCGCTCTCTGACAAGCCCACGCTGCGGAACACCTGTTCGTTATGCTCACCGCGAAACGCCGGTGCGCTGCGCGGGCTGAGCTGGTCATCCGAAAACCGCCACGGATAGCCGTGGAGAAGATACGAACCTCCTCGCCGGTCAGGTACCTCCTGCACAGCACCCCACTGTTTCGCCCATTCGGTCTCGGCAAGTTCCTTGAGCGAGCGGATCTGGCCAATCGCGATCTTTGCTTCGTCGAGCTGCGCGTCGAGCGTTTTCAAGTCGCGGAACGTCAGCATCCATTTCTGGATCACTGCATGCAGCGCGCCGTAGTTCTGCATACGCCGCTCAGCGGTACTGAAGCGCGGATCGCGCCCTAGGTCCATCCGGCGCATCGCGCGCAGGTAGTTCGGAAACGTGTTACTGCCGACGATGCTCTGCGCCGCGACGAAGGCCTCGCCTCCCGGCCCGACGAAGTGCGGGCCTTCGGTCGCGCCGAGCACACCCGGCTCCGCGCCGGTATCTACATCCGCGAGATCGAGGTGCGCGCGTTCGTTGATGGACAGCATCACCGCCGCCATCGCCACATCGATGTACTGTCCGCGGCCAGTCACTTCGCGCTTGTGCACCGCGGCGAGCACCGCGATGGTTGCCTGCAGGCCCGCGTAGACGTCTGCGTGCGACAGCGGATCCGTCCACTTTCGGCCCGCATCGATGCCTTCGAAATGACGCATCGTGTTGTGTGTGAAGCCGGCTTCGGCTTGCACCGTGGGCGCATAGGCCATGCGCGATGCCCACGGTCCGCGCTGGCCGTAGCCCGTGATCGACACATACACCAGCCGCGGATTGCGCTGGCTGAGCGTCTCGTAGTCAAGGCCGAACGACTTGAGCGTGCCCGCGCGGAAGTTCTCGACGATGATGTCAGCCTCGTCGCATAGGCGCAGCACCAGCTCGCGCGCGTTGCCAACGTTCAAGTCGATACTGATGTTTCGCTTGCCGCTGTTCTGTTGCGCGTAGTAGCCCGACATGCCGTCCTGGTTCGGGAACGCGGCGCGCGACACGTCCGGGCGAGGCGGCTCGATCTTGATCACGTCCGCGCCGAGATCGGCGAGCGTGCGTGCACAGAGCGGTCCGGCCAACACGCGAGAGAAATCGACGACCTTGAGTCCGTCTAGTGGTCCAGTCATGTTAGTTCCCCTCAAATTCCGCCGTGCCGGGACCAGTCTTGCCAAAGGCTTCGAGCCCTCGCTTGAGGTCATGTGACGCCCAGATCGGCTTCTGCAGTTCGAACATCGCTTCATCGGCGGCTTGAAGGCCGTCGTTGAGCGCGACGCGCACAAGTTGCTTCGTAGCGCCATGCGCAATGGTTGGGCCGGCGGCCAGTTCCTGAGCGACCGACAGCCCAACCTCGTCGAGTTTCTCGTCGGGCACCACCAGGTTGATCAGACCCCAGCGTTCCAGCGTTGCCGCGTCATACCGCCGGCCGAGCATTGCCATTTCCTTGGCGCGGGCTGGTCCCGCCCGCACCACCTGGCGCTGGATTCCCCCAAGCAGCGGATGCAGACCGAGTGCGACCTCGACCGACCCAATCTTGGCGGATTCCGCGACCACGCTGTAGTCGCAGGCAAGCACCACCTCGAAGCCGCCACCAAGGCAAGTGCCATTGACGGCCGCGACGATCGGAATTGGCAGCGTTTCGAACGCACGCAGGATTTCGAGCGGATCGACCAGTCCTTTGCCCTCTCGCGCAATGCGATCCGGAAACAGCGCAACTTCGGCGCCGGCCGAAAAATGCCGCAATCCGCTGCGCAGCAGGATTGCGCGGGAACCGCGCTTCACCGCAGCGTCGAATTCATCGAGCAGCGCACGGTACATCGTTGGACCCATTAGGTTGTGCGGACGAAAGTTCATCGTCAATACTGTCACGCGCTCGTTAATCTCACACATCACAATTGGTTCGCTCATTCTTGCTCCATGTATTTGGTTCTGGCGTTGTCGCGTTGAACGGGCAACGCTTATTGCGAAGTTCCCCTGGCGTGCACCCGGGAATCGTCCTGGCTTGCAGCGTCTATCCGGCTGGCCCTCGGCGCATCTGGACGCCAGTCAATTCGCAAAGATCGTCGAACGATATGTCCGAGCAGATCTCCACGACCTCCAGGCCGGAAGGCGTTACATCGATAACCGCCAGATCGGTGTAGACCCGGCTCACACAACCCATCCCGGTAATGGGGTAGGAGCATCGTTCGACGATCTTGCTTTGGCCTTGCTTCGTCATATGCTCCATCATCACGTAGACCTCCTTGGCGCCAGTTGCGAGATCCATGGCACCGCCAACCGCTGGAATGGCGTCGGCTTGCCCCGTGTGCCAGTTCGCCAGGTCGCCAATGACCGATACCTGGAACGCGCCCAGCACGCAGTAGTCCAGGTATCCGCCACGGATCATGGAAAAGGAATCGGCATGGTGAAAGAAGGCGCCTCCGGGAAGCAGCGTGATCGGCTCCTTTCCTGCGTTGATCAGGTCATCGTCTTCCCCATCGGGCCCCGGCGCAGGTCCCATTCCCAGGATGCCGTTTTCGCTGTGAAGAATGATTTCCCGATGTGGGTCCAGATGGTTGGCGACAAGTGTCGGTACGCCAATGCCAAGATTGACGTATGCGCCTTCCGGGATGTCTCGCGCAACGCGTTGCGCCATTTCTATCCGTGTAAGCTTCTTCATTTCCGGGATCTCACTCAATTCTTCCGTCGGACTTGCAGCAGGAGACCTGTACCACGCGTTTCACAAAGATTCCCGGGGTCACGATGGCCTCTGGATTCAATGTGCCGAGCGGAACGACTTCGCTGACCTGGGCGATCGCAGTCGTCGCCGCGCTGGCCATGACGGGACCGAAATTGCGACCGGCCATCCTGTAGGTCATGTTGCCCCACCGGTCTGCACGATATGCTTTCACCAACGCATAGTCTGCTTTCAGCGGTAGCTCAAAGACGTAGTTCTTGCCATCCAGCTCGCGGGATTCTTTTCCTTCGGCAAGCTTGGTGCCGTAGGCTGTTGGGGTATAGAATCCGCCGATTCCGGATCCCGCTGCCCGCATACGTTCCGCCAACGTACCTTGTGGAATGACTTCAAGTTCCACTTCTCCCGCCCGATACGCCGCGTCAAACAGTGTTGCGCCGGCGAGCCGCGGAAACGAGCAAATCAGCTTTCTTACCCGCTTCTGCCGAATGAGCGCGCCGAATCCCGAATCGTCGCTGCCGGAGTTGTTGCTGATAATGGTGAGATCGCGTGCACCCTGTGCAACCAGCGCATCAATCAGTTGCAAGGGGAGGCCTGCCCGCCCGAAGCCGCTGATCATGATGGTTGCACCATCGTGGATGTCCGCCAGCGCGGCTTCGCATGTTTCCAGAATCTTGTTGAGCATAAGAAATATCCAAAAACGGCCCACTGACGCATCTGGCCGCCTGGACAAACGGCGTACGAACGACGTCCCTTGCGGTGATCTGGAGCCAGACCTGGCGACATCTGTTGTGAGGAGCGAAGGTCCGCACCACGATCCCGCTTTGATGAAAAGCGATCTCGAGCGAGGCGAGCAGCCAGGGAGTTTGGGGAAACCGCGGTGGCGGATCAACCGCCACCGCAGGCTGTTGCGTACCGGCGTACGAACTGCATCAGACGAAACGGGGGACGATCAGCCTTCGCTCGGATCATAGGGCGACGCGCAGTTTTCAAGTTTCCACCGCTTCTCAGCTTCCGTATCGGGGCGCGGTGGGTGGATGCTGTCGATCAACCACAGTTCGCGCGGTGTTTCGCCGACATGTAACTCAAAGTGGTAGCCCCGATCCTGCACGAAAGGTGCAATTGCGGCATTAGCCTTGCGCAGCCAGGACGCCGTCCACTCGGGGTCCTTGGAGATGTGCCTGGCGAATTGGTCCAGTCGGATCCTGACAAAATCGCCTCGCGCTTCGCCTCCCATGTAGAAGGAGTCTTTCGGCTGTTCATGAAACAGAACACCCACGTAGAAGCGAGGAATGATGTAGATGTCAGCGATACGATTGGCCATCTCCTTTTTGTCTTCTGCCGTGTAGGCGCCGACTGGATGATAGATATTCCACAAAGGCATTTTAGTCTCCATACTGGTTAGATGCCGCCGTTCTCTGTCAATTCGCCTGAATTTCTTTCGAAATATGACGGGACATACGTAAGGCGTCGATATCGATAGCTCAGGATCGAGCTACCGCCTGTCAGCTCCCCTTCGGTTGCGTGGGAAGCGTGCCAACCGGGTCCGTTGTGATCAGCTTCTTGTTCACGAACTCTTCGAATCCGGCCATCGACAATTCGCGCCCGAAGCCGGAGTTCTTTATGCCGCCAAACGGCAACTGAGGCGTCGTCGAGAACGGTCGATTGACAAACACCATGCCGCTATCGATACGCGCTGCGATCTTCTCGCCGCGCTCAGGATCGGCTGTCATGACGGAGCCACCGAGCCCATATTGCGTATCATTTGCGAGCCGAATGGCTTCTTCTTCATCTGCAACAACGAAAAAGGAAGCGACAGGGCCGAAGAACTCTTCCTGATAGATCGGGGCGTTCGTGTTGATGTTGCCAAGGATGGTGGGCTCGATATAAAACCCGTCACGATCAATGCGATGGCCGCCACATTCGATCACTGCGCCGGCATCCACTGCGCGCTGGATTTGGCCAAGAAGGTGATCGAGGGCGCGTTCCGACGAAAGCGGACCAAGTGTCGTGTTTGCATCCGCAGGGTCGCCAGCCTGCAGCGCGGTCATGGCTTTTTTGAAGCCGCTGAGGAATTCCTCACCGCGCTGTTTGCCCACGACAATGATGCGCTTCGAGCCAACACAAACCTGTCCGCAATTCAGAGTGCGGCCGATTAATGCGGTATTGATGGCCCAGTCGAGCGGAGCATCCTCCAGGACGATCATGGCATCGTTGCCACCGAGTTCGAGTACGACCTTTTTCAAATTGCGCCCGGCCCGTTCAGCAACTGCGGCGCCGGCTCTTTCACTGCCCGTGAGGGTGACGCCGCGCACTCGTGGATCGTCGATAATCGCCCCGACTTGATCGATCGACGCGAAGACGTTGGTGTACACGCCCTCCGGGGCACCCGCTTCTTCAAACAGTCGGGCAAAAGCCAGCGCGCATTGCGGGACGTTTTCGGCGTGCTTCAAGATGAGCACATTGCCAACCATGAGCTGTGGAGCCGCAACGCGCGCGATTTGGTAGTATGGGTAATTCCACGGTTCGACACCGAGCAGGATGCCAATGGGATGAACATGGACTTTGGCACCGGACACTTCCGGCACCTGTTTCGGCTCAAGGAACTCTTGCGCGTGCTGCGCGTAATAATCGAGGATACTTGCCGACAGCCTCACTTCGACGCGGGCTTCAGCGATTCTTTTTCCCATTTCCATCGTGATAATCTGCGCGTACTCTTCTGCCTTGTCCCGCAGAATGGATGCCGCCTTGGCGATAATCTGCGCACGATCCGCAACTGACCGGTGCCGCCAATCCCGTTCAAAAGCATTTTGAGCCGTCGCAATATTCTTCGCGATCTCGTGGTCCTTCGCGGTGTCGAACGACTTGACTAGCTTCCCTGTCGCCGGGTTGATTGTCTGGTATTCCATCTGGCGGTCCTCGGTGTGTCAGCGGAACATGGACTGAGTTTCTTCACCATCCATGCATCGTTAACACATTCTGGAATCCAGGCTGCCGGCTGACAATCCCATTGGAAATGGATGCGGCGTTAACTACCAGTGAACATGACGCCATCGACACAGGCACTAGAACGGAGGCGTGGCACGTCGGCTAGTGTGCACGTGACGCGGCCTGGAGTGGCGGGGGCAGCCGCTTTCGGCCTCATGATGAGGTGTGCGCAGGTGGCCTTTTGGACGTGCACCTACTGGTGGCGAGTAGTATGGTCGCACTGAACCAATGGTTCAAAGGGGCAATTGTGATGGCGCCCTGCGGCCGCGAGATCGTTGTGATTCCTTGTGACGCAGCGGCACACCAATTGTGGTGGGGTGTCGATCTTGCGCACCGCTTTTGAGGGACCGGCGCAATTTGAGGCGCTTATTTCCAGCTCTCAGCGTATTCCCTCAATTCCTTTTCAAGAAACTCAATCAGCGCCCGCTTTGCGGGTGACGGGAAATGGCTGGGCACCGTGAGAATGTACAGGCTGTTTAGTTGCCCGACGATCCGGTACTGCGGAAGTACTTGCTGGAGATTTTGGGCGGTCGACCCGCGCATGGCGTATTTTGGCAGAATGCCGATTCCCATGCCTTCTAGCACAGCATCGAGAATAAAGGGGTAGTCTGCCGATTGCAGCGTTGGCTGGATATGGATGAGCTGGGCGTCTGTATCGTCATTTCGATTTCGAAGCTCGATCGTCGTTTCCTGGCTCGGCGGCAGCCCGATAAAAACGTGCGACGCGAGGTCTGCAGGGTGGTTAATCGGTCCGTGACTCCTAAAATAATCCGCGGATGCGCAAAGGACCCAGTCAATGGAGCAAACTTCACGTGCGACGTAATCCAAAGGCGGTGTTCGCTCGATGCGAAGCGCGATATCGATTTCGGAAGCGATAAGATCTTCGACCCTGTTATTGAAGGTGATCGTCAGCGAGATCCCCGGATGAATCCGCGCGAATTCACGTAGCTTCGGCCCGACGAACAGCCTGCCAATTCCGGTGGGTACGCTGATGCGAATCCGACCCGTCAGCGTGTGCCCAAGCATGTCGATGGATGCGCGGGCGTTGTCCAGATCATCAAGCGTACGCCGTCCGGCGGCATAGAGTATCTGGCCTGCTTCGGTCAGCTCGAAACTGCGTGCCGATCGTCGAACAAGTTGCGCACGTGTTTCGCGTTCGAGAACCTTGAGTCTCTGGCTGATGTTTGACTTCGACATATCGAGCTTGCGCGCTGCCGCAGCCAGGCCATGGCACTCCACAATCTCAACGAATAGCGTGATCAGGTTCAGGTCCATTCGGCGGACTCGATACGTGGCGGAACCAGGTGTGCTTTCGCTCTTATGCCGGGCCTTATCCACCGCAAGGCCCCGGTCAGTATGCGCTTCAACTTCTCCCGATCAATTCCGCATTTAATCCGAACAGCCGCCACTCTGAAAGCGCGTAAGTTTCGTACACGCCCTCGGCGTGGTACGGGTCCTCTAATACCAGCGCCACCGCCTCGTCTTTCGACTGTGCCCGATAAATGAGCAGCGCACCCGAGTCGTCTGCGAAAGGGCCACCTATCATCAGCGCGCCTTTCGCCCTGATCGCCCGCGCATACGACCGGTGCGCAGGCCTCACCCGCTCGATGCGGGAGTGGTCGGAAACGTATTTCGCGTAATTGACATAAAGCCTCGCGGGGCGTCCGCCCGGTGCGACCGATGTAGCACCAGAGGCGCGCAGTTCCTTGGGCTGAGCTTGCCGATCCGCCGTGACGACCGAAGCGGCAAGGGTATTGACGTCGACGTTTCTGCTAAGCACGGCCCACTCCGCCAGGCGATAGTCGGCGATCGCACCTTGCAGAACGAACGGATCTCTTTGCGCTAACGTCTCAGCTTCCTGTTTAGACGCAACCTGATAAACGAGCAGGACGCCGCCGGCCCGCCCGTCGTCGTCGAGCAACGGCCCCCCCATCACTAGCCGGTCGTGTTCGCGAAGCGCATCTGCATATGCAACGTGTTCGGCTCGGGACGCGTTCACTCTGTCCCGATCGTGAACGTACTTCGCGTAGTTCACGATTTTCATTGAGCCAGGATCTCCTGACAGGACTTCAGAAAGCGTGGGAAGCGCAGGCGCCGCGGCTTGCACGGCAGCGTCTTGGGAGAGCGAGGACGCTGCCATAGCCGAGGACATGTCGGCAAGCGCAAGGCCCGCGACGCCTGCGGCGGCGGATACAAGGAAGCGGCGGCGTGACAGATCTTGTGACACGATGTTGTCCTTGAGTTGGGGTATCTGTGATGAAGGTTGGTTAGTGCGCTTCAATGCCGAGGATGAACTCGCGAGCCAGCCGGAGACAAACGATCCGCGCATTCTCGGGTGACGTGGCGCAGCCAGATATCGAACGTCGTTTTACTGTCCCTTCGAGGCTTTCACCAGTACGGCATGCACCGCCTTCAGTATTTCATCGGACAACGACGGGTCGCTTTTGGCGACAGCACGGGCGGCGGCCATTGCCCCGATCTCCGCCGCGACAATGGTCATCGCCAGACGGCGCCGTTCGGCCTCGGGCATAGATTCGTCAAGCACGGCCTCGAATGCGCTCGCCTTTTCCTGAAACCCTTTGGCGAACCGTGCACTGATGTCCTTTCCATGTCGCCCGATTTCGCTAGCCGACGCCGTCATCGGGCAACTCATGCCAGGATTGTCGCGTCTTAGCGGCGAAAGCAAATAGTCGAGATATCCCGATACGCTGCGCGTGCGGCGCGTTGCCTCGCCCCGGAACGCTTCGCGGCTCCGCGCCAGGCCCTGCGAAAAGGCTTCTGTCGCAAGATCGTCCTTCGAGCGAAAATGCGCATACAACGCCCCATGTGTCAGCCCGGCTTCGCGCGCGATTTCCGCAACACCCACGCCATCGATACCTCGTTCGCGAAATAGCCGGCCGGCCGTGGCCAGCAAGGCCGCGCGGTTTTCGTCAGATTGCTCTCGTCTTACATACACCATGAATGTCCCCCGATTGCTTCGGTGTCAGACCACGTTTCGGACTGATGCACATGCTCGAGTCTCGTCAATCTTCGGAAATGGCTTTGGACTACGGCCTCAGGACGACCGCTCCAATCACCTCCCTGCCTTCGAGCATTCGGTGTGCGCGACATGCTTCGGCGAGCGGGATCTCTTCAGCGATCCGAACGTTGATGTTTCCAGCCACTACGTGGTCAACCAGGAACTGAAGGCCTTGACTCGTTCTCTCGACATCATCGTAGAGCACTGGCAGGTAGAATCCGGCGAGGCTTGACATCGGGTCATCAAGCGACGGGGTTCGACAGGTTTTCCGGGGCCACGGGCTGACCCAAAGATGACGCAGCGTCCGAAGTCGGCTAGGCATTCAAAGTTTCGTTCGAACACATCCCCGCCAATTGACTCCAACAGTACATCTACTCCGCGACCACTTGTCGCCTGCAGTACCTCACTGGGCCAGTCGGGTCTTTCATAGTCGATCGCGAAATCTGCGCCTATTGCGAGCGCATAATCACGTTTCTCTGGTGTTGCCGCGGTCGCAATGATGGGGCCGGCACCCATAATTTTTGCGATCTGGACCGCAATGCTGCCGACCCCGCCGCCGGCCGCATGCACGAGGATGCTTTCCCCCGTTTTGAGCACAGTTGACGCGGTCAGGAGACAGTAGGCGGTTAGCCCTTGCATGGGAATCGCGGCCAACACCGATTCGTCGGCATCATCGGGCACCACGACGCAATCTGGACCCGGTGCTATCAGATATTCGGCATAAGCTCCTTTCCGGACGTGCGCAACGACCTTCCGTCCATGCAGGACCCGGTTCGCTGTCGGGCCAAGCGCGACGACCGTTCCGACGGCCTGTGAACCTGGAACGTGAGGAAATGAGATGCCCCCAACACGTGTCGCCGCCTGATTGTAGACTCCGAGACGCTGCCGCACGTCGACGAAGCTGACGCCAGCCGCAACGACCTTTATCAGAACCTCGTCATCGCGCGGAACTGGAACTTCAACATCAGAGAAGCTGAGCACATCTGCTTCGCCAAATGCATTCAATTGAATGGCTTTCATACTTCCTTTCGCTCGACTCAAGGACGATTCAGTTCAACTCAGTCTAGGATTAATTGCGGTCGCAATCAAGATAGGCATAAATCCATGGCGCGGCGGGTATCGAGTCGCGCCTACATGGCGTGATCAACGCCTTAATTCGAGAGAAGAAAAATTCACATTGAAGGCAACGGCCCAGTCGCGTACCGCACAAGCGCTGAGGCGCCGCTGGCCTTGAGCTCGCGACGCGTCAATGGGTTCGAAGGCATCGCCGCTCCTGTACGCCCTTACCGCGCCCGCGCCATGACCACGCTGACGCCGATACGCGATCGAAACCTCAGGCCTCGGGCTCATAGTCCCACATGCCGACGCCCAGGCTATCGCCCAAGCTTGCCTTCATCCTGTCCCGAAAGATGCGCAATGCGGGGTAAGGGCGAAAAGCGATGGTCCGCTCGACCAAGAGGCCGTTAGCGTCGTCCACCAGCAACTCCAGGCTCTCGAGTGGATGACCGTCAATCGTGCCTTTCCAGCGCAGCAGTGTGGTGTTGGCGTCAATCTTGCACTCAAGGACGTACTCGCCCGGACTTCCTCGGGTGGTGCTGGATTGGACCAAAGTTCGGGCGACTGCGTCGCGCCCAATAATGGGGCGTACAAGCAGCGGACTGTTGAAGACGACGTCCTCCGCGAGGATGGCGGCAATCGCCTCATACGTGGGAATGCTCGATTCCCTGAGCTGACGAAGTGGGTGCATGCGATGTGCCTCCTGGTTGGGGTGTGCCCCCGTCTAGTCTCTCAAAAAACCGTCTCGCTCCTGCGGCTTCAAAATTGATGAACGCGTGGTGGGATACGGAAAACGGGTTCAGATAGTGCCGGAGCCGCGCAGCATAACCAGCGCATACCAAGCGCCTGCTTATCGGGTCTCCTGAATCTCTTCACCATCCTTACATCGTTGGCTCATTCTGGATTTGACCTGGCCGCCTGACAATCCCATTGGGACAGGACGCAGCGTTCACCGCTAGTTAACGTGGAGCGGTCAACGTCAGTCTCCAAATCGGATGGGCAGGCACGTCGCTCAGTGCGCAATTTGGGTACAGATGTCCATTCGACGCAACTTCCTTTTCTTACCTGCGCGCCTCAACCGCGTGCACGGCATCGAGAACGACGTTTGCCACTTCCTCGGGTCGCGACTGCTGCGGGACATGGCTTGTCGGGAGACTCGTCACACGTGCGCCAATCTTCTTCGCCATGGCCCGCTCCAGATCCGGCTGGATCATCCGGTCGTGTTCGCTGATGATGTACCACGAAGGCTTCTCAGCCCAGGCAGCAACCGTCGTCTTTTCGCCAAATGCCATGGCCTTGATCGGCCCCTGCGTGGCCGCCATGACGCGCGCCTGCGCGGCAGGGACATCCTGCGCAAAATCGCTGGTCAGCGCGGCCTCGGGAAGCGACAGGTAGCCTTCAGCATCCACAACCAGCTTGGCGCTGCCGGGCGCGGGTGCGAATCCCTTTCCCGCCTCTTCCGTCGACTGCCCGGCATCGGGTGCGAAGGCAGCCACATAGACCAGTGCGGAGACCCTGTCATTCGCGCCAGCCTCGGAGATGACGGTGCCGCCCCACGAGTGGCCCACCAGAACGACCTTGCCGGACTGATTGTCGATGGCACGACGCGTGGCAGCCACGTCTTCTGCAAGCGAGTTCAGCCCGTTCTGAACGGCCTGAACCTTCACGCCTTTCGCTTGCAGGAGCGGGATGACTTTCGCCCAGTCAGAGCCGTCGGCAAAGGCGCCATGCACGATCACAACGGAAGCCTGGTTGACGTCGTCCGCTGCAAAGGTGGGCGCGCTGACGGCCATGCCGAATGCCAGCAGCGCGAGAGGGGCAAATTTGCGATTCAACATATCGATTCCTTTTTGGGTAATAGGTAAACTGTGGGAGTTGGCGAGCCGTGTCGATGGCGCCGCCGACTTCTACTGCACGGTCACCGCCTTTCCGGTGTCCTGGTAGTCGTAGGCAAGCTTTCGACAAGCGCACACGTCGAGCCCAGGTCAACGGTATTGGCTTCCAGGAACGACCGCATATGCCGGCCATCGGGCGCCACCGTCACACGCAGACCGTTCTTGGTGAGATAGGCCGAGACCAATTCGCGGATTTCCCAGTCGTCATCGACGATCAGGATGTGGTCGACGTGCGAGTCCATCGATTTCACCTCGGCAGCCCTGTGATCGATTGCTGCGGGAAGCTGGGGCGCGTCCTCCCGCCACTGCCGTGCCTGACGTTGACGTTTGCGCACCCAAGTCTGGTGCGACGGATTGCCCAGATCGCCGCCTGCGTTTGAGGTTTAGCTGGTACTCGGCGCGCCTTCTTTTCTTGCCACGCTGTTCTGGATTTCAATGGCCTTGATGCTCTTCGCAAAGGCCTTTGCCAGAACGTGTCTACCGATGGTTCCGAGCACGAGCCCGAGCACCCGTCCTTTGATGTTCTTTCCTTCCCGCACCACGACCGCGTCCAGCGCGGTCGTCCCGTCAGGCAGACGCGTGAACGTATAGGTATGGCCTGACCGGCCTCCCCATACGTTGGAGTCGGTTGTCGTCAAGACGACACAATCGGGATCCGACCAGTCGTAATGCAGTCGTTCCCAGATGCCGCCCGAGCCCTCCGTGACGTCGGCCTCGAAGGCGCCCCGGTGATGCACCTTCAGGTATTCGTCTGCGCTGTTGCCGAAGAGCTCCGAGCGACCAGGACCGAAGTCAGTCAGCGCAGCGACAAACTGCTCGGGCGTCGAAGTGGTCTTATAGTGAAAGTGAATTGTCGACATGGTGAGTTTCTTCGTCGGGCGTGGGCCCTGATCCTGAAGCAGGATGATGCCTCGCAGCATGCTGTCCTGCATGGTGGCATCGCCCATGCAATTGCCCGAGCGCCCCCACCCATGTCGGGGCCTGCCGGGAGCGGCAACCGCGTCAAGGTGTGGGCCGTCACGCGGCTTTTGTCCTGATAGGAGCGGGCCTGTTGCGCCGAGGCATTTGCTAATGATTGGCCCTTTCCGTCGCATCTCAAATGACAAATATGCCGCGATTCAGGACACAAACTAATAATGCAGGCGCAAAGGCTGTATGGGTTCGCGATGGGCGATGAAACCTGAGATGAGCATAGAGCTGTTCCGGAACGTCACCTGCGGGACGAGCGTATTCGGCCCGATGATGTCCTCTCGCAATGGAGCGAGCGCCTGCGCGAATCCCTTCCCGGCCAGCGTGGATGGCAAGCCGCGGAGGCGAGCTCGGAGCTGCCCGGCTTTCCCGTCTCGCGGCCTATCGACTGAAGGGGATTGCGCGGAATTCCGGCGCGGATGTTGATCGCCTTCGGCTCATACGACAGCGCCGTGTACACGGAGATAAAAAAGCAGATGGCGCCGAGGGCGGTCAGGAAGTCGTCCATGATTCCTCCTTGTTTCCCCGCCATGTTGGCCGTCCCGCTTTCGGGGCAAGCGCTGCCAGACTTCACTCGCACTTCAGCGTATCGGACCTGACCAAGGAGGGTATGGCTCCATCGTAAGGTCAATGCACCATGACATTCAAATAATTGTCATGGATACAATCGGCGGCATTGACGGGGGTGCATGGTATATTCGCATACGAACTAACTCCCACGTCCAAGCGGATCCCGATATGGAACATCACCTTGTCTATCTGTTGAATGTGGGCCAGCGGCGCCTGCAGCGGTGGTCACAAGCGCGAGTGGCCGGAGGCGGCGTGACTGCAGCCCAGGCAGGGCTCCTGTTTTTCCTGGGAGGCAACGACGGTGCGCTGATGAGCGAGGCGGCTGCCGCATTGGACCTGGGGGCACCGGGGATGAGCGGCCTTGCCGACCGTACGGAAAAGGCGGGGCTAATCGAGCGCCGGCCGGACGAGTCCGATCGCCGTGTGTCACGCCTATGGTTGACCGAAGCCGGCCGCGCGCCAGCGCTCGAAAGCCGGAATGAAGGCATTGAACGCCAAACTAACGAAAGGCTTCACCGAGGCCGAGTTGGATATCGTCGCACGGTGGCTGACAAGCCTGCAGACAAAATTCCCGGCCACTGACGACAGCGAAGCCTAGCCCTGGACAGCGCGGGCCGCGATTCGCATGAAATCAGGCTTGCGCTTCTCGGCAAAGGCCGAGAAGGCTTCCCTCGCTTCCGCACTGGCGAGCCGCTCCTCGAACCGGGCGCTTTCGCTCGCCATTTGCGCGACCAGTCTTTCCGCGTCGCGCATCAGCGTCTTCATTGCGTTCAGCGAGCCAGACGGCTTCCCGGCAATCCTGCGGGCCATCCGCGCCGCTTCCTCCCGCAGTTGATCGGTGGCGCAGACTTTGTTGGCGATGCCCCATGCAACGGCGTTTTGTGCATCGAGCGGCTCGCCCAGCGCGAACATCTCGAAGGCCCGGGCATGTCCAATGCGCAAGGGCAACAGGTAGCTCGAAGCCGCTTCGGGAACGAGGGCGAGGTTGACGAAGGGCGTGATGAGCTGCGCATCCTCTGCGAGCACGACGTAGTCGCAATGGAGCAACATGGTGGTGCCAACCCCGACCGCCTTGCCGTTGACTGCGGCAACGAGCGTCTTCGTCGCATTGGCGAGCGCGTGCAGGAAGCGATGCACGTTCCGTTCGCCGGGCCCCTTTCCCGCCGCGATCGCCGCAAACTCCCCCACATCACTGCCGGCCGTGAAGCTGTCTCCATCGCCCTGCAACAGCACGACGCGGATACTGTGGTCCTGCTGCGCCGCGTCGATCGTATCGGCCAGCACGCCGTACATCTCGTTCGTCATGGCATTTTTCTTCTCCGGCCGGGCAAGCGTAATGGTCAGGACGCCGTCGCTCAGGTCAAAATGGATTTCCGGGGTCATGGTCGACCTCTAGGTGGGTTGGGTGATGAATGTCACAGGCATTCACTAGGTTCGCATGCGAAGTATATGTACATTTCGTATGCGAAGTAAACGGCTCGAGAATTCCCGTGCCAGCCACCAGAGATCGCTCCCCCTCCCCCGTCAGCCTCAGTGAGCCTCAGAGGAATGGCGAAATGTTCCGCAGCGCGCGCCACAAAGGCGTCCTTCTCCCCGACCGGCGCGACGTAGTGAATCGCACTGCACGCAGCATCCACGCCTTTCAGTCGTGCGATGAACCAGGCACCCAGATACGGCGCCGACAAGCAACCGCCCGCAGTCGCCACGTTCCCATGGGCCACAAATGGCTGATCCAGCACGGCGACTCCGGCTTCCTGCACCCACGACTTCGTGGTCAGGTCTGTGCACGCCGGCACGTCGCCCAGCAAGCCGAGTCTAGCGAGTATCAACGTCCCCGAACATTGCGCACCGAGCAACTGACGTGTCGGGTCCAGCTTCAATTGCGACATCAGTGCCCTATCGGCGACAACATCGCGCGTGCGCACCCCGCTACCGACCAGCACCGCGTCCGCCTCGCAGGCCTCCTCGAGCGAGGCCTGCGACTCTATCACCAGGCCGTTCATCGAACGTATGGTGGCAGTCGGACTGGCGATCGACACGCGCCAGTCCGACTGCGTGACCCGGTTAAGGATGTTGAAGGCGATCAGCGAGTCGAGTTCGTTGAAGCCTTCGAAGGCCAGGATGGCGATGTGCACGGCGAGCCTCAAGTGTGTGTCCTTGTACAGGCCCATTCTGGAGCGGATAATCAATACGCTCAAATAATTGTCATGGATACACTCCAGCATGCGCCAGGCTCGCTACAAGCAACTGGTCGACCGCCTCGCGGACGACATTCGCGCCGGGCGATTGCGTCCCGGCACGCGGCTGCCGACGCACCGCGACCTTGCGGCGCGCGAAGGACTCGCGCTGGTCACAGCCACGCGCGTCTACGCTGAGCTTCAGGAAATGGGGCTGGTGAGTGGAGAAACCGGACGCGGCACGTTCGTCAAGGAGGCACTGCCCCGTGGCCAGGGCGTCGACTTGCTGGCCTGGAGCGCCGACACGGTCGACCTGAGCTTCAACTACCCCGCCTTGCCGGACCAGACAGAACTCCTTCGGACGGCGCTGCGCCAGCTCGCAGCCGCGGGCGAGCTGGAAGCGCTGCTTCGCTACCAGCCTCACGGCGGGCGCGAGCACGAACGCGAAGTGGTGGCACGGCATCTGGCGAACCGCGGCGTGCCGGCATCAGCGGACACCGTCCTGCTGACGAGCGGCGCCCAGCATGGATGACGATGACAGCCATGGCCGCGCTCGAACCGGGCGACGTGGTAGCCGTGGACGCCCTGACTTACCCGGGATTCAAGCTCGCCGCCGAGGCCAACCGCCTGGAACTCGCGCCGCTTCCAGCCGGCGCACAGGGCCCCGATCTGAACGCATTGCTGCACTTGTGCACCCAAAGACGGGTTCGCGCCGTGTACACCATGCCGACGCTGCACAATCCGCTCGGCTGGGTGATGAGCGCAAGCCGACGTCGGCAGTTCGTCAGCATTGCGCGCCAGCATGGCCTGCTAATCATCGAAGACGCCGCCTACGCCTTCCTGGCCGATGATGCACCGCCTCCGTTGGCGTCGCTCGCGCCGGAGACAACAGTGTATGTATCGAGCCTGTCAAAGAGCGTGGCAACGGGGCTGCGCGTCGGCTTTGTTTGCGCCCCGCGCGAACTCGTACCCAAGCTCGAGAGAACCATCCGCGCGACGACCTGGAATACACCCGCGATCATGACAACCATGGCCTGCGGCTGGATCGAGGACGGCACGGTGGCAAGACTGGAAGCCGCCAAGCGACAGGATGCAGCGGCGCGCCAGCGTCTTGCCTCTGAAGTGCTCGGCGGGATCAAGCGAATCAGTCATCCCGCTTCGTACTTCGTCTGGCTTCCCCTGGAAGAGGAGGTCCGCGCGGACGCGATCGCCATGGCGCTGATGCGGGAGCGGATCTCGGTCTCCACGGCGCATCCGTTCTCTACGTCCGGTACGGTTCCGCGTGCGATACGGCTGGCGCTGGGCTCCGTCAGCATGGACGCGCTCAGGCATTCACTTCAGGCGGTGGCCCGCGTGATTGCCGATCATACCTACTGACGGTGCTTCGCGCGGCCTGATTGCAACCCGGTAAAAACAATGCACGACGAGTCTCGCGCACGCCAGCCACAACAACGCGCAGACAAGCCCACCGGATCGGCTGCCCGCCGACACGCGCGTAAAGCGTAATCGCACCTTGAAACGTTCCTTAGCCAGGCGTCGAATTCGGCATCGACTGCTCTGATGGTACCCGGCGGAAAGCACCCGAAGAATACGATGTCTAGTCGTAGTCAAACACCGGTCACTGGTATCACTACCCCCGCGACGGAGAAGGGTTGCCGGATACGGCCAGTTGCTCCTCTAGCTTGAGTCGGTCATTCGAAACCGGCTTGCGCCATTCAAGAAACTGGACGCCGTCGAATCGCATTCATACCGATATGCCCCAGACCCACTGATCTCGAAATCACACTGACGAGGCGCGCTGTACAAATGGCTGCGCAGACGACGATCGCCTCCCTCCCCCTCCGTTGACCGGGTTCGGCCATAAGCGAGGTTCGCCGATGCGCCAGGCCGGACATCCGAATGTCTGCTACGAGCAAATTGCGGCCCCGCCCGTCGTTGACATTCAGGGCGAAGCCTCCGCTGTTTCCCTTTTTCTAACTAGCCACCTTCAGCAGAATTTTTCCGCCCTTCTCGGCATGGACGATCGCAGCACCGATTTCCTCGAGTCCGTATTCCGCCGCGATGGGAACTGACATCTGCCCGATACCACCATCTGCGCGGCTGACACCATCGGTGATTTGATTGGCGAAGTGAGGGTTTCCTATCGAGAAGCCACGAATAGTCAGGTCTTTGAAGATGATGGGCTTTCATGGCCGGAACCCCTTTTACTGGTGCACGGAAGGTTCAGCCAGAGCAAACCATTCGTGCCTTTGGGATTTGAAGGGGTAGTACGCGCCACAACGCGACAAGACTGTTCAGAACACAGGCTCAGTCCGTGCGCCATGCAACCGAACGAAAATCGATGGACACGAGAAGCGGGTCATCGATCTTTTGCCCTGCCGTGTCGTAGGCATAGACGCGACGCGACATCGGGACGATGATGCCGCCAACGTTCTGATAGTTCGATGCGTAGTTGGCGCCGGGCGCACCATTCACCACCTCCACTGTGAAATCGTGGCGGCGCAGCAGGCCGTCTTTGCCGAAATAGGAGATCTGCTCCCGGCTATGGCTCGCAATCGAGTCCGGGAACGTCACCTTCAGCCGCTGCCACACCTCTCCGTTTTCTTTCCATTCGGGCAACACTTCCGTATGGAAGCCTGGGTATGTATAGAGAAACGGTATGGTCAGGTAGGTCCAGAGGGCGTAGCTGCCAAAGTACAACGCATGCAAGCGGTCCCACTGGGTCTGCAGAGTATGGCCTTCATACGACGTCCTTGGCGCGTGGCGCTCTTCGATCCAATCTCCTTTTAACGATTCGATTCGCACCAGGTCCGGCGTGAAATGGCCTTTCCAACCGGCAGTCTGCGACGTCATCGCAAGGCGTTCCGTTCGCAGGTCCGCCTCCAGTTCGACGTCCCTGAACATTTCAGGTTGCCCCTTGACCTGCCATAGGGCACCGCCGATATCCAGTCTGGCGGATACGGCGCGGAGCTTCCTCCAGTTCTTGATCCCTCCGTGGGCCCCGACTGCTTGTTCAAGTAATGCGCTCATCAACTGCTCCTTTCACTGATATGCCTTTCCGCCGATTCACGCGGCTGCCGGCGCGGTATAATGTGCAGGTCATTCGCACTGCAGAATCAGTATTACGTTCGTACTGCAGATTGTCAAGTATCAGTGTGTTGGGATTGCTAAGCAATGGGACATTCACAAGCAGAGAAGGCGGCCAGCCGAGAGCGCATCCTGGACGAAGCCGCACGTCAGATAAGCGAACGAGGGCTTGATAGCGTTGCTGTGGCGGAGTTGATGCAGAACGCGGGCCTCACCAAGGGGGCCTTCTATGGGCATTTCGAGTCTCGCGACGCAATGATTGCCGAGGCGGCCAGGCGCGCCATGGATAGAGGCCAGACCAAGCTCGATGCGCTTTTTTCGCGCAAGAAGAAACCCACTCTTGAACAAGTAGTGGATACGTGGCTTGATCCCGCTCATGTGGCCGATCCGACGGGCGGCTGCGGCATTTGCACGCTCGCCGGAGAAGCACGCTACGCAGGCCCGCAGGTCCAGCAGGTCATTGCCGAACAGTTCAACAAAAACGTGCAGCAGATTGCGCAGACCATCGGCAGCGGCGAGGCGGCGACCGCCCGCGCAACGGCGATTCTCACCGCCATCGTCGGCGCGGTGAGTATGTCGCGGGCGGCGGGTGACGCCAGCCTTGCACGGCAGATTCTCGCAAACACAAAGGTGCTAATCATGCAGGCCAACCCTACTGCGATTTGAAGCAGGCACGTCGTTGTGAATGCTTAAACTGCGACCGTCTCGTTCAAGCCAGAGACGGCCGCGGCATCTCCGGCAGAAGCCGGCGGCCAATTGGACAAGGGCATGACGATCTTCGCACGGATCGAACGTGCTGAGGCCGCACGCAACGCCGGTCTGGCAATGCCGCTGACCCATGG
>NZ_JBYOJR010000058.1:0-23247 GCF_057798915.1 Cupriavidus sp. 22TCCZM01-5
CGCCCGTGCCGACATTTGAATTGAGCTGGCGGGACGACCTTTCAAAACCGGCTGGACAATCGCTGTCTGCAAAGATCTTCCTTATGTAACGCGTCAAGGCTTCCAGCATGGGCCATCGATAGCGTACACAGTCCATTCAGGTGGTATCTATCCAGCCGATCGCCGCAGCCATTCCCGCGGCGAGCGTTGATGGCAGCCGATCCGGGCGGCGAACCACGCCAGTCGAAGTAAGCGGACGATCCGGTAAGCCGGTGGATGGTTGGGCAGCCATCGGAGCGCGGATTTCGTAGAACATCGTGTGCCACGAAACCTGGAGAATTGATCGTGCACACGGTTGTGACATTTGACTCCGACGGCCTTCGCCTGGCCGGCGCCCTGCATTTCCCCTCCGACCTTGCCGAAGGCGAGCAGCGTCCCGCCATCGCTGTGCTGCACGGGTTCGGCAGCAACAAGGACGACGGCATGGTGCGGCTCGCGACGCGTCTGTTCTCGTCGCTCGGCTATGTGGTCCTGCGCTTTGACATGCGCGGTTGCGGCGACAGCGAAGGCGAACTCGGCAAGGTGCTGTGCGAGGACCAGGTGAGCGACACCCGCAACGCGGTCACCTATCTGCAGGGGCTGCGCGAAGTCGATCCGGCAAGGATTGCGGTCATGGGCCACAGCTTCGGAGCGGCCGTGGCAGTCTATGCCGCCGGCGTCGATCCTCGCATCGTGGCCTGCATCTCCTCGGCCGGATGGGGCGACGGCGAAGTGAAACTGCGCCAGCAGCATGCCGATCCGGGCGCCTGGGAGCGTTTCGAGGCGATGGTGAAAGAAGGCCGCGCGCGCCTGGCCAAGGGCCAGTCGATGCGGGTCTCGCGCTTCGACATCGTGCCCATTCCGCCCGCCATGCGCGGCAACCTGCCCGCAGGAAGCTTCATGGAATTCCCGTTCGAGGTCGTCGAGAGCATGCTGCGCTTCCGGCCGAACGAGGTGGCCGGCAAGATTGCACCGCGTCCGCTCCTGCTGCTGCATCCCGCCGAGGATTCGGTCACGCCGACGGAGCAGTCGATCGAGTTGTTCCGCAACGCCAGGATGCCGGCCGAACTGCATCTGCTCGCGCAGATCGACCATTTCATCTTCTCCGATGACAACCAGGCAGCCCTGAACCTGGTCACGGACTGGCTGCACAAGTTCTTCCCGGCCCGCCAGGCGCCGCTGGAGACGGCATGACCGTGCGCCCCGCCCCGTGGATCTCCGCAGCCGGACTGCAGGCCTACGCACAGGCGCTGCTGGGTTCGGCGGGGCTGGAGAGGCCAGCTGCTGCAGTCGTGGCCGAGAGCCTGGTGTGGGCTGACCTGCGCGGTTCGCCCGGACACGGAGTCTCGCGTATCCCGCAATACGCCGCGTGGCTCGCATCGGGCGAGATCAATGGCCGCGCACAACCGCGCGCGGGGCTCAGCCTGCCCGCGTTGACCGTGATCGAGGGCGATCGCTGCGCCGGTGCACTCGGTATGCGTGTTGCTGCCAGGCAGGCGATCGCGGGGGCGCGCCGGGCCGGAGCCAGCCTCGTGCTGCTGCGGGAAACGACGCATACCGGCGCGCTAGGCTTCCATACGGCCCATGTCGCTGGCGAGGGAATGTTTGCCATGGCCATGGCCGCTTCGGGACCGTTGATGGCCTACCATGGCGCCGCGGTCGCGGGTGTCTCCACCGCGCCGCTGTCCATGGCCTGCCCCACGCGCGGCGAGCCGATCGTGTTCGACATGGCCGCGGGCGCCGTCGCCTTCGGCAAGCTCATGCAGGCCCGGGCCGCGGGCCGGCGGCTCGAGCCGGGCTGGGCCATGGACGCGATGGGCAACGCCACCACCGACGCGAACCTGGCCGCGACGCCGTTGCCATTGGGCGGTCCGAAGGGATCGGGCCTGGCGCTGATGGCCGAGATCGCATGCAGCCTGCTGACCTGCCATCCGATCCTCTCCCCTGCCCTGTCGGATCCCGCGGCCACCCATCGCCACACGCAGAACGCGTGGATGCTTGCGGTCGATATCGCGCAAGTCGTAGAGCCTTCGCAGTTTGAAGCGCAGCTGGCCGAACTGGCGGCGGCCATCCACAAGCTGCCGGCCTCTGGCGAGGGCCCGCCACGATTGCCCGGAGAGCGCGGCTACGCCGAAGCGCGCGAGCGACAGGCGACCGGCATTGCCCTGACGCCCGCAACGGCTGATGCGCTGGAAGCGCTTGGCCATCAGACCGGCATCCGTGCCCCTTGGGCCTAGACTCGTTGCCGGTGCGCTCGCTCCGGCGCGTTCCGGCCGCGGCACGAAGCCAGCCCGAAGAGTGCAAAAAGCGGCCTTTACATGCCTGCCGGGTGGACGCGGTTCCACATTCCAACTGAAACGCAACAGTTGCGCCGCCTTTCTCTTGACGCCCGCCATATCGGTGACATAATCCATCGTTGCAAACGTTTGCAACGTTAGCTGCATCAGGCGATTGTCGAAGCACTTGGAGGGGACTCCTCTTCTGCACGCAGGCGCCTTTTGCATGCCCGCTTGCCTGCTTGAGGAGAGAATTTGAATGGCAAAGGACCGCCAGATACGCATCGTCCATGGCAGCTTCGGTCGGGCCACCCTGCATCGCCTATCGGGGCCCCTCGTCGCGCATGCCCATGCGGAGTTCCACTTGATCTTCAAGCTCGGCGGCTCGGACGCACACTTCCGCATCGACGACCGGCCGCTGACGCTGACCGACGGCTGCGCGTTGCTGGTCAATCCCTGGTCGACCCATGCCAAGAGCGCCAGGGCAGGCTCGCCTTCACTGCTGCTGGCGTTGCTGCTGGAACCGGAGTGGCTCGGGCGCACGCTCGGGGTCGAAAACCCCGCCAGTGGCCTGCGCTTCAGCGATACGCTGGTGCGCATGGACGCGGATACCATTGCATCGTTGACGGCGCTGGGAAACTGCCTCGCCCGCGATCTCGCCGACGATCTGACCATTGGCTCCGCGGATTGCGAGACCGCTGTCGCCGACCTGGCGCTCAGGGTCTCGGCCCATCATCTCCAGCGGCGCTCCATGACTGAAGTGCTGGCCAGCACCAGGCCTCTGGACTACCGGATCAAGCGCGCGACCGAGTACATCCGCAGCCACGCGGGAGAAAATCCTAATGTCGAGACGGTCGCCAGCGCGGTGGGCATGTCGCGCAGCCGGCTGTTCCACCAGTTCAAGGCCTGCATGGGCATTTCGCCACAGCAATACCTGGACTGGATCCGGATCGGCATCGCCACGCGCCTGCTGGCGGAGCGCCACGCCAGCATCGGCGACGTTGCTCACCAGCTCGGCTTCAGCGCGCAAGGGCACTTCACGAGATTCTTCGTCCAGCACCTGGGGCTCAGCCCCTCGGAATTTCGCCGGACCGGCATGCCGGGAGGAGCGCCGGGCGACTGAGACGCCCCACCCCGCCCGGGCCGCGAAGCCTCAGCCGCGCAGCGAGCGCGACAGCTTTTCCCGGAAGGTCGCATCGAACACCGACTTGGGCAGCATGCCATGCACGGTCTTGGCCGGGATCGACGTGTAGTTGCTGGCGGTCTGGTTGGAGTACTGCGTGATGCGGAAGTCGGTCGTGATACTGGCGAGCGAGTACACATCCTGCGGCTCCATGCCCGTCGCGGCGCTGACCCAGTCGAGCATCTGCCGCAGGCATGCCACCAGCGCCTCGTCCAGGTTCTTGCCGAAGCCGAGAACGATCCAGTGCGTGGGGGTCTCCGCCATCGGCAAAGCCAGGGGCCGCTGCTTGTGCAGGAAATACTGGATCCGCATGTCTTCCATCGCGGTTTCGATGGCGGTCTGGTTGACCACGCCGTCGCCCTGCGCGGCATGCGAGTCACCGGTCCAGATCATCGCGCCGGGCCGCTGGACAGGCAGGAACAGCGACGTGCCCTCGACCAGTTCGCGCAGCACGAGGTTGCCGCCATACGCGCCGCTGAGGATGCCGCTGACCGGTTCGTCGCCGGCAGGCTGCACCGCCATCACGCCCTGGAACGGCGCCAGCTTGATGCGGATGCCCGGCGCGAACTCGGTGTACTGCCGGCCCTCGTCAAACTTGAAATAGCGCAGGTACGGCTTGGCGAAGTCGTTCGGCAGTGCGCCGACCCCCTTGGGTGCGGAGTTCCATCCCCAGCCGATCGGGCGCAGCCTCACCATGCGGCACTCGACCACGTCGCCGGGCATCGCCCCGCGCAGTTCCACCGGCCCGACATTCGAATACGGTCCCTGCGGAAACCGCTTGCGCACCGGCTCGCGGTCCTCGAAGCTCATGCCATATGCGGCGCCGTTGGCCCAGTTGACCCAGGTATTCGGATACATCACCAGGTCGCCCGACTCGATGCTGGCGACCGGCGCTGCCTTGGGATCGAGAATGCCGACGCGCACGGACTCGCTGGCGGACTCGATGCGGTGGATCTTGCCCGGTTGCGTCACGGGCAGCGGAGCGGCGCCGGACGCAGCCGCCGGCGCGGCGCGCCCCGCCTTACCCTGCGCCGCCGCGTTCAGCGACGCCGCGCCGAGGCCGAGCGCGCCAGCGGCCTTCAGCCAGTGTCTCCTGTCTATCATCATTGTTCTGGTTCCTTTTCGATTGAGCCGTCCACGGGAACTTGGCCTAGTTGAGATAGCCACCAGTCTTGGCGACGATCCTCTGCGCACGCTGCGTTTCGCTGGCCAGGCGGTTGGTCAGGCCGGTCACGCCGGTCTGGCTGAAGGCCGTGTCCACGCTCAGGCCGGCCAGCTTGGCGCGGATTTCGGCATCGTTCATGATGGTGTGGATCTCGCCACGCAGCCGCTCGACGATGGGCGCCGGCGTGCCCTTCGGCGCAAACACGCCATACCAGACGGTGATGTCGTACCCGGGAATGCTTTCGGCCACGGTCGGCACGCCGGGCAGGGCCTTGAGCCTGCCGCTCGTGCCGACGGCCAGCAGCTTGAGCTTGCCGGCGTTCACATGCGGCATGTACTCGAGCAGCGGTCCGGTCGCCAGGTCGATATGCCCGGCGATCATGTCGTTGATGGTCGGGCCGCTGCCCTTGTACGGGATATTGGCGATATCGACGCCGGCCATCGTCTTGATCATCTCGAGCGGATAGCTGGTCGGGCCGCCGTAGTTGACCTTGCCGGGATTTGCCTTGCCATAGGCGATCAACTCGGGAACGGACTTGTATGGCGTGCGCGGGTTCGTGACCAGCACCAGCGGCGACTCGCCCAGCGGTGCCACGGGCACCAGGTCGTGCGTCACGTCATAGGGCAGCTTGCGGTAGAAGGCGGCGTTGACGCCATGGATGCTGTTCAGGATGCCGATCGTGTGCCCGTCCGGCGCTGCGCGCACGAGCGCTTCGGCGCCGATGTTGCCGCTGGCGCCGGGCCGGTTTTCCACCACGACCGGCTGCCCCAGCACGCTCGACAGGCGCTGTGCCACGGCCCTGGCCAGCACATCGTTGATGCCGGCCGGCGGAAACGGAACGATGAAGGTGATCGGCTTCGACGGCTTCCACGCGGCTTGCGCACTGGCGTCCGCGGCGGCGTTGGCGACGCCCGGAAGCAGGCCCGCGGCGGCCACGGCCAGCGTGGCGCCGATGGCCACCGCCATGGCGGCAAGCTTGCCCAGCCGCCGCGGCACGGCGTGGGATGACGGAGAATTCCGGCTTTGCATTGACTCTGGTCTCCTTGTGAATCGCGATTCGTGGGCGACAGGGTCAGCCCAGGCTCGTACTCTCGCTGATCCGGACACAAGGTGCTTCCCCATTTGGGGAGCCGTTTACCAAAACGTCCTCCGTTCTGCGACTTCGCCATGCCTGCCGGCCTTCGCCCGGCGCCGCGCGGGCCGCACTTACCGGATTGTCCAAGAACTTGACAGCTGCCCGGCTCGCGCCGCGGCGGCTCATGCAAGATGAAGCGCCACATCCACGACCGGAGCAAACTCTATGCATCCACAGCAGAACGGAGCCGTAGTCACCATCGGCAACGGACCCATCCATGTCATCGGCCTGCACGGCTGGTTCGGACATGCGCGCGGATGGGGTCCGCTTGTCGACGTGCTCGACGGCGACCGTTTTACCTACGCCTTCCTCGACTACCGTGGCTATGGTGCCCGGCGTGCGGTCCCGGGCAATTTCGACATGCGCGAGATCGCCGCCGACGTGCTGTCGCTTGGTGACGAACTCGGATGGCAACGCTTCTCGCTGATCGGGCACTCGATGGGCGGCAAGGCCATGCAGGCCGTCGCCCTGCTCGCCCCCGCGCGCGTCACGGCCATGGTCGGCATCACGCCCGTGCCGCCCACGCCGGTGCCGTTCGATGCGGCAACGCGCTCGCTGTTCGAGCGGGCCGCCGACGAGTACGCGGCAAGAGTTGCGGTGCTGGATCATTCGACCGGCGAGCGCCTGAGCCGGCATTGGGTCGAGAAGATGGTCCGGGCCTCGACCGAACATGCCGCCCCCGAAGCATTTGGCGCGTATTTCCGGGCATGGGCCGACACTGACTTCTTCGCCGACATGACCGGTACCAAAATCCCCACGCTCCTGCTGGTCGGCGAGCACGATCCCTCGTTGACGGCCGACGTCATGCAGCAGACCTACGGCCGGGCATTCGCGGACCTGGACATCGATGTCATCCGCAACGCGGGACACTATCCGATGGACGAGACGCCGGTCGATCTCGCCACGCGCATCGAGTGCTTCCTTGCGGATGTCGAGGCCCGCAGCCGCTCCTGATGCGCAACGCGCCTGACGGTACTGTGCCCGGCAGGCGCGCATGACATGAACGAGGCGCCCCAGGGGCGCATCCAACGTTCAGGGTGCTTCGGTCGCCCCGATCGCGGCCATGCCGCGCCGACCGATTTCCTCGTCCACGTCGGACGGCCCCCCGCTCACGCCGACGGCTCCGACCAGGCGCCCATCGACGTAGATGCCAAGCGACCCCTGCGAAGGAAAGACCGGCCCGCCATAGACGAGCGAGCTCATCTGGCCGAAGACGATGGGATTGGCCTGATAGCGCTTCACGAGTTCAGCGCCGGAGGCACCACCGGTCGCCGCCGAGGCGATGGCCTTGCCGCGCGCGACGTCGAAGGTCCCGAACGGGGCGCCATCCATTCTTACACCGCTCAGGAAGTGGCCGGCGACATCGACCACGACGATGCTGACCGGGACCTTGCGGTCCGCGGCAAACTGTTTGGCCGCGTCGGTCAGGCGGACCGCGGCATCCGCGCCGAGCGTCTGCATTGGTGTCACGCCTGCCGCCGATGCGATCGATGCGCAGAACAGATGCAGCCCGAAAGCCGCGGCGAAGATGGAGCGCTTCATGGATTCTCTTATGCTTTGCGGGATGGGATCGCCGTTGCCGGCAGCGGCAGCTGGCCGCCGCGCCGGCGTGCCGGTCAGAACAGGTGGCGCATGCCCATCATGACGCCACTCGGGTCGGACACGCTGGTCGCGGTGACCTCGTTGGGAATGTTCGAGAACGTGTAGTTGGCCTTGTTGGTGTTCCAGATCTTGCTGGCGTTGGTGTAGAGCGTTGTCCGCTTGGACAGCGAATACTGGTAGCCGATCGACGCCTGCTGGCCACGGTTGGACGTGCCAACCGATTGTTGCATGCCGTACGCCAGCAGCACCAGCCCGGCACCGCCGACGGGAATGGTGGTGCCCACATGGAAGCCACGATCCTTGAGCGTCGACTGCCCCGGCACCCATCGCGTTGCCTGGCGTACGTTGGCGAACACCTTCAGCCACGGGAACTCGTAGGTAGCGCCGATCGCCCGCTCGTCGCGGTCGGCGTCGGCGACCGCGTTGATGCTGTAGGTACGTTCGTAAGCCACGCCCAGCCACAGCGGACCGCGGGCATAGGTCAGCCCGATACCTGCAAACCGGTCTGCGTCGCGCGGCGCGCTGGTCCGCTCGGCGCCGAATGAATAGAGCAGGCTGGCTTGCAGGCCGCCGAGCTCGGGGCTTTCGTAGCGGACCGAGTTGTCGGCGCGCGCCGTCAGGCTGCTGCCCGCGGGTCCGCTGTTCTGCAGGCGACCGAGCGGCCCGTAAGGCGAGAAGCCGAAGGCCGACGCCTGTCCCTCGATGTAGTAGATCGGCGTGTTCTGCCGGCCCAGCGTCAGCGCGCCCCAGTCGTTGCTGCTCAGGCCGACCCAGGCCTGGCGGCCGAACAGGCGCCCGCCCTGCTGGGCCGTGCCGCTGTCGAGCGCCAGTCCCGTCTCCAGCGTGAAGACTGCCGACATCCCTTGCCCCAACTCCTCTTTGCCGCGCAGGCCCCACCGCGACTGATACAGCCCGCCGTCCTCGACCCGCGCAACATGATTCGACCCTGACTTGACATACTCCATGTAAAGATCGGCTACGCCATAAAGGGTCACCCCCGATTGTGCCGCCGCCATGCCAGGCACTGTTGCCATCGCCACCACCAAGAGTGCTCCCATCCTCTTCATGCGTCTCTCCTCGCTGTTCCGTCCTGTTTGACGATATGGTTCTTGCACGGTCTTCGACCGTCGCAGCAAGGGTATGGGTTGGCGCAGCGAATGCATTAACCCAATCGTCCCGCCAATTGGAAACGTGTCCGCATTGCGCAACCATCCCGATCACGCGCCGCGATTTACCGCGACGGCGTGGGGGTTTGCCGGGAATATTGGTGGGATCGAAAAGGCGACGAAGAGGCAAGGAAGGCGCAGCAGAAAGGTTCCGGTAAAAAAGAAAGAGGCCGGGTTGAATCCGGCCTCGGATGAATTCGCCATCTCCCGGCGGCATTGATCGATACAACGGATGTCGCGAGCGCCTGACGACGGAATGCCACGCTGGATATGCCTACAGGTTCCGACTGAACTCGTAGTTGTATGGGTCGCTGGTGAAACGATGCGTATTGTCGGCCCCCATCTGCGGACCGGCACAACCCATCACGCTCAGCGTGATCGCGCAGAGTATTGCGGCAGCCAGAAGTCGGATCATGATGCACCTCGCCTCGAGAACGCCCGCCACGGTACGGCGGAAGCGTGAATTGAGTCTATACCGGCTGCGCCGGGTTGCCATTTCCCGAACGAATGGATCATTGCCGGCAGGCACGACCGGACAGCTTTTCCCTGAATCGTGCATTTCTCGCGCAGGGGCCGCCATCGGGCCCCAGCCCGCTTATGTCGTACAAGCGATACGTTGCATGCCGGTTGGTGATGAGCGATTCACCTCTCGCTTCAAAAGCGGTAGCGCATATAACCGGTATAGAAGTTACTGCCGGGATTAGGCGCCTTGATACCGGCATTCGAGACATGCTGGAAGCGAAAGCCGGCTTCAGCGTTCAGCTTTGGACCGAAGGCCACGCCAATGCCAACCATGTCGGAAAACTGGAACGCCGTGCTGAAGTTGTGTTCCTCGGACGTACTGGTGTGGCTCAATAGCCGGACTCCAATGGAGGCTTCCAGGAATGGCACCAGCGACCATGCGCGCTTCTCGACCCGGAGGATTGGGGAAAATCCGAATTCGGTAACGTTCTGCTGCCTGGTGCCGCTGCGCGAATCCCATTGCGCCAGTTCGGCCTCCCATTGCAGCCTTGCCTGCCAGCTTTGGGGGTTGCCCCACGCAAATCCGGAATCCCAGTTGATGCCAATTTCGTACTTGTTGATATTGTGCGATGGGTCGCGGCCGAAGGCTGCGTGGATGGCCGGCTCCGCCCAGGCGGGTGCGGCCATTGCCGCAATCAGTGCAATTGACGCGCACCAGACGCGAAGGCGCAAAGCCGCCGCCCGTGATGGCAGTGATACTGCGCCGTGCCCAAATAGCGTCATCGAATCCGCATTCTTCATCAAATGGCTCCGTGCCAATTTATATCGCTTGGTGATTGGTAAGAATTTCCTTCCGGAAAGTGCTTAACGGTAGCAATTGCCCCCGGCAGTGTCAGTTATCCGCCCGGTCCGTCTGTCATGCCGGAGGTATGAGTCGACGAACCCAAGGACCCATTGCATTGGCCGATATCAACGGCTCGCTCTTGCGCAGCGTAACCGGCGCGAGCGTCATGCATTGAGCACGGCGTGTTCACAGGTCTTTGGCAGGAGTCCGAGGGCGGGCTGTCAGGCAGGCACGGGCGTGTTATCGGCGGTTTGACCCTGGACCTTTAATTCAAATTGTTTGAATAACTACTGCAACCCGTAGCGCCTCTGGCAGCACAGGCCATCGCTATAGTTCTGCACATGGCGGCGCCAACTACGGAAAAGCTGCCAGATCAACGCTTCAAACTGACTGAATCAATTCACCGGAGACCACCATGTCGAACGCCAAACTGCAAGTCCTGACCCCACGCAATAGCCAACTGATCATCATCGACCATCAGCCCCAGATGGCCTTCGGCGTGCAGTCGATGGACCGCCAGACCATGAAGAACAATGTCGTGGGCCTGGCCAAGGCGGCGAAGATCTTCGACGTGCCGACCACGATCACCACCGTCGAAAGCGAATCGTTCTCCGGCTACACCTATCCCGAACTGCTCGACGTGTTTCCCGGCAAGCAGACGCTGGAACGCACCTCGATGAACTCGTGGGATGACCAGAAGGTGCGCGATGCACTGGCCGCCAACGGCCGCAAGAAGATCGTCGTCGCGGGCCTGTGGACCGAGGTCTGCAACACGACCTTCGCACTGAGCGCGATGCTCGAAGGCGACTACGAGATCTATATGGTGGCCGACGCATCCGGCGGCACCACCAAGGAAGCCCACGACTACGCGATGCAGCGCATGATCCAGGCAGGCGTGGTGCCCGTGACCTGGCAGCAGGTGATGCTCGAGTGGCAGCGCGACTGGAAGAACCGCGAAACTTACGAAGCCGTGACCGGCCTTGCCAAGGAACATTCCGGCGCCTACGGCATGGGCATCGACTACGCCTACACGATGGTGCACAAGGCAGCGCAGCGTACCGCCACGCCGCACGCCTCGATCGCCCCGGTCCATGCGCCGGTGATCGAACGCTGATTCGTGCCCATTGCCAGCACCCGGGAGCAATCGAAATGAAATCACCAAAACGCATTGCCAACGGCGCCCTGCTGCTCGGTTGCTGGCTGGCCATCGGCACCTCGAGCGTGGCTGCCGCGGCGATGGTCGCGCAGGTCTTGGCCTGACGGACGCGCATCACGAAATGCGCAGCCTGCGGCGATCCGGCTCGTCATGCGGATCGTCTGCGGAAAATGGATCAGCGATCTGCCTTGCAGATGCCGAGTTGCTGCGCCATCAGTACCAGGCCGGCAAACGTGCGCGCCTTCATCTTGCGCATGGCCTGCCCGCGATGGATCTTGACGGTGACTTCGCTGATGCCGATCTCGCCGGCAATCTGCTTGTTGAGCAGGCCGGCGACCGCCAGGCCCATCACTTCGGCTTCGCGCGGGGTCAGCGTCGCATAGCTGGCGCGCATCTCGTCGAGCTTGCTGACCGCCAGGCGACGCAGCCGGTCTTTCTCCAGCGCCGCCGACACGGCATCGAGCAGGTCCTGGTCCCGGAACGGCTTGGCCATGAAATCTTCGGCGCCGGCTTTCATGGCGGCCACGCTCATGGCAATGTCACCATATCCGGTCATGAAGATGATGGGGATGTGAATGCCCATCTGCGCCAGCCGCGTCTGCACATCCAGGCCGCTTGGGCCACGCAGGCGAACGTCCAGGACCAGGCAGCACGGTACGGCGGGCAATTGGAAATCGAGCAATTCGGCGGCAGAGGCAAATAGCGCCACTTGCATGCCCACCGAGCGAAACAGGTTGCCCAGGCCGTTGCGCAGCATCACATCGTCATCGACGATCAGCACCAGCTGTTCTTCCCTGGCATCGTCGGTCCCGGCGGGTTCCCCCGTGGTGGCTGTCACGGCGTTCTCTCCCTGAATCTTTCGCATCAACGGTTGATCGACTCACCGGTGCGCCGGCCAAAAGCGGCTGACCGATAGGTACAGCGCGATTGCCTGCCCGTATGCCCGGGCAAATCGTGCGTGCCAGAGGAGTTTCTAGCACAAGCCTTGAGGGCTTGCATTTATACCATCGGGTAGTGGCCATTTGCCCCGCCCACGTTCGAGATATTCCATCGGTTCAATCAAACTGTTCGATCTTCCTTTCGAAATTCACCGGCATTGCGCTTTGAGTCTTGCCACCTAGAATGTCAGGCAGTTGCAATGCTAGTATCGGTTCCCTGCGTGTCACCAAGCCGCATGAAGGCCGGCGAGCGATTATCGTTCGTCGCCGGCTTTCAATAAAGACGGCCGCCTCGTCACACCGGACCAGGCGCAACGACCTAGCCCCCACATGCCATTGCCGAGTTTTTCGAGTTCCGCTAGCGAGCCGACCGGACCTGCCGTGCTGCGCGATTCGCTCGGCTGCATGTCTGACGCATTGCGATACGACCAGGCCCTTGCCGCCGGGGATCTGTGCTTTTTCCGCAAGAGTTCCGCGGCCGAGGAACTGCGCCAGGTGGTGACGCCGGCTTCGGAAAGAGGATTTCTGGCCGGTGTCTCGCTGACGGGCGGTCATCGCCGCCGCATCTTCCAGCCCAACCACGCCGATACCTATGCGTTCGACGTCGGTTCGGTCTATCTGCGCAATTTCCAGGACGACTACAAGGCCGACCTCTCGGGCACGTTCGACTTTGTACTGATCGAACTCTCTCCCGCGTTCATCGAGCGCACGGCCATGGAACTTGGCCGCCCGGCAAGCCTGGCGCTGCGCGATGCCGCGGCACAGCACGACCCGGTCCTGGCCCACCTTGCGCAGGCTCTGCTGCCCGCCCTGTCCAGGCCCGGCGGCGCCAGCCGCCTGTTTGTCGATCAGCTTGGACATGCAATCGGAACCCATCTGGTCGACCAATACGGCGGCATCGCCGCCGCACGCCTGCGCGGCTCGGGCCGGCTTTCACCGCGGATCCTGGCGCGGGCCCAGGACTACCTGACGGCACGCCTGGACGATGGCTCGATATCGGTTGCCGATGTGGCCGATGCCTGCCAGTTGTCCAGGAGCCATTTTTCACGGGCCTTCCGCCAGAGTACCGGCAAGACACCGCATGAATGGCTGCTCGAACGCCGTCTTGAACAAGCGCTCGCGCTGCTGCGCACCACGGAATTGCCAATCGCCGGGATCGCGGTGTCATGCGGATTCGCCGACCAGAGCCATCTGACGCGAAGCCTTTCGAAGAAATTTGGCGTGACCCCCGGTGCCTGGCGCACGCATCGAGAATAATTCCGTTTCTCATTCCCCCTCACCTTTGCGCATCGCCGACGCCCTGCCCCATGCGCAGGGCACAAGAGGACAAGGCACAGCACAACTGTTCAAGCCAAGGGCTGGCAAAACTCCTAGATTGGCATCGGGCAAGTCGTACCTTCCATCTGAGCCGGCACGACCTTCGCCCCGATGCATGCCAAGGGAGGGCCTATCGTGATTGCCAAGCCGGCGTTGGTCGAGGGAGGCGACCGTCATGCGGACCGCTTGCCATCCGCCAGCCAGATGCATTGGCTCCCCCGGGATTGTGCGCAGCGCGTGGACCGGGACGGCGTGGGGCAGATGAATCCGGAGTTTCGCCCCGTCGCCGCCAGCGAACTCAACGCCCGGATCCTGTGGGAGGACGAAGAGCGCGTGCTCGGCCGCTGGCACGTGGAACTCGACGGCCAGGCGACGCCCGTGCTGGCAGTGTGGCCCGCCGCCGAACGCCCCACTCCGGCCAGCCTGGCCCGTCTCACGCACGAATATGGCCTGAAGGAGAGGCTGGACGGCAGCTGGGCCGCGCGCCCACTCCATCTGGCGCGGGTACATGGCCGCATGGCGTTGTTGCTCGAAGATGCGGGGGGCGAGCCGCTGGCCGGCCTGCTCGGCGTACCGATGGACGTGGGTCGCTTCCTGTGCCTGGCCATCAACATCTGCGCAGCGCTGGCGCAGCTCCACCGGCAACGCCTGGTCCACAAGGACCTCAAGCCGGCGCACATCCTCGTGAACGACGCCCTTGGCGCCGCCCGGCTGACCGGCTTCGGCCTTGCCTCGCGCCTGCCGGGCGGGTGCCAGGCGCCGGCGCCGCCGGAGGAGATCGCGGGCACGCTGGCCTATATGGCGCCCGAACAGACCGGACGCATCAACTGCGCAATCGATGCGCGCAGCGATCTCTACGCGCTTGGCGTCACGTTTTACCAAATGCTTACGGGTGTATTGCCCTTTGACGCCGGCGACCCGATGCATCTGGTGCACTGCCACATCGCCCGACAGCCGGTGCCGCCTGCCGATCGGGTTCCCGGCATTCCGGCCCTGCTTTCCGCCCTGGTGATGAAGCTGCTCGCCAAGACCGCCGCGGAGCGCTACCAGACCGCCTCCGGCCTGGAGTCCGACCTGCGGCGCTGCCTGGCTGCCTGGAACAGCGCCAGGCACATCGCGGCATTTGCGCTGGGGGAGCATGACCTGCCCGAGCGCCCGCTGCTGCCGGCACGGCTCTACGGGCGCAAGCGGGAAGTCCAGGCCCTGCTCGCCGCTTTCGACCGGGTCGCCGCTACAGGCATGCCGGAGTTCGTGCTGGTGTCCGGTTATTCCGGTGTCGGCAAGACCGCCGTCGTGCAGGAACTGCGGCGCACGCTTGCAAAGCGGCCGGGACTGTTTGCCTCGGGAAAGTTCGACCAGTTCAGGCGCGACATCCCCTATGCGACGCTGGCCCAGGCGTTCCAGGGCCTGATTCGCCCACTGCTGAGCATGAGCGAGGCCGAGCTCGAGCCGTGGCGACTCGCACTGTGCGAGGCACTGGGTCCCAACGGCGCGCTGATGGTCGCGCTCATCCCCGAACTGGAACTGATCCTCGGTCCCCAGCCTCCCGTCCCGCCGCTCCCGCCCCTGGACGCGCAGCATCGCTTCCACCGCGCCTTCCAGTGCCTGCTCGGTGTCTTTGCGCGCGCCGAACGTCCGCTCGCCATCTTCCTCGACGACCTGCAGTGGCTGGACGCGGCGACGCTGGATCTGCTCGCGCATCTGACGACGCAGGCCGAGGCGCGCCACCTGCTGCTGATCGGCGCGTATCGCAGCAACGAGGTCCAGCCCGGCCACGCGCTGCTCCTGCGCGTGCCGGCGATATGCGAGGCAGGCGGTCAGGTCCATGAGATCGCGCTTGGCCCGCTTGGTCCCGATGATGTCGGCGGCATGATTGCCGATGCCCTGCAGTGCGCGCCGGCGCAAGTCAGGAGCCTGGCCGGCCTGGTACAGGCCAAGACCGCCGGCAATCCGTTCTTCGCCATCCAGTTCCTCGGCGCCCTGGCCGAAGAAGGCCTGCTTGCCTTCGATCACCGGGCCTCGCGCTGGTCCTGGGACCTCGACCGCATCGTGGCCAAGGGATTTACCGACAACGTGGCGGATCTCATGTTGGGCAAGATCGCCCGTCTTCCCGCCGCGACCCGCAGCGCGCTGCAGCAACTGGCCTGCCTCGGCAACGACGCGGCCGTCGACGTGCTGAACGTGGTCCGGGGCAGCAGCCAGGCCGGCCCGAACGACCCGTTATGGCCGGCGATCCGTGCCGGGCTGCTACTACGCACCGGGACCAGCTACCGCTTTTTGCACGACCGGATCCAGGAGGCGGCCTATGGGCTCATTCCCGAAACTTCGCGACCGTCGGCGCACCTCGCGATCGGCCGCAGGCTTGCCGCGGCCACGCCGCCGGAGGCGGTCGCGGAGCATGTCTTCGAGATCGTCGGACAGTTCAACCATGGCCTCGCCCTGCTTGACGGGGACGAGGAACGCGAGCAGGTGGCCGCGCTGAACCTTCTTGCCGGCGAACGCGCCAAGGCGGCGACCGCCTACGCGTCGGCACTGGCCTACCTGAGCGCCGGCGCAACGCTGCTCGTCCGGGACACCGATCAGCGTCGCCCCGGGCTGCGCTTCGCGCTCGAATACCAGCGCGCGGAATGCGAGTTTCTCACCGGGGCATCGGAGGCGGCGCAGGTGCGCCTCGCCGGGCTTGCGGATCGCGCGCCGGCCCTGAACGACCTGGCCCGCGTCACTCAACTGCGGCTGGAGCTGTATCTGGCGCTTGGGCAGCGCGAGCGCGCGGTTGAAGTCGGTCTCGATTTCCTAAGCCGTGCCGGCGTCCGGTGCCCTGCGAAGCCCGGTCGCGACGAAATGCTGCGGGAGTATGACGCGATGTGGCGCCGCATCGGCAACCGCCCCATCGAGGCGCTGCGCGATCTGCCCTTGATGACCGATGCAGCCGCAAAAGCAACGATGGACGTCCTGGCCGCGCTCATGCTGCCGGCCTGGTACACCGACGTCAACCTGGGCGCGCTGATCATCGCCAGGATGGCGAACCTGAGCCTCGAGCACGGCAATTGCGACGCCTCCTGCCTCGGCTATGCCTGGCTGGGGCTGATCCTGGAGCCCCAATCAGGCGACTACGAGGCTGCCTTCCGCTTTGGCCAACTGGGCCTGGACCTGGTCGAGCGCGGCGGGCTGGACCACTTCAAGGCGCGCGTCTACCAGGCCTTCGGCGGCCACGTGATGCAATGGACCCGGCCGATCCGCAGCGCCCGCGGCCTGGTGCAACGCGCCTTCGACGTGGCGACCAGGATGGGCGATCTCACCTACGCCTGCTTTGCCCACAACAACCGCATTACCCAGATGCTGGCCAGCGGCGATGCGCTCGCCGAAGTGCAGCGGGACGCCGAGGCCCTGAAGGACTTTGCCTGTCGGGCCAGGTTCAGCCTGGCGGTCGACCGGGTGACCCCTCAGCTCCAGCTGGCCCGATCGCTGCGCGGCCTGACGCCGGTGTTCGGTTCGCTGAGCGATGCCGGCTTCGACGAAGCCGCCTACGAGCAGTATCTCGACGCGTCGCCGGGTCCGACGCTCGCCACCTGCTGGTACTGGATCCGCAAGCTGCAGGCGCGCTATCTCTCGGGCGACTACGCGACGGCGCTGGCGGCCGCGGCTCGCGCCGAAGGGCTGCTGTGGACCTGCCCCTCGTTCTTCGAGCAGGCGGAATTTCATCTCTACGCGGCCCTTGCACGTGCCGCCTGCGTCGAAAACGCCACGGCGCCGGAACGCGCGGGGCAGTTGGAGATCATGGCCGTCCATCATCTCCAACTGCGGACCTGGGCGCAGCATTGTCCCGGGAACTTCGAGGACCGTGCCGCGCTGGTCGGCGCGGAGATCGCCCGACTCGAGGGACGCGAAACGGATGCGATGCACCTCTATGAGCAGGCGCTGCGCGCCGCGCGTGACAGCGATTTCGTCCATGGCCAGGCGCTCGCCAACGAGCTGGCCGCACGATTCTATGCCGGGCGCGGCTTCGACAAGATTGCCCGCGTCTACCTGCAGGATGCGCGCCATCATTACCTGCGCTGGGGTGCCGACGGCAAGGTGCGGCAACTCGACGCGCACCATCCGCACCTCTGCGCAGGCGAGCGCGAGCCCGCCCCGACGGCGACGATCGGCGTGCCGGTCGAACAACTGGACCTGGCGACCGTCATGGCTGTGTCGCAGGCCGTGTCGGGCGAAATGGTGCTGGACAAGCTGCTGGACACGCTCATGCGCACGGCGCTCCAGCACGGCGGCGCGGAGCGCGGATTGCTGATCCTGCCGCGCGGATCGGAGCAGCGCGTCGTCGCCGAAGCGATGACCGCCGGGGCATCCGTCTCAGTGCGGCTGTGCAGCGACGGCGTGACCACCAGCGCGATGCCTGTGTCGATCCTGCGCTATGTGCTGCGCACGCGCGAGAACATCATCCTCGACCACGCCGCCGAGCAGAACCCGTTCTCGAACGACCCGTACATCGTGCAGCGCCAGGCGCGTTCGATCCTCTGCCTGCCGCTGCTGGTGCGTGCCAAGCTGATCGGCGTCCTCTACCTTGAGAACCATCTCGCGCCGCGCGTGTTCGCCCCGGCGCGCATCGCAGTGCTGAAGCTGCTCGCCTCGCAGGCGGCGACCGCCCTGGAGAATGCCTACCTGTACCGTCGTCTCGAACGCCGCGACGCGAAGATCCAGAGGCTGGTCGAGGCCAACCTCATCGGGATCTTCATGTGGCGCTTCGACGGCGGCATTTTCGAGGTCAATGATGCGTTCCTGCAGATGCTGGGCTACGAACGCGAGGAATTCTTCGGTGCCAGCCTTGGCTGGACGGACCTGACCCCGGTGGAATGGCGGGAAGACGACGCCCGGCGCGCGCGGGAATTCCGGCTGAATGGCACCCTCGCGCCATTCGAGAAGGAGTTCTTCCACAAGGACGGCAGCCGCGTGCCGGTGCTGATCGGTTCCGCCCTCTTCGAGGACGGCGATGACCGTGGCGTATCGTTCGTGCTCAACCTGACCGAGCGCAAGCGCGCCGAAACGGCGCTGCGCCAGGCACAGGTGCAACTGGCCCATGTCACGCGCGTCACGACACTGAGTGCGCTGACTGCTTCGATCGCGCACGAGGTCAGCCAGCCGCTGGCCACCATCGTGTCCAACGCGCACTCCGCCCTGCGCTGGCTGGCGCGCCAGCCACCCGACCTTGGCGAAGTTCGGGACGCGGTCAACGACATCGTCCAGGCCGGCCATCGGGCCGGGGCGGTCATCGGCGGTATGCGGGCGCTGTTCAGGAAGACCACGGCCGCGCCGGCACCGCTTGACCTCAACGTGCTGATCGACGACACCATCGCCCTGTTGCACGGCGAGGTCACGCGGCAGCAGATCCAGATCCGGACCGACCTGGCAGCCGACCTGCCCAGGGTGGTGGGCAACCGCGTGCAGTTGCAGCAGGTCCTCCTCAACCTTGTCATGAATGGCGTCGAGGCGATGAACGACACCGAGGAACACCGCCGCGAAATCGTTATCCGCTCGCGGCGCGATGCCAGCGGCGCGGCAATGGTCGCCGTCTGCGATAGCGGCACCGGGCTGGATCCGCGCAATGCGGACAAGATCTTCGATGCGTTCTACTCGACAAAATCGCAGGGTCTCGGCATGGGGCTGGCGATCTGCCAGCTGATCGTCGAGGCTCACCGGGGCAGGTTGTTTGCCAGCGCGAATATGCCGGCGGGCGCCGTGTTCGAGCTGCTTCTGCCGCCCGCCACGCCTGAAGCGGAACGCACGCCGCATGGAGCAAGGATGCCGCCAGGGCAGCCGTCAGCTCGATGAATCGCCTGCGCTGGCCTGCAAGGCCTGCTCGATGCAGCGGATGATGTCGGTATCCTGGAACGGCTTTTTCAGGAAGCAGGCCGCGCCGGCCGCCATGGCGCGTTGCTCGGAGCCCTCCTCCGCAAAGCCGGTCATGAAGATGACGGGCTTATCGAAGCCGCTTGCGCGCAGCTGTTCGTAAAGGGCGAAGCCGTTCATGCCCGGCATCACCACGTCCGTGATCACGCAGGCGATCTGGTGCAGTTTCCCGGACTGCAGCAGTTCGCCGCCACCGCCGAACAGCTCCGCCGCGAAATCACAGGAGCGCACCAGTCGTCCCATGGCGTCCCTGACGGAAGCGTCGTCGTCGACGATGGCGATCACGGGGATGGCGGTCACACTCGATCCTTGCTCAATGGCGCGGTGACGGCAACATGTGCACCGCTTGCCAACAGCATAGCCGCGTCCAGCCCGGTCTCCATATAACACTCAAGTATTGCCCGGGTTCCCGCGCCGAACGCGCAGGTGCTGGCCAGCAGCAACCCGGCGCAGGCGCCGCACTGCAGCCTAGCGCGCATGCTCGCCCTTCGCATTGGGTTCGCCTGTCAGCGTTGGCCCCGGTGTGCCCGTGATCTTCGGCATGCACTCGCTGTGGAACCACGCCACCGTGACCGGCTCGCCAGCGATCATGCGCTTGATTGGCGGCACGACCTGTTCGCCGATCAGCATGCCCAGCAGCCCGATCAGCGCCACGGCTGGCGGAGCCGGCGAGCGCACCTGCATCAGCGCATACAGGATGCCGACCAGGACGCCGGCGCCAAGGGAAATCAGGTAGAGCTTCATGGCAGTTTCTCGATGATGAAATGGAATCACTGTGGTGCGGCCGGCATCGCGACGCCAAGCAGGTGGCGCACGCGCGGTGGCTGCTCGCCCACGTGGAAGCTGGTAACGCCGCGCTGCAGGTCGGCATCGGCATTCGGCACGCGGCGGTGCTGGCGCATGTGCTCGGCCCACGATTCCACCAGGAACCATTCCGTGAGCAGCTCCGGATCGGCCGGATCCTCCATCACGCCCCAGCTGAACGCGCCGTCGCGCAGACGCTCCTCCGACAGCTTGTGCACTGCGCGCAGGAAGGCATCGCGATGCGCCGGGGGAATGCAGTATTCGATCAGGATCATTACCGGACCGCGGTCATACGCGATCTCGCCAGCCATCTCGGGCTCCGGCCAGTGGCCCGCGGGACCGAGGTCTTCGTCTCCGCGCGGCAGCCGCAGGCGATGGAGCATGAGCGCGGCAAGGACCAGCCCGATAGCCGCGATCAGCAACGCTTGCGGCGTGCCCATGGCCTGTGCCACGAAGCCCCACAGCAGGCTGCCGCCCGCCAGCGCGCCATTGAAGACCATCTGGTAGACCGCCAGCGCACGGCCGCGCACCCAGTTCGGCAGGATGGCCTGGGCCGCGCCGCCGAGCGTGGTCAGCGCCATGATCCAGGCGGCCCCGAGCAGCAGCAACAGTGGCAACGCCAGGCCGACCGGCGGCGCAAACGACAGCACGCCCATGACGATCGCCGTGACGATGGCCGACAGCAGCACGAGGCCATCGGCATCGAGCCGCTTTTGCAGGTACGGCATCGTCAGCGCACCGAGAATGGCACCGGCGCCCACCGCCCCGAGCAGCACGCCATATAGGCCGGCGCCGCCATGCAGCAACTGACGCGCCACCAGCGGCAACAGCGCCCACACGCTGCTGCCGAACGCAAAGTGCACGGCCGCGCGCACCAGCACGACATGGAGCTGGCTGTGCGCGCGCGTAAAGCGCAAGCCGGCGCGAAAGGCGCTGAAGAAATGCTCGCGCAGCGGGTCGCGCGGCCGTTCCGGCCGCTTCCACCAGACCAGGGCGGCGACCACGAACAAGTAGCTGAGCAGGTCCACGCCGTACGTCGCCGCGGCACCGAACGCGGCCAGCAGCAGGCCGCCGGTCGCCGGACCGATGGCACGCGCGATATTGACGCCAAGCGCGTTCAGCGCCACCGCCTGCCGTAGCGTGCCCGGCGGCACCAGTTCGGGCACGATCGACTGCCACGTCGGCCCCATCATCGCCGCACCGATGCCCCCCAGGAACGCCAGGCCGATCAGGATCTCGATGGTCAGGCCCTGCCGCCACGCCAGCAGCGCGAGCGTGCCGCTGACCGCGGCCAGCGCGATCTGAATCACGATCAGGAAACGACGCCGGTCGAGGATATCGGACAGTACGCCCGCGGGAATGGCGAGCAGGAACACGGGCAATGTCGCCGCGGCCTGTATCGTTGCGACGGCCGCCGGCGAACTCGACAGGTCCGTCGCCAGCCAGGCGCTCGCCACGTCGCGCATGAAGCTGCCGATATTGCCAAGGATGGTGGCGACCCACAGTACCGCAAACGTGGGCTGCGCCAAGGGCGCGAAGGTGCCGCCTGCCGCAGGCTTCGCGCTCGCCATCGCAGGTTGCATCATGCGTCCTCCCGGGTGCGCAGGTCATGCCATGCCACCAGCACGAACGCGCCGACCAGGCCGAGATGCTCGAAGAACGCATTGGCCATCATGAACTGCGCCTCGGCCGGTGCGCTCCAGAAGCGATTGGCCAGGAAGGTCGCGCCCAGCGTGAACGCCGCCAGCGCCAGTGCGCCGAGCCAGCGGTACACGCCGGACAGGATCATCGCCGACGCTGCCAGCTCCAGGCCGATCGTGGCGGCCGCCATGGGCACGGCGGGCGCCAGCCCGAACTGCCGCATCTCGGCCACGGCGCCGGCAAAGTCGAACAGCTTGACCAGGCCGCCCTGCAGATAGGCCGCGCAGAGCAGCAGGAGCGCGACCCAGTGCAGCCAGCCGGGCAGCCGGCTCGCGGGTTCGCCGGCCACCGTTAGCGAGGAGGAGCGTGGAAGCATCGTGTCTCCGTTATCGGTCGCTGAGAATGACGCGGGGGTGCGGGGACGGGCCCGGCGTCAGAATGCCCAGCACGAGCACCCCAATGCGCCCCAAAACGTGCTTTCGTCGGATGTCGGCACGCTCGAAGTCCAGGCCCTGGCGTGTGCATGGCCGTGCACGCCACAGGAACTGGCGCAGCCGCAGGCGGTGTTCAGCGCCAGCGTGGCCGCGGCAGTCTTCGCCTGCGGACGCGGCTGGTAGCGGCTGCCGTGGCGGGCCGGCGACCAGTCCGGCATCGGCGGCGGAATTTCCGGCGAATGCTTGCCGAACTCGTTGTCGCCGTAGACCACCTTGCCGCCGAGCACCGTCATCACCGAAGTGATGTCCTGGATCTCGTCGCCCGGCACCGCGAAATAGTCGGACGACAGCACCGCCAGGTCGGCCAGCTGGCCGGCCTGGATCTGGCCCTTCTTGCCGACTTCGGACGAGAACCAGGTATTGGCCTCGGTCCACAGGCGCAGCGCGGTTTCGCGGTCGAGCAGGTTGGCCTGCGGGTACATCGACATGCCACCCACGGTCTTGCCGGTGGTCAGCCAGTACAGCGACACCCACGGGTTGTACGACGCCACGCGCGTGGCATCGGTGCCCGCACCGACCTTGACGCCCTTGGCCAGCATCTTCTTCACCGGCGGCGTGGCTTCGGCGGCCCTGGCGCCGTAGCGCTCGACGAAGTACTCACCCTGGTAGGCCATGCGGTGCTGCACGGCGATGCCGCCGCCCAGCGCCGCGATGCGGTCGATATTGCGGTCGCTGATGGTCTCGGCGTGGTCGAAGAACCAGTTCAGGCCCTGGAACGGGATGTCCCGCGCCACCTTCTCGTAGACGTCCAGCGCGCGCGAAATGGTCTCGTCATAGGTGGCGTGCAGGCGCCACGGCCAGCGCTTCTCGGCCAGCAGGCGGATCACCGGCTCGAGGTCGCCTTCCATCGACGGCGGCATGTCGGGCCGTTCGACGCGGAAATCCTCGAAATCCGCCGCGGTATAGACCAGCATCTCGCCGGCGCCATTGTGGCGATAGAGATCGTCGCCCTGGCCCGGCTTCACGGTCGAGGTCCAGGTCTTGAAGTCGTTCAGCTCTTCCTTGGGTTTCTGCGTGAACAGGTTGTAGGCCACGCGCACCGTGAGCTGCCCTTCCTTGTGCAGCTCGTCGATGATGTTGTAGTCCTCGGGGTAGTTCTGGTAGCCGCCGCCGGCATCGATCACGCCGGTCACGCCCAGGCG
>NZ_JBYOJR010000059.1:0-22212 GCF_057798915.1 Cupriavidus sp. 22TCCZM01-5
GTCCGCCATGAATCAGTTTGCTATTCTGTATGGCGAGCGATTTACTGCCGCTCGAAGCTGACAGAATTCAAAACCGCCTCGCACACAAAAATACGGACAGGCCCGCCGGCTACGCCGGCGAAACAGCAGCGCCCGCCAAGCACGACAACCCCCATCACTCCCCATCCCCCACAATCCGGCGAACAGCCTTTTTCTTTGGCAGGCCGGATCGTCAGCCCAACGTTGCGTCGGCACTATCGCGGAAGCAGCGCCGCCTGCCGTTTCAGTGACGCGGGGTGGCGAAGCTGCCGTAGGTGGCCTTGCGCGGATGCAATTGCGCAAGTGCCACGGCCTGCACGGCCGCGCAGGCGATGCCATCGAGCAGCGGCACATCGGTCAGTTCGGCAACCGCGGGAACGTAACCGCACAGCGCCGCCGCCACGGTGACGACGACGTCCGCGCCCTCGTCGCGGCTGAGCGCCGTGACGGCGTCGAGCATCATCGTGCGGACCTCAGGCGCGAGTTCCGCTCCATAGGCGGCGGTCGTCTCGATGCCGCGGATTCCCGCGACCCGCCCCGCATGGCCGTACGTCGCAGCCAGTTCCGCGTACAGCGGCGTCAATGCCGGGCCGACCGTCAGCAGCCCGATCCTGCCGCCGAGCAGGCTCGCGGTGGCGAGCGCGGCTTCGGTCGTTCCCACCACGGGCATGGCGAGCATCTGCCGCAATGCATGAAGCGCGGTGTCCATGGATACGCCGAGGATCACTGCGTCGACATTGTCATCCAGTGAGCGCGCCAGCTTCAGCAGGCCGTCGATCGCGGCGGCATTGTCCACGCGCGAGCGGATGACGGCCGGTCCGGTCGCATTGGTCAGGCCGAAGATCTCGCAGGCGTTGCCAGTGGCTAGCCTGGCCTGCGACACCATGCGGTCGGTGATGTGCTGGCTGGCGTTCGGGTTGAGCAGGGCGATGCGCATGGATCCGGATCCTTGGTGGCGGTCGAAAATGCCGACGTGGTCGATGCGGTCGAGGTGTTCGAGCATCTTCGTCACGGCGGCGGTGGCGTCGCCGCCCATGAGCGGGTGGGCTAACACATGGTCGACCAAAATTATATGCATCGTGTACCACGATGACCGGTTCGTGCGCAGCGGGTTTTTCCGGTTCAGTATCCGGCCGTCCGATCCACCAGGTTCAGCAACTCCCTGCCATCGCGCATCCGGCGCAGGTTTTCCACACACTGCCGTGCCACGAGCTGATACGACGGATCGCACGCGATATGCGGCGTCGCCTCGATGCGCGGATGGTTCCACACCGGATCGCCCGGCTCCGGCGGTTCCTTCGCGAACACGTCGAGCGCGGCGCCAGCCAGGTGGCCTTCGTCGATCAGCGCGACCAGGTCGGGTTCGACCAGATGCTCGCCGCGGCCGACGTTGATGAAGAACGCGCCGGCGGGCAGCTGCGACAGCGTCTGCCGGTTGAGCAGGCCGTGTGTCTGCGGTGTGAGCGGCAGCGTGCAGACCAGGATGTCGGTCTGCGCGAGCATGGCGGACAAGCCGGCGTCGCCGATGAAGTCGGTGACGCCGGGAATGCCTTTGCCACTGCGGCTCCATCCCGCCACCGGAAAGCCGATGGCCGCGAACGTGCGGGCCACGGCGCTGCCGATTTCTCCCATGCCCAGCACGCCGACGCGGCAGCGCGCGAGGTCGGGGGCCGGGTGGCGCTTCCATTCGCCGCGGCGCTGCTGCTCGGCATAGGTGCCCAGACGCCGCGCGTGGCGCAGGGCCATGGCCAGCACGTAGTGCGCGATGCCGGTCTGCTGGCCCGGGTCGACCACGCGCGTGACCGGCATGTGCTCCGGCAGGTCGGGCGCGGCCAGCAGCTTGTCGACGCCGGCCGCCGCGCAGCAGACCAGGCGCAGGTTGCGGAAGGCGGGCACCACGCCGGGCTTCAGGCCCCACGCGATGATCGCTTCGACTTCATCGGCGGGCGCGTTCTCGCGGCCGTTCCAGACCGGGATGTCGGGCGCCGCTTCACGCAACTGGGCGGTAATGGGACCCGCCATGAAGGACGGAAGGTGTACGAGGATGCCCATGTCAGTTGCGGAAGTCGGGTTGGATACGGTCCAGGCGGCGCAGCAGGCCCGGCCATGCGAGACCCGAACCCTTGCCCTTGGTGGCCTGGCGCGCCTGCTGGCCCGCGTCGGCGCTGGCGGATTCCAGCACCAGCGTCAGCGGCGTGCCGCCGCTCTGCGCCAGGATCTGGACGCGGCATGCGGATTCCAGCGTGTACATCGTCAGGAACGCGTCGGCCACCGAGCGGCCACAGGTCAGCAGGCCGTGGTTGCGCAGGATCATCTGCTTGCCGCTGCCGAGGTCGGCCACCAGCCGTGCCTTCTCATCCTCGCGCAGCGCCACGCCCTCATAGTCGTGGTAGGCCAGGCCCATGCGCGCGAACATCGCCTGCTGCGAGATCGGCAGCAGGCCGGCCTGCTGCGCCGACACCGCGACACCATGCGGGGTGTGGGTGTGCATGACGCAGCCGATCTCGGGCCGGGCCTCGTGCACGGCGCTGTGGATGATGAAGCCGGCGGGGTTGACGTCGTACGGCGTGTCCAGCACGGGCACGCCGTGATGGTCGACCTTGACCAGGCTGGACGCCGTGATCTCGTCGAACAGCATGCCGTAGGGGTTGATCAGGAACTGGTCGGGTGCGTCGGGCACGCGTGCCGAGATGTGGGTGAAGATCAGGTCGTCCCAGCCGAAATGCGCGACCAGGCGGTAGGCTGCCGCCAGGTCGACGCGCATCTGCCATTCCGCGTCGGAAACGCGGTCCCTGACGGAATCGACGAGTTGTATTTGCGCCATGTGTATGCCTCCGGGGGTGCTGTCTGTGTCGTGTGCGGTGGCATTCTGCGCCCGGGTCTGCGCGCAAGTCTGTTAAGTATTGGACAATCTCGCTTTGGCCAGCGGGAGGGTGATGTGAAAGGCGTGGATTCCGGCAGGACGTTGCCGCGCAGCGTGGTGGCGAGCGGCTGGCTGCGCAATGCGCCGGCCCGCGTGCTCGACGCCGTGCAGAAGGCCGCACGCCGCCAGCGCTTCGGCGACGGCGACATGATCTTCGCGCGCGGGGATCCGCCCACGTATTTCTGCATGGTGCTGGCGGGCCGCGTGCGCATGAGCCGTGTCAGTGCGAGCGGGCGCGAGTCGGTCTATTCGGTGGTGGGCCGCGGCCGCTGGTTCGGCGAGATCTCGTTGCTCGACGGCAAGCCGCGCACGCATGACGCCTTCGCCGTGGGCAGCACCGAGCTGCTGGTGCTGGGCCGGCGCGATTTCGACCGCATCCTGGCCGCGCATCCGGAGGGCATGCAACTGATCGTCCAGCAGATCTGTGCGCGCCTGCGCGTCGCCTTCGACCACGCCGAGCGGGCCCAGCAGGCGCCGGTCGATGCGCGCATGGCCGCGCGCCTGCTCGAGCTGGCCGATCGGACCGACCACGTGGTGCGGGTCTCCGCCGAAGATCTCGGCGATATGGTCAACCGTTCGCGGCAGACCGTCGCCAAGTACCTGCAGGCCTGGGAGGATGCCGGCTGGATACGCCGCCACTACCGGCAGGTGGAGCTGTTGCAGCCGGCGGCGCTGCGGCGGCTCGCGACGGGTTGACCGGCGCAAGCCGCGTGGTACATTCGCCAGTGACGTAAATACCGCTCTATACAAGTCCGGCGGACACTCTGGCACTGTTGCCGATGGTGTCCGCCTCATGGGGAAAATCGTTGTCTCAAGCCTCCGCACAGCCGGGCCAGCCAGCCGCCGGGCTGGCCGACACGCTGCCGGCGCCGCTCTACGCGCGCGTCAAGCAATTCATCAGCGGCAGGATCGCCGACGGCAGCTGGCCGCCGCATCATCGCGTACCGTCCGAAACCGAGCTGGTCGAGGAACTCGGCGTGAGCCGCATGACCGTGAACCGCGCGCTGCGGGAGCTGACCGCCGACGGGCTGCTGGTGCGCATGCAGGGTGTCGGCACGTTTGTCGCCGAGCCCAAGCGCAATTCCGCGCTGTACGCGGTCAACAATATCGCCGAGGAAATCGCGGCGCGCGGCCGCCGCCACCATGCCAGGGTGGTGAAGAGCAGCGAAGAGGTGGCAGGCGCCGCGCGCGCGGCCGCGCTCGATGTGGGCGAGGGCCAGCGCGTGTTCCACACGGTGATCGTGCACTACGAGGACGATATGCCGATCCAGCTCGAGGATCGCTATGTCAACGCGGTGGTGGCGCCCGACTACCTGGCGCAGGACTTCACCCGCCAGACACCGTACGAATACCTGTCGCGCGTAGCCCCGCTGACCGAGGGCGAGCACGTGGTCGAGGCCGTGCTGGCCACGCCCGAAGAATGCGCGCTGCTGCAGATCGATCGCGGCGAGCCGTGCCTGCTGATCCGCCGCCGCACCTGGTCTGCCAACCGTGTCGTGACGTCGGTGCGCCTGCTGCACCCCGGCTCCATGCACCGGCTGGAAGGGCGGTTCACGTCCTGACGGTCCCGCTCCTGCATTACTGATCCGACACACGCGCCCGGCCAAGTCCGGGCGCCGCCACATTCGGACTTCGATATTTGCCCGACCTCGGGAATACCCCAATACACCTATGCTTGTATATACAAGACTATACATGCCTATAACGTGATGTTTCCCGGCGAGGCCGGGCCAGTGATTCCGAAGGAGCTGCCATGAGTGAGAACCCCCAGAACCCGCGTTTCCGCGATATTGAGATTCGTGCCCCGCGTGGCAACAAGCTGACCGCCAAGAGCTGGCTGACCGAGGCGCCGCTGCGCATGCTGATGAACAACCTCGACCCCGAGGTTGCGGAGAACCCGAAGGAGCTGGTGGTCTATGGCGGCATCGGCCGCGCCGCGCGCAACTGGGAGTGCTATGACCGCATCGTCGAGGTGCTGACCCGCCTGGAAGACGACGAGACCCTGCTGGTCCAGTCCGGCAAGCCGGTCGGCGTATTCCGCACCCACCGCGACGCACCGCGCGTGCTGATCGCCAACTCCAACCTGGTGCCGCACTGGGCCAACTGGGAACACTTCAACGAACTCGACGCCAAGGGCCTGGCCATGTACGGCCAGATGACCGCCGGTTCGTGGATCTACATCGGCAGCCAGGGCATCGTGCAGGGCACGTATGAAACCTTTGTCGAGGCCGGCCGCCAGCATTACGGCGGCAGCCTCAAGGGCCGCTGGGTGCTGACCGCGGGCCTCGGCGGCATGGGCGGCGCGCAGCCGCTGGCCGCCACGCTGGCCGGCGCGTGCTCGCTGAACATCGAATGCCAGCAGAGCCGCATCGACTTCCGCCTGAAGACGCGCTATGTCGACGAACAGGCTACGGACCTCGATGATGCGCTGGCCCGTATCGACCGCTATACCTCGCAGGGCAAGGCGATTTCGATCGCGCTGTGCGCCAATGCCGCGGAAGTGCTGCCGGAACTGGTGCGCCGCGGCGTGCGCCCGGACATGGTCACCGACCAGACCAGCGCGCATGACCCGCTCAACGGCTACCTGCCGGCGGGCTGGGGCTGGGACGAGTATCGCGAGCGCGCGCAGCGCGAGCCGGCCGTGGTGGTCAAGGCCGCCAAGGCTTCGATGGCTGCGCACGTGCGTGCCATGCTGGATTTCCAGAAGCTGGGCGTGCCGACCTTCGACTACGGCAACAATATCCGCCAGATGGCCAAGGAAGAGGGCGTCGACAACGCGTTCGATTTCCCGGGCTTCGTGCCGGCCTACATCCGTCCGCTGTTCTGCCGCGGCATCGGTCCGTTCCGCTGGGCCGCGCTGTCGGGCGATCCGCAGGACATCTACAAGACCGACGCCAAGGTCAAGGAACTGATCCCCGACGACGAGCACCTGCACCGCTGGCTCGACATGGCACGCGAGCGCATCAGCTTCCAGGGCCTGCCGGCGCGCATCTGCTGGGTCGGCCTGGGCCTGCGTGCCAAGCTGGGCCTGGCCTTCAACGAGATGGTGCGCAGCGGCGAGCTGTCGGCGCCGATCGTGATCGGCCGCGACCACCTCGATTCGGGCTCGGTCGCCAGCCCCAACCGCGAGACCGAATCCATGCAGGACGGCTCCGACGCCGTCTCCGACTGGCCGCTGCTCAACGCGCTGCTCAACACCGCGAGCGGCGCCACCTGGGTGAGCCTGCACCACGGCGGTGGCGTCGGCATGGGCTTCTCGCAGCATTCGGGCGTGGTGATCGTCTGCGACGGTACCGATGAAGCCGCCGCGCGCATCGCCCGCGTGCTGAACAACGACCCTGCCACGGGCGTGATGCGCCACGCCGACGCCGGCTACCAGATCGCCGTCGACTGCGCGCGCGAGCAGGGCCTGGACCTGCCGATGTTGCGCGACTGAAGTTGCGCGACTGAATCGGCCAGCAAGAGCCGCTCTGACGGCCGGGCGCCCAAGGGGTGCCCGGCCGCTGCCATCCCGTTTCCCGGAGACACCCATGTCCATCCAAACCACCGCCAGCGCAGCGGTTGCGGCGCCGCAGCCGCAGCTTTCGCGTGCGCGCGCCATTGCCGCGATCACCATCGGCAATGGCCTGGAGTTCTACGATTTCGTGGTCTACAGCTTCTTTGCGACGCTGATCGGCCGGCTGTATTTCCCGGTCGACAACCCGACCGGGCAGCTGCTGATGTCGTTCGCCACCTTCGGTGTCGGCTTCCTGATGCGCCCGCTCGGCGGCCTGCTGATCGGCATGTATGCCGACCGCGCGGGGCGCAAGCCGGCCGTCGCGCTGACGCTGTGGCTGATGGGCCTGAGTTCGCTGATTTTCGTGGTGACGCCGCCGTACGCGCAGATCGGCATCCTTGCGCCGATGATGGTGGTGCTGGCGCGGCTGGTGCAGGGCTTTGCCATCGGCGGGGAAATGGGCGCATCGACCGCACTGCTGCTCGAATACGCCGATGACCGGACGCGCGGCTTCTATACCGGCTGGCAGCCGTTCAGCCAGGGGCTGGCGGCACTGCTGGGCGCGGTGACCGGCCTGGTGCTCAGCAACGTGCTGGCGCCGGCCGAGCTGGAATCATGGGGCTGGCGTCTCGCGTTCCTGATCGGCATTCTGGTCATCCCGGTCGGCCTGGTGATCCGCCGCCGCCTGGAAGAGACCGCCGAGCCGACGCATCACGGCGAACACGCCGCGCAATGGCCGCTGCTGCGCCAGCATGCACGCGAGGTGCTCGCCAGCATCCTGCTGATGATCGGCCTGGCCTCATCGACCTATATCGTTGTCTACTACCTCAGCAACTACGCCGTGAGCGTGCTGAAGATGCCGCTGTCGCTGAGCATCTGGGCCGGTTGCATCGCGGCGCTGGTCCAGGTGGCGCTGTCGCCGTTCGCCGGCCGGCTGGCCGATCGCATCGGACGCAAGACGGTCGTGCTGTGGTCGCGCGTGGCGCTGCTGGTGATGGTCTACCCGGCGTTCGTGCTGATCAATGCCGAACCCTCGCTGGCACGGCTGCTGGTGGTGGTGGCCTGCCTGTCGGTGCCGATGTCGATGACCGCGCCGGCCTCGATGGTGCTGGTCAGCGAGGTGCTGCCGCAGCGCCTGCGTGCCACCGGACTGTCGATTGCCTACTGCGTGGCGATCGCGATCTTCGGCGGCTTTGCGCAGTACTTCTCGACGCGCCTGATCCAGATCACTGGTGACGCCAATGCACCGGCGCTCTATGTGATCGGCTGCGGCGTGGTGTCGCTGATCGGTCTGGCGCTGGTGCCCGAGACGCTGGGACGGCGCCTGAAATGAATGCAGCGGTATTGCGTGAGGGCCAGCCGATGCAAGGTGTCTGGCGCGGCCGCGCCGATCACGGCGAGGCCGGCGATACGCGGCGCCTGTTCAACGTCGTGCGCGCGGGCACGCAGCGCGAGCCCGGTGCGCCGGTGCTGATCGGCTTCTGCTGCGATGCCGGCGTGGCGCGCAACCAGGGGCGCGTTGGCGCGGCGGCGGGGCCGCATGAGATCCGGCGCGCGCTGGCCGGCGTGCCGGCCCACGATGTGCAGGCGCTGCACGATGCCGGCGACGTGGTGTGCGAAGGCGATTGGCTCGAAGCCGCCCAGCAGGCGCTGGGAGGCGTGGTTGCCGCGGAGCTCGCGGCAGGTGCCCGTCCGCTGGTCCTTGGCGGGGGCCACGAAGTGGCATGGGGCACCTGGCAAGGCCTGCGCGCGCACCTGGATGCGCGTGACGACCGCGGCCGCGTGCTGGTGGTCAATCTTGACGCGCATTTCGACCTGCGCTCGAGCCGTCCGGCCAGTTCGGGCACGCCATTCGACCAGATCGCCGACGACTGCCGCGAACGTGGCCTGCGTTTCGACTATGCCTGCCTCGGCGTCAGCCGTCTCGGCAATACGGCCGCGCTGTTCGAGCGCGCGCGGCAACTGGACGTGCGCTGGGTCGAGGATGTGCTGATGCAGGAGCGCCATCTCGATGCGCGCCTGGCGGAACTGCAGGGATGGATCGACGCGGCCGCGCATGTGTATCTGAGCATCGATCTCGATGTCTTGCCGGCGGCCGTGATGCCAGCGGTGTCGGCGCCCGCCGCTTATGGCGTGCCGTTGACGGTGGTCGAGGCCGTGCTGGAAGTGATCATGGCCAGCGGCAAGCTGCGCGTGGCCGAGCTGGCCGAGTTCAATCCCGCCTATGATCGCGATGGGTGCGGTGCGCGCGTGGCGGCGCGGCTGGCTTACCGGCTGCTGGCCTGATCGCCGCAGGGGAACTCACGCACTCAGGCCGTTGCCGGCAGGCTGTGCGGCGCGAATGGCCAGGCCGGCAGTGACGGGCTGGCACCCTCCGGCTGGCTGGCGGACGGGCCGCATGGGGCGGCCAGGGCCGCTGCGCCCGCCAGTCCCAGGAAAGCGGTGGAAGTCATCAGGAAGCGGTCACGCGCCTGGCGAAGAAAGTCCAGATCCATGGTCAGGGTCAAGCTCAAGGGTTCAATGTCCTGTCGTGTCTGATGGCGATCCGGCCGGGGCTGGCAGCGGATCGGCGATCATCATCGCCGCGCTTTGTGACACGCTGTTGAAACCCGGGCCGCCCATACTGGCTCGCGAAATCCGTTGGCGAGACCCGCCGTGCACGCAGTGCCGACTTGCCCACCTGTCGTGGCGGCAGAGGTGCTAGAATGTAAGTCTTTGATTCGCTTGGGCAAATGCCGTCAAAGGCATTGCCGCGCCAGGATCCGCCCCGGATCCGGCCTGTAGCAAGGCGAGATGAGTTCCAGACGCGTATCCGTTTGTGCCGGGTTCGCCTCCCGCCAGACCCCGATACCATGACAACTACGACCCTACCTGACCAGAACGCAGCCGAGCAGACGTTCGAGAGCTTTGGCCTGGACGCGCGCATCCTGCGCGCCCTGTCCGAGCAAGGCTATACCAAGCCGACGCCGATCCAGGCGCAGGCCATCCCCGTGGTGCTGCTCGGCAAGGACGTGATGGGCGCGGCCCAGACCGGCACCGGCAAGACCGCTGGTTTCGCGCTGCCGATCATCCAGCGCCTGTTGCCGATGGCCAACGCGAGTGCCTCGCCGGCACGGCACCCGGTGCGCGCGCTGATGCTCACGCCCACGCGCGAGCTGGCCGACCAGGTCTATGACAACGTTGCGCGCTACGCCAAGCACACCGACCTGCGCAGCACGGTGGTGTTCGGCGGCGTCGACATGAACCCGCAGACCGACGCGCTGCGCCGCGGCGTGGAAATCCTGGTGGCCACGCCGGGCCGACTGCTGGACCACGTGCAGCAGAAGTCGGTGAACCTGTCGCAGGTGCAGATGCTGGTGCTGGACGAAGCCGACCGCATGCTCGACATGGGCTTCCTGCCGGACCTGCAGCGCATCATCAACCTGCTGCCTGCGCAGCGCCAGACGCTGCTGTTCTCGGCCACGTTCTCTCCCGAGATCAAGCGCCTGGCCGCGAGCTACCTGAAGCAGCCGGTCACGATCGAAGTGGCGCGCAGCAACTCCACCAATGAAAACGTGCGCCAGATGGTGTACCAGGTGGAAGACGGCCAAAAGCAGGCTGCCGTGGTGCACCTGCTGCGCCAGCGCGCCGAACAGGGCCTGTCGCGCCAGTGCATCGTGTTCGTCAACAGCAAGATCGGCTGCTCGCGCCTGGCGCGCCACCTGGAGCGCGAGGGCATCAACGCCGCCGCGATCCATGGCGACAAGACCCAGACCGAGCGCATGCAGACGCTGGAAGGCTTCAAGAACGGCACCATCGACGCGCTGGTGGCCACCGACGTCGCGGCACGCGGCCTCGATATCGCCGACATGCCGTGCGTGATCAACTTCGACCTGCCGTTCAGCGCGGAAGACTACGTGCACCGCATCGGCCGTACCGGCCGCGCCGGCGCCAGCGGCGATGCGCTGTCGATCTTCGTGCCCGGCGACGAGCGTCTTCTCGCCGATATCGAAAGGCTGATCAAGCGCAGCGTCCCGCGCGGCACGCTGGAAGGGTTCGATCCCACCGGCGAGAAGTCCCGCCAGGAAGAGGCCGATCGCCGCCGCCAGCGCGCGGACGTGCGCCGTGCCCGCGGCAATGGTGACGGAGAGAGCGATGACCGTCGCCGCCGCCACGACCACGCCGGTGGCCGCACCGCATTCCGCCCGTCGGACGACCCGTTCTTCTCGCGTCCTTACGAGCCGAGCCCGAACAGCGCCCCGGCCAAGCCTGCCGAGGAGATGATTGCGGCGGCATTGTCGCGTGGCCGCCAGGGGGCCAAGCGCCCCGTTGCCGCCCTGCTGGGCGGCGTGCCGCGCAAGTCCTGATCCGCCTTGCCGCGAGGCCGGCGCTGCCTGTCAGCGCCCGGCCGCGGCAGGCAGCGCCGCCAGGCGCTGCAGCCAGTCCGCGGTGGCTCGATCGAGCCAGTCCTCCACATCCTTCCCTTCATTCCGTAGCCCGAGATGCGCGCCGGCCGCGCGCAGCGCGTCGAGCGGGGCACGCGTGTCGATGGCCTGCGCGCCGCTCTGCTTGCTGAGCTTTTCGCCGATGGCGTTGACCACCACGGGCACGTGCAGGTAAGCGGGTGTCGGCAGGCCGAGCAGGTGCTGCAGGTGGATCTGGCGCGGCGTGGAGTCGAGCAGGTCGGCGCCGCGCACGATATGCGTGATGCCCTGCAGGCCGTCGTCCACCACTACCGCGAGCTGGTAGGCCCAGAGCCCGTCGGCGCGACGCAGCACGAAGTCGCCCACCTCGGTTTCGAGGTCCTGGCATTGCCGGCCTTGCCAGCGGTCGTCGAAGCAGATGGTGGCTGCCGGGCCATCCGGCACGCGCACGCGCCATGCGCGGGGCAGCTTGCCGTTGAGCCCGTTGCGGCAGGTGCCCGGATAGCCGAGCGTCTGGTGCCGTTCGCGCACATGCAGCAGAGAATCGGCGATCTCCTTGCGCGAGCAGCCGCATGGGTAGAGCTGTCCGGCTGCATCCAGGCGCTGCAGCGCGTCGGCATACAGCGCCTCGCGCCGGCTTTGCCAGACGGGCGGCTCGTCCGGTATCAGGCCCAGCCGTTCAAGCGTCTGCAGGATTTCCGAGTCGGCGCCGCGCACGCAGCGCGGGTAGTCGATGTCCTCGATCCGCACCAGCCATTGGCCGCCGTGCGCGCGCGCGTCGAGCCAGGTGGCCAGGGCCGTGACCAGCGAACCCATGTGCAGCGGGCCGGTGGGTGAGGGAGCAAAGCGGCCGCGGTAGCCGCTGGCGGGTACTGCCATGCGCGTATCCCCCGCCTCAGCCGCCCAGGTCCGGTTGCTGCTGCAGCAGCGCCTGCGCCAGCCGCGGGTCCTCGAGCTTGCCGGCCCACCATTGCAGCGCCTTGCCGCGGTTGCTCGTGCGCCAGGCCACTTTGAAGTTGCCCGGAGCGCGCACTTCGACGGTCTCGCGCGCCTGCAGCACGCCGCTTTCGATGTGCGGCTGCGCCATCGGCGCCGGCAGCCAGCCGCAGCCAAGGCCGCGGATCTGCGCTTCGAGCTTGTCGCGCATGGTCGGCACGACCAGTACATCCTGCCCGGCCAGCACGCCATGCGTACGCGCCGGGAGGTTGCGCGAGGTGTCGCCCACCGCCACGATCCGGTGCTTGGCGATCTGGATCGTCGTCAGCGGCCCTTCCTCGGTCGCGAGCGGGTGGTGCGCGGCCACGGCGAAGACGAACGGCATGCTGCCCAGCGGCCGGATCTGGAAGCCCTGCGTGCTGGGTGCGTCATAGGCGCCGCCGATCACAAGGTCGGCGCGGTTGCTGACCAGTGCATCCCAGGCGCCGCCGAGCACTTCCTTGGCAAAGCGCAGCCGGGTCGCGGTGTTTTCGTCGTAGAAGTCCTGGATGACGGGAAGCAGCGCGCGAAAGTTGATCAGGTCGTCCACCACGATGGTCAGCGTGGCTTCCCAGCCCGTGGCCAGCCGCTTGACCCGGCGCGCGAGGTCATCCGCCGCGTGGAGCAGGTGGCGCCCTTCATCCAGCAACGCGCGCCCGGCCGGCGTCAGTTCGGCCCGATGCCGGCGGCGGTCGAACAGCAGCACGTCCAGATCTTCTTCGAGCTTGCGCACCACATAGGTCAGCGCGGAGGGCACCTTGCCCATCTCGTGGGCGGCGGCGGCGAAGCTGCCCTTGCGCTCGATGGCGTCCAGGACTTCCAGGGATTCGAGGGAGAGTGGCATATTCGGATATTCAGAAATTCTGAATGAGTGCTTCTAAGACGATGCCGTCCAATATACGCCACTGCGCATAAACTTCCTAGCATCGTAAGCAAACGCCATATCCCACGGCACTATGTCGCAAGGGGAGGGCAAGCCAGGGCCACAAGGAGGGCCATCAAAATGATTGAAATCAGAAGGTCTGAAGAGCGCGGTTACGCGGATCATGGCTGGCTGAAGTCGTATCACTCTTTCTCCTTTGCCGACTACTACGATCCGCAGCACATCCAGTTCGGCCCGCTGCGCGTGATCAATGAGGACCGCGTCGCCCCCGGCATGGGCTTTGGCACCCATGGCCACCGCGACATGGAGATCATCAGCTACGTGCTGGAAGGCGAGCTGGCGCACAAGGACAGCATGGGCAACGGCAGCGTGATTCGCCCGGGCGACGTGCAGCGCATGAGCGCGGGCACCGGCGTGCGGCATTCGGAGTACAACCATGCCGCCCACGACACCACGCACTTCCTGCAGATCTGGATCATGCCGAACCAGACCGGCATCGAGCCGGGTTACGAGGAAAAGCGCTTCGATGCGGCGGACAAGCGTGGCCGGCTGCGCCTGGTTGCAAGTTCGGATGGCGCGGAAGGCTCGGTGCTCGTGCATCAGGACATGCGCTTGTACGCCGGCCTGTTCGATGGTGACGAGTCCGCCACGCTGGCGCTGCAACCCGGACGCCGTGCTTACGTGTATGTGGCGCGTGGCCGGATCGCCATCAATGGCCAGACGCTGGAAACCGGCGACGCGGCCAAGCTTGAGTCCGTGGACGCCCTGGCGCTGACGCAGGGTGAAGGCGCCGAAGTCCTGGTCTTCGACCTGCCCTGAGCCCAGGGCCAGGCTGGTGCGGTGCGTGACGCGCTGCGCCGCCATCCATCACAGCCCGCCGGCCCGTGCCCGCGGGCTGTTTGCCTTTTACGGCGGTACCGTCGTCGGGCATGTACCGCTGTGCTATCTTCTCGCTATGCATTTGCGACCGGCCCGGCACATCGCCGGCAGGTTGCCGCCCCTAGTTTCCGGCCTGGCCGACGCCGGGCCCGTCACCCGGTACCGAGATGACTTTCGTATCCGTTCTCCTGGCGCTGATCGCAGAGCAGTTCCGCGCCCTGGGTCGCAACAACCCGATCCACGAGATCGTGCGTGCGCTGGGTGACCGCGCCGAACACGCGTTCGACACCGGCCGCCCGCGCGACGCCGCGCTCGCGTGGCTCACGGTGGTCCTGCCGCTCACCCTGGCCGTGATGGTGGTTCACTACCTGCTCGCGTCGATCAGCATTGCACTCACACTCGCGTGGAACGTGCTGGTGCTGTACATGACGCTGGGCTTCCGCCAGTTCAGCCACTATTTCACCGATATCCACGAGGCACTGAACCGCGACGACCTGCTCGCTGCGCGCGCGCTGCTGCACGAATGGACCGGCATCGAGACCATCGAGATGCCGGTGACCGAGATCGTGCGCCACACGCTCGAGGCGGCGATCGTCGCCGTGCACCGCCATGTGTTCGGCGTGTTCTTCTGGTTCCTGGTGCCGATCGGGCCGGGCGGCGTGGTGCTGTACCGCGCGGCGGAATTCCTGGGCCGCCAGTGGAACCTGCCATCGACCGAGCGCAGCCCGGCGCTCGGCCGCTTCGCTGCACGTGCGTTCTACCTGCTGGACTGGGTGCCGTCGCGGCTGACGGCGATCGGGTTTGCCATCGTGGGCAATTTCGAGGACGCGGTCTACGCATGGCGCAACCACGCCCGCAAGTGGAACGACGCGGTCAACGGCATCCTGCTCGCAAGCGGTGGCGGGGCGCTCGGCGTGCGCCTGGGCACGCCATTGCCGGAAGACGATTCCAGCGTCGTGCTTCGCACCAGCATGGCGGCCGGCCCCGCGATCGACTACGCGCCGGGCATGGAAAACGACAACGGTCCCGAGCCCGCCGCGCCCGAGTTCGGCGCGGAGCCGGGCGTGCGTACGCTGCAGTCTGCGGTGGGGCTGGTGTGGCGCGCCGTGGTGCTGTGGATGCTGCTGCTGGCGATGCTGTCGCTGGCGCTCTGGGTGGGTTGATCTAATCCCGCGACGCGCCGCAGCGCCAGCAGGCACCGAACTGCGGCTCATGCCATTCCTGGCAGTGGCGGCACTGCCAGCGCGGCCCCGGCGGCGGTTCCGCCGCCGTCTTCAGCGCGGCCCAGGCCTGCGCCTCCATGTGATCATCGAGGATCCAGACCTGCGGGGCGCTTTCGCGAAACGGGATTTCGCCGATCGCGCCTGAGAGCCACGTGTTGCGCAGTTCGGCCCGGATACCGGCAGCGCGCAACACGTTGCAGCAGTGCGCCGCGTGCACGATCGAGGTGGCGGACAGCAGCAGTTTCATGGGCGGCGCACCGGCAACGCAGGTGCAGCCACCATACCACGGCTACCAGGGCTTCTGCTGGCTGGATTCGTGCAGGAGCTGCGTGTAGAGCTGGTGGCGGCGCTCCGCAATGCCGCCGTTCTCCACCGCGGCCAGCACGCCGCAGCCTGGCTCGTTGACGTGGTGGCAATTGTAGAAGCGGCATTCGGTCAGGCGCGGCCGGAATTCGGGGAAGGCGCGTTCCAGCATGCCTTCGCTCAGGTGGTGCAGGCCGAATTCCTGGAACCCGGGCGAATCGAACAGGCAACCCTCGCGGCCATCCACGTTGCCCCACTCGGGCGGCAGGTGGTACAGGCGCGTGAAGGTCGTGGTGTGCTTGCCGGAATCGAGCTTGGCGGAGATCTCGCGCGTCTGCGCCTCCACGCCCGGGATCAGCAGGTTGAGCAGGGAGGACTTGCCCATGCCCGACTGGCCGATCAGGATGCTGGCGAGCCCCGCGAGACGCGGCTTCAGCGCGGCCAGGGCATTGGCCGGGTCACCGTGCACCGACAGCTCGACCGTGTCATAGCCCAGGTCCCGGTACAGCGCGAGCCGGCGGCGGGATTCGTCGAGGCGGTCGGGCAGGTCGGTCTTGTTGAGCAGGATCAGCGGGCGGATCTCCATGGCCTCGGCCGAGACCAGCGCGCGCCCGAGCAGGTCCTCCGAAAATCCGGGCTCGGTGGCCAGCACGACGACTACCTGGTCGATATTCGCGGCCAGCAGCTTGGACTTGAACTGGTCGGAGCGGTACAGCAGGTTCTTGCGCGGGCTGACGGCCGTGATCACGCACTGGTCGACCGCGGTGCGTTCCACGCTGACATGGTCGCCCACCGCGGTGTCGCTCTTCTTGCCGCGCGGGAAGGCGTGCATGTGCGTGCCGTCGGCCAGCTCCACCACATAGTGGCGGCCATGCGCGGCGATGACCAGGGCGCCTTCGGCGGTCTTGCCGGTGCCGGAATTACCGCCGGCGGTACGGTGACGGCTGGTGCGGCTCATGCGTGCGCCAGCAGCCGGTCGATCCGCTGCGCGGCGGGCGGGTGCGAATAGTAGAACGCGCTGTAGAGCGGGTCGGGGGTCAGCGTGGAGGCATTGTCCTTGTACAGCTTGACCAGTGCCGAGACCAGGTGGCCGGCGTTGGTCTGGTCCGCGGCAAAGGCATCGGCCTCGAATTCGTGCCGGCGCGACGACTGGCTGGACAGCGGGCCCAGCAGGAACGTGAAGACCGGCAGCGTCAGGAAGAACAGCACCAGCGCCAGCGCGCTGTTGGAAACGCCCAGGTTCGGCACCACGCCCAGCCCCGTATAGAACCATGTACGCGTCGACAGCCAGCCCAGCAGGGCCAGGAAGACCAGGCTCAGCGCAAAGGTCACGGCGATGCGCTTGGCCACGTGGCGGCGCTTGAAGTGGCCGAGTTCGTGGGCCAGCACCGCCTCGATCTCGTCGCCCGACAGGCGCGCCAGCAGCGTGTCGAAGAAGACGATGCGCTTGGCCGCGCCAAAGCCGGTGAAATAGGCATTGCCATGCGCGCTGCGCTTGCTGCCGTCCATCACGAACAGGCCCTTGCTGGCAAAACCGCATTTCTGCATCAGCGCCTCGATGCGCTGGCGCAGGGACTCATCGTCGAGCGGCTCGAACTTGTTGAACAGCGGCGCGATGAAGGTGGGGAACACGACCAGCAGTAGCAGGTTGAAGGCCATCCATACCAGCCAGGTCCAGACCCACCACAGGCTGCCGGCGCGGTCCATCAGCCAGAGCACCGCGAGCAGCAGCGGCAGGCCGAGCACGCAGGCGACCAGCAGCATCTTGACCATGTCGGCCAGCCACAGGCCCACGGTCATCTTGTTGAAGCCGAAGCGTTCCTCGATGCCGAACTGCCCGTACAGCGTGAAGGGAAGCTCCGCCAGCCCGCCGATCAGCGCCACGCTTGCGATCAGCGCCACCCCGTAGGCGTAGCCCGGGCCGAACAGGTCGAGCCAGAACTGGTTCAGCCACTGCAGGCCACCCAGCATGGTGAAGCCGATCAGCACCGCGGCGCCGGCCAGAACCTCGAGCATCGAAAGCCGCGTGCGGGCGATGGTGTAGTCGGCGGCCTTCTGGTGGGAAGACAGGGCAATGGTGTCGGCAAAGCGGGGCGGCACGGCGTTGCGGTGCTGGCCAACATGGCGGACCTGGCGGGCCGCCAGCCACAGCTTGGTCAGTACCATGACGACCAGCGCGGCGAGGAAGATGAGCGTGAACATCGGCAAGAGCCTTGTCGGCGAAGGCAGCGATGGCCATATGTGGCCGACGCTGCGCAGGTTATCCGCGTGGGTGGCGCAGGTGCGCTGCGACGGACACGGCGGACGGATATGCGAGAATTATAAGTTGTTCGCGCGCGCGGGACTTCCGCGGCGCTTTTCCCTACCGCCAGACACCGCAGTCCAGATGACAAGCCAAGCCGCCGCCAAATCCGTCAAGAGTGAAAACAACCTGATCTGGTTGGACATGGAAATGACCGGCCTGTCGCCGGAAACCGATCGCATCATCGAGGTCGCGATCGTGGTGACCGATTCCGAACTCAACATCCTGGCCGAGGGTCCGGTGCTGGTGATCCACCAGTCCGACGCCGTGCTCGACGGCATGGACAACTGGAACAAGGGCACCCACGGCCGCTCGGGCCTGATCGACAAGGTCAAGGCTTCAACGCTCACTGAAGAGCAGGCCGAGGCCGAGCTGCTGGCCTTCCTCAAGCGCTGGGTGCCGGCCAGCAAGTCGCCGATGTGCGGCAACTCGATCTGCCAGGATCGTCGCTTCATGGCGCGCTACATGCCCAAGCTGGAGGCGTTCTTCCACTACCGCAACCTGGACGTGTCGACGCTCAAGGAGCTGTGCAAGCGCTGGGAGCCGGCCATTCACAAGGGCTTCGTCAAGCGCCAGCTGCATACGGCGCTGGCCGATATCCTGGAGTCGGTCGAGGAGCTGCGCTACTACCGCACGCACTTCATTCGTCATACGCCTGCTGCGGCCACTGCCGCTGCGGCGCCCGCCACGCCGGGCGCTGACGCCGCCACGCAATAAAGAAGAACCGGCGGACCGGCCGTCGGCCGGTCACGCCGCCCGCCTGCGCCACGCAGGCAGCCGCTCTCCGCTCTCCGCTCGCCGTTCCTCCCGATCCATGTTTGCCCGCATCATCTCCATCATCACGCCGGTCATCCTGATCATCCTGGTGGGGTGGCTATACGGGCGCAAGGCGCACCCGGACATGGCGGGCATCAACCGTGCGACGCTGGACGTGATCGCGCCGCTGCTGGTGGTGTCGGCCTTCGTCAGCAAGGACTTCGTGCTGGCCGACCAGCTCGTGCTGCTTGCGTGCGCGACCGCGGTGGTGATTGGTTCCGGCATGCTCGCGTGGATCGCGGCGCGCGCGCTGCGTGTCGATCCGCGTACCTTCGTGCCGCCGATGATGTTCAACAACTGCGGCAACATGGGGCTGCCGCTGTCGGTCTTTGCCTTCGGGCCGGCGGGCCTGGCGCCCGCGGTGGCGTTGTTCGCGGCATCGAACCTGATGCATTTCACGATCGGCATGAAGATCGTCAACCGCCATGCTTCGATCGCGCAGATCGCGCGCAATCCGATGGTGCTGGCAACCGTGGCCGGGGTCGCGCTGTCGCTGGCCAAGCCGTGGTTCGCGTTGCCGGAGCCGGTCTACCAGTCCATCAAGCTGCTTGGCGATGCCACCGTCCCGCTGATGCTGTTCGCGCTCGGCGTGCGCATGAAGGACGTGAGCCTGCGCAACTGGGGCATGGGCATCGTGGGGGCCGTGGCATGTCCGCTCACGGGCGTCGCCGTGGCGCTGCCGCTCGCGCACTGGGTGCCGCTGACCGAACTGCAGCGCGGACTGCTCTTTGTCTTTGCCGCGCTGCCGCCGGCCGTACTGAACTTCCTGGTGGCCGACCACTTCCGGCAGGAGCCGGACCAGGTGGCGTCGATTGTCCTGCTCGGCAATATCGGCGCCGTGCTGTTCGTGCCGGTGGGGCTCTACCTGGGGCTGCGCTGAGCCCCGGCGGTGCCGGCGCTCAGTATTGCCGCTCAGTGCCGCCGCTCAGTACCGCCGCTCAGGCGGCAGGCTTGCTGCGGATCGCGTGCTTGGGCCGCCAGGCCTTGACCACGCTCTCGTCGGTCTCGACGTAGGGGCCGCCGATCAGGTCGATGCAATAGGGCACTGCGGCAAAGATGCCCTGGACGACCGGCTTGCCGGCATCGTCGCGCAGGCCTTCCAGCGTTTCGCGGATGGCGCGCGGCTGGCCGGGCAGGTTGATGATCAGCGCCGCGCGGCTCGCCGTTTCGCGGATCACCGCCACCTGGCGCGACAGGATCGCGGTCGGCACGAACTGCAGGCTGACCTGGCGCATCTGCTCGCCGAAGCCGGGCATTTCCTTGGTGGCCACTGCCAGCGTGGCTTCGGGCGTGACATCGCGGCGCGCGGGCCCGGTGCCGCCGGTGGTCAGGACCAGGTCGCAACCGGCCACGTCGACCAGATCGATCAGCGTGCGCGAGATCAGCGCCTGCTCATCCGGAATCAGCCGCTCGATGCCCTGCCAGGGCGTGGTCAGCGTGCGGCCAAGCCACTCGCGCAGGGTCGGGATGCCTTCGTCCTGATAGGTCCCCGCCGAAGCGCGGTCGGAAATGGAGACAAAACCCACCACCAGCTCATCGGGGTGGTTGCGGGCGATCGGCTGCGTGGTCTGCGTCATGCGTCGGGCTCCGGAGTAGGGGGTTGCTCGCTTGCTGCTGCCGCGTCCTTTGCGTCCAGCGCGGTCTTGATGGCCTGGAACAGTTCGCGGAAGTAGCGCGGGGGCTTGCCCTGCTCCTTTTCCTTGCGGGCGTTGCGGATGATGTTGCGCACTGTCTGCACGTCCATGCCGGGATGCTCGCCCAGGAAGCGGGTCAGCGCGGCATCGTCGGCCAGCAGCAGCTCGCGCCAGCGCTCGATCAGGTGCATGCGCGCGGTCTCGGCCTTGCTGGTGCCCTTGAAGCCTTCGAGCGCGGCGCGGATGGCCTCCACTTCATCGTCTTCCAGGCCGCGCATGATCTTGCCCACGAACTGCATCTGCCGCCGCTTGCCTTCATGGCTGGTGATGCGGCGCGCCTCGTGGATGGCGTCGGCCAGGGCTTCGGGCATCGGCACGCGTGCCAGGCGGTCCTTGGGCAGGGCTTCGAGTTCAGCGCCAACGGCCTGCAGGGCGGTCATGTCGCGTTTCTTCTGCGACTTGCTTTTGGGCTCGTCCATATCGGGTTCCGGCGCAAAGGCGCCAGGAAAGCGGGAGCCGGGGGAGTTACGGGAATTTCGCGTCATGGACGGCATTTTATCTTGCTATGATTCCCGCTTGGACTTTAGATGACACCGCCCAGCATGGACCCCATCGCCGAACAGACCGCGCATTTCACCTATACCCAGGCCCAGCTCAGCGAGATGGCGGCAGATGTGCTGCGTGTGGCACGCGAGCTCGGCGCGACCGACGCCGCGACCGAGATCTCGGAGGGCAGCGGCCTGTCGGTGTCGGTGCGCAAGGGCCAGGTGGAGACCATCGAGCAGAATCGCGACAAGGTGGTCGGCGTGACGGTCCTGATCGGCAAGCGCCGCGGCAATGCCAGCACCTCCGACTTCTCGCCGGCCGCGCTGCGCGCCACGGCCGAGGCGGCCTACAACATCGCCCGCTTCACCGCCGAGGACGACTGCGCCGGCCTGGCCGAGGAAGAACTGCTCGAACGCGAGCCGCGCGACCTGGACCTGTTCCACCCCTGGACGATCGATGCCGAAGGCGCCATCGACATCGCGCGCCGCGCCGAAGCGGCCGCGCTGGCGGTGTCTCCGCGCATCAAGAACAGCGATGGCGCGAGCGTATCGGCGCAGCATTCGCAGTTCGTGCTGGCCACCACGCGTGGCTTCACTGGCGGCTATCCGTATTCGCGCCACTTCATTTCCTGCGCGCCGATCGCAGGCTCCGGCAGCGGCATGCAGCGCGACGACTGGTACTCGTCCAAGCGTTCGCCGCTGGCGCTGGCCGCGCCGGAAGACATCGGCCGCTATGCCGCCGAACGCGCGCTGGCCCGCCTCAACGCGCGCAAGCTGTCGACGCGCCGCTGCCCCGTGCTGTTCGAGGCACCGCTGGCCGCCGGCCTGCTGGGCGCCTTCGTGCAGGCGGTCTCGGGCGGCGCGCTGTATCGCAAGTCCACCTTCCTGCATGACTCGCTGGGCAAGGCGGTGTTCGCCCCGCATATCCAGATCCATGAGCGGCCGCACGTACCCGGCGCCATGGGCAGCGCGCCGTTCGACGAAGAGGGCGTGCGCACCCGCGAGCGCGACGTGGTGCGCGACGGCGTGGTCGAGGGTTACTTCCTCTCGACCTACTCGGCGCGCAAGCTCGGGATGCAGACCACCGGCAACGCCGGCGGCTCGCACAACCTGACGCTGAGCAGCAGTCTGGCGACGGCCAGCGACGATTTCCCCGGCATGCTGAAGAAGCTCGGCACTGGCCTGCTCGTGACGGAACTGATGGGGCAGGGTGTTAATTACGTGACCGGCGACTACTCGCGCGGCGCCTCGGGCTACTGGGTGGAGAACGGCGAGATCCAGTATCCGGTTGAAGAGATCACCATTGCCGGCAACATGGCGGAGATGTTCCGCCAGATCGTTGCCATCGGCTCGGATTCGCTGGTGCGCGGGACCAAGGAGACGGGGTCGATTCTGATCGAACAGATGACGATCGCGGGCAATTGACGGAAGGTCGCATCTGAACGAAAAAGGCCGCCTGAAGATCAGGCGGTTTTTTTGGGGGGGGGTGTGATTGGGTTGTCGTGCTTGGCGGGCGCTGCTGTTTCGCCGGCGTAGCCGGCGAGTCACTTCTTGTCCGAGCGACAAAAAGTAACCAAAAAGCGCGTTTACTTGCCCTAGCGGGCGAATATTGATCGTAGTGTGCTGCGGGTGTTGTACGGGTATGAACTTCAGAGTGTGCCTGGCTGCCTGCCGCGTGGTGCGCGTCCGCCGGTAGGCTTTCAAGCAATGATTGAACGAGCCCCGAAACTGTCCGTGGTCCCTCCTGCTACCGACATCGTGTAATCGCCTTCGGCTGCGCTACGCGCAGAGCCCTAGTCTGAGCACCCAGGC
>NZ_JBYOJR010000060.1:0-21914 GCF_057798915.1 Cupriavidus sp. 22TCCZM01-5
GGCCGTGGCGATCGCCTGCAGGCCGGCCACGCCGGCGCCGAGGATCAGCACGCGCGCGGCCTTGACGGTGCCGGCGGCGGTCATCAGCATCGGCATGAAGCGCTGGTAGTGGTGGGCCGCGACCAGCACGGCCTTGTAGCCGGCGATATTGGCCTGCGAGGAGAGCACGTCCATGCTCTGCGCGCGCGTGGTGCGCGGCGCGGCTTCGAGCGCGAACGCGGTGACCGATGCCGCAGCCATGCGCGCGTTGTTCTCGGCATCGAACGGATTGAGCATGCCCACCAGCACCGAGCCAGGCTTCATCTGCGCCAGCTCTGCGGCTTCCGGCGCCCGCACCTTCAGCACCAGGTCAGCGCCAAGCGCCTCGGCGGCGCTGCCGATGGTCGCGCCGACGGCCTCATAGGCGCCGTCGGGCTGGCTGGCCCGTACGCCGGCACCCGCCTGCACCACGACCTTGTGGCCTTGTGCAACGTACTTCTTGACGGTCTCCGGGGTGGCGGCGACGCGAGTCTCGCCGGCCCGCGTCTCCTGCGGGATGCCGATGTACATCGTCAATTTCTCCTTTTGCTGGCGTCATGTCTGGTGGGCGGGCCGACGTCTGGCCCGTTGCGCGCCGGCTGCTGCCAGCCGCAGCGCACAATTTTCAACGCAGCTTACAGTAATCTGACGATTTGTTGGTGACCGATCGGTCGGGTTTTGGCACGCCGCCACGTAGCGGCGGGAGAGCCGCCACCGCGCTGCACAATGTCCGCGCAACCGGTAAAATGCCAGATTGCCTAAAAAATGTGCATCATGCCACGTGACTGGAATGCCAGCGTGACGGTTGCCGCGGTCATCGAGCGCGGCGGGCGGTTCCTGCTGGTGGAAGAAGAAACCCGTGACGGCTTGCGGCTGAACCAGCCCGCGGGCCACCTGGATCCGGGCGAAAGCCTGATCCGCGCCGTCATCCGCGAAACGCTGGAAGAGACCGCGCATACCTTCGAGCCGCGCGCGCTGCTGGGCTGCTATATGGGCCGGGCGCTGTCGTCGCGCACGGGCACCGACGTGACCTATGTGCGTTTCGCCTTCACGGGCGACCTGGGCTCGCTCGACGCGGGCCGCCAGCTCGATACCGGCATCGTGCGCACCGTGTGGATGAGTGCCGACGAGATCCGCGCCTGCCCCGAGCGTCACCGCACGCCCCTGGTGCAGGCCTGCGTCGATGACTATCTGGCCGGCAAGCGCTTTGCGCTGGACGCGCTCTACACGCACCCGTCGGTGCTGGCCAACGGAGACGCATCGTGAGCGGCAAGCGGGTCGTGGTCGGCATGTCGGGCGGGGTCGATTCGTCAGTCACCGCGTGGTTGCTCAAGCAGCAGGGCTATGAAGTCATCGGCCTGTTCATGAAGAACTGGGAAGACGATGACGACAGCGAATACTGCTCCACCCGTCAGGACTGGCTTGACGTGGTGTCCGTGGCCGACCTGATCGGCGTGGATGTCGAGGCGGTGAACTTTGCCGCCGAGTACAAGGACCGCGTGTTCGCCGATTTCCTGCGCGAGTATTCTGCTGGCCGTACGCCGAACCCCGACGTGCTGTGCAATGCCGAGATCAAGTTCAAGGCATTTCTCGACCACGCCATGTCGCTGGGCGCCGAGACCATTGCCACGGGTCACTATGCGCGCGTGCGTCAGAACGCGGCCGGCCGTTTCGAGCTGCTCAAGGCGCTGGACCATACCAAGGACCAGAGCTACTTCCTGCACCGCCTGAACCAGGCGCAGCTCTCGCGCACGCTGTTCCCGCTGGGCGAGATCCCGAAGACCCGCGTGCGCGAGATCGCCGCCGAGATCGGCCTGCCGAACGCCAAGAAAAAGGACTCGACCGGCATCTGCTTCATCGGCGAGCGGCCGTTCCGCGATTTCCTGAACCGCTACCTGCCGACCAAGCCGGGCCCGATGAAGACGCCCGACGGCAAGGTGGTCGGCGAGCACATCGGGCTGGCCTTCTACACGCTCGGCCAGCGCAAGGGCATCGGCCTCGGCGGCAGCCGCGACGGCAATGGCGACGCATGGTACGTGGCGCGCAAGGACATGGCGAACAATACGCTCTACGTCGTGCAGGGCCACGACCATCCATGGCTGCTGACGCCCACGCTGATCGCTGCCGACCTGTCCTGGGTGGCGGGGGAGCCGCCTGCGGCCGGTGCCGCCATGGCGGCGAAGACGCGCTACCGCCAGAGCGATGCGCCGTGCGTGGTCGAGGCGGTGGGCGGCGACACGCTGGAACTGGCGTTTGCCGAAGCGCAGTGGGCGGTCACACCGGGCCAGTCGGCGGTGCTGTATGACGGTGATGTCTGCCTTGGCGGCGGCATCATCCAGTCGGCGCAGTGAGCGCAGCCTGAAAGCAAAAACGCCCGCATGCGGGCGTTTTTGTTTCTTGGCGCCGGCGCTCAGGCCTGCGGCGGTTCCGTGTCGATGAACGACTGGCGCTTGGCGAGCTTCTCGTGGTACGTCGCCAGGTTCGGATGGCGCTCGCGCCAGTTGATTTCCGGAAAGCGGAAATCCAGATAGGACAGCGCACAGCCCACGGCCACGTCGGCGAGCGAATAGTGGTTGCCGCTGCACCATGGACGATCCGCCAGGCCGTTCGACATGGCGGCCAGCGCGGCGTGGATCTTGCCAAGCTGGCGCTGCACCCAGCGCTCGCTACGCTCGTGCGGTTCGCGCTGGGTGTTCTCCAGGCGCGCCAGCAGGGCGGCATCGAGCAGGCCATCGGCCAGCGCTTCCCAGCAGCGCACTTCCAGGCGTTCGCGGCCGCCTTGCGGAATCAGGCGGCTGACCGGCGTGAGCGTGTCGACGTATTCGACGATCACGCGCGAGTCATAGATCGAGCTGCCGTCCTCCATGACCAGGCATGGCACCTTGCCGAGCGGATTGTATTGGCCGATCACCGTATCGGCTGACCAGACGTTCTCTTCGATCAACTGGTAGTCGATCTTCTTTTCCGCCATCACTACGCGCACCTTGCGCGCGTAGGGACTGGTTTGGGACGCGAACAGCTTCATTTTCTCCCCTCGAGCTTGTTATGAAGTGCATCGACGCTCGGCGGCAAGCGACGCAGGAGCCCAGTGGCTCCGATGCTTGCCCGATGCACTTCATAACAGGCTAGCGGAACGGCGAGCGCGAGTATACCCGCGCCGCATGGCGAATGAGGCCTCCCGTACGGATGCCCCATGGCTATGCTGGAGCGTTGCCCCGATATTGCGGCATGGGTGGTAAAATCGCCCGTTGCGCGGCGCCGGCCCGTCAGCGCCGTCAGTCGCAGCGAGCGCGCGGTGCGGCGCATTGGCCGCTTGCCAGTTGCCCGCGGGGCACCCCCCCACGCCTGGCGCGCGCCTGCGATCCGTCCCATACCCCCTCATTCTCCCCGGTTGCCAGCATGTCCATCTCTTCGCTTTCGCCGCTCACCGCCCTGTCCCCCATCGATGGCCGCTATGCCTCCAAGGCCGATGCGCTGCGCGAATGGCTGTCCGAAGCCGCTTTCATGCGCAACCGCGTCAAGGTCGAAGTGCACTGGCTGATCGCGCTGGCCAAGACCGGCCTGCCCGACATGCCGAAGTTCTCGTCGGCCTCGGAAGCCGCGCTGCTGGCCCTGGTTGACAAGTTTTCCGAAGCCGACGCGGCCCGTATCAAGGAAATCGAGGCGGTTACCAACCACGACGTCAAGGCGGTCGAGTACTGGCTCAAGGAGCAGGTCAAGGGCAACGCCGAACTGGAAGCGGCGAGCGAGTTCATCCACTTCGCCTGCACCTCGGAAGATATCAACAACACCTCGCACGGCATGATGCTCAAGGGCGCGCGCGAAGCCGTGGTGGTGCCGGCGCTCAAGCGCGTGCATGCGCGCCTGGTGGAACTGGCCAAGGCCAATGCGGCCCAGCCGATGCTGTCGCGCACCCACGGCCAGCCGGCCAGCCCGACCACGCTGGGCAAGGAAATGGCCAACGTGGCCGCGCGCCTGGCGCGCGCCATCGAGCGCATCGAGCGCGTGGAACTGCTCGGCAAGATGAACGGTGCCGTGGGCAATTACAACGCGCACCTGTCGGCCTACCCGGCGTTCGACTGGGAAGCGTTCTCGAAGCAGGTCATCGAAACCCGCCTGGGCCTGACCTTCAACCCGTACACCATCCAGATCGAGCCGCACGACTACATGGCCGAGCTGTTCGACGCCGTGGCGCGCGCCAACACCATCCTGCTGGACCTGAACCGCGATATCTGGGGCTATATCTCGGTCGGCTACTTCAAGCAGAAGACCAAGGCCGGCGAGATCGGTTCGTCGACCATGCCGCACAAGGTCAACCCGATCGACTTCGAAAACTCGGAAGGCAACCTGGGCCTGGCCAACGCGGTGCTGCGCCACCTGTCGGAAAAGCTGCCGGTGTCGCGCTGGCAGCGCGACCTGACCGATTCGACCGTGCTGCGCAATATCGGCGTGGCCTTCGGCTACAGCCTGCTGGCCTACGAGGCCTGCCTGCGCGGCCTGGGCAAGCTGGAAACCAACCCCGAGCGCCTCAACGAAGACCTCGACAACTGCTGGGAAGTGCTGGCCGAGCCGGTCCAGACCGTGATGCGCCGCTTCGGCGTGCCCAACCCGTACGAGCAGCTCAAGGAGCTGACCCGCGGCAAGGGCATCTCGCGCGAGGCGCTGCAGACGTTCATCACCGGCCTGGCCATTCCGCAGGACGCCAAGGACCTGCTGCTCGCCATGACGCCGGCCAGCTATATCGGCAAGGCCGTGGTACTGGCCGAGCGGATCTGACGCTAGCCTGTTCCGTGCGACGCAAGAAAGCCACCCGATCGGGTGGCTTTTTTGCTTGCAACGGCGATGAAGCCATATCCGTGCCCTGCGGCGGAATGTCGCTTCAAATGATTTGAATAACTTAATTAAGGACTGTCCTGCATCTGCGCACATTCCGCCGCAATAATGCGAGAATCGGAAGCGCGGGGCCAAACTCCCCGTTGCAGACTTGCCCAAAATTGTGAAACGCCCGCGACACGGGCAGAGGAATTTGATGCGTTCGAACGCCAACGCTAGCGGCTACGGTGCAACGGCCATCGGCCTGCACTGGATCATTGCCCTGCTGATCTTCGCCGCCTTCGGGCTCGGCTGGTACATGACCGGCATCCCGGGGCTGACGCCGACCAAGCTCAAGCTGTTTTCGTGGCACAAATGGCTGGGTGTGACCGTTTTCATCATCGCCGTGCTGCGCGTGCTCTGGCGCGCCACGCATGCCGCACCGCCGGTCGCGCCAGGCACGCCGGCATGGCAGGCCAAGGCCGCCGCCGGTGCCCACCACCTGCTTTACGTGCTGATCATCGTGGTCCCTGTCACGGGCTATCTGTACAGCCTGGCCGCGGGTGTGCCGGTGGTCTACCTGGGCTTGTGGAAGATGCCGGTGCTGATCGAGCCCAACGAAGCACTGAAGGAAGTCTTCAAGCTTGTGCACGTCTGGCTGAACTACCTGATGGCCGGCGTGGTTGCGGTGCATGCGGCCGCTGCCATCAAGCACCAGGTCGTCGATCGCGACGGCACGCTTGGCCGCATGCTGCCGTTCCTGCGCTAAGCCACGCGTGCGCAGGCCTGCCCCTGCGGTAGCCATTGTTCGGGAAGTCCCTTTTCGGTTCTGATGCGCGGCGCAGGGCGCCGTCCACTGACAGGAGTCATTGATGAAACGTATTCCCCGCCCCGGTTCGCTGCTGCTGGCCACCGTGCTGGCCACCACCGGTGTTGCCGCCAACCTTGCCTGGGCGCAGATCGACACCGCCAAAAGCTCGGTGACCGCAGTGGCGCGCCAGATCGGCGTGCCCATGGAAGGCAAGTTCAAGAAGTTTGACGCGAACGTCGACTTTGATCCCGCCAAGCTCGCGGCGTCGTCGGCCAAGGTCGAGATCGATGTGTCGAGCTTCGAGATCGCCGACGCCGAAACCACCAAGGAAGTGAAGGGCAAGGATTGGTTCGACGCGGCGAAGTACCCGAAGGCCGTGTTCCAGTCGACCAGCATCAAGAACGGCACGCCGGGCAAGTACGAAGTGGCCGGCAAGCTGACCATCAAGGGCAAGACCCAGGACATCGTCATTCCGGCCACCTATCGGCAGGACGGTGGTGCCCAGGTGTTCGAAGGCGTGCTGCCGATCAAGCGCACGGCCTTCAATATCGGCGACGGCGAATGGAAGGACACTTCCGTGGTCGCCGACGACGTGCAGATCAAGTTCCGTATCGTGACGGCAGCAAAGAAGTGAAACCCGGCAGCGCCGGGCTTTACGAACTGAACAGCTGTTGCCATTCCCGTTGATGTTCCTCTCCAACCTTTTGTCGGGAGATCCCATGAAACTGAGTACCCTCATGACCGCCGTGGCGGCCGTTGCCGCAACCGCCGCCTTTGGCGTGGCTTCGGCCAATACCGTGACCTATAACCTCGATCCGACCCATACCTACCCGAGCTTCGAGGCCGACCACCTCGGCGGCCTGTCGACCTGGCGCGGCAAGTTCGAGAAGTCCAGCGGCGTCGTCACGCTGGACCGCGTCGCCAAGAGCGGCACGGTGGACGTGAAGATCGACCCGGCTTCGATCGACTTCGGCAATGCCAAGCTGAACCAGCATGCCAAGAGCCCCGACATGTTCGACGTCGAGGCTTTCCCTGAAGCCAGCTACAAGGGCAAGTTCAGCAAGTTCAAGGGCGACGTCCCGACCGAAGTGGAGGGCGTGCTGACCCTGCACGGCGTGTCCAAGCCGGTGAAGCTGGAAATCCGCGACTTCAAGTGCATCCAGCATCCGATGCTCAAGCGCGAGGCCTGCGGCGCCGACGCCGTCGGCCAGTTCAACCGCGCCGATTTCGGCCTCGACTATGGCGTGAAGATGGGCTTCAATCCCCAGGTCAAGCTGGCGATCCAGGTCGAAGGCGTCCGGGCAGAGTAAGCCCGAAGCCGCGGCCGGTTCCCACCGCCACCCGCAGCACCCGAAAAGCCGGCATTCGCCGGCTTTTTTTCTTGAGCTGCCTTCATGGGGAGGGCGAGTCGTGCACTTGGTTGTACGACATGCGGCAGCCACAGTACAATGGTCCGCGGCATTTCACCATCACCGGTGCAGGCAATGGCGCCCGCCCGCCTGCGGGGCACGCTGGCCTTCGCGCCAAAACTCAGGCAATTGCGCATTACTATGAGCCTTCGCTGTCGTTCCCCGTTCCGGTAGCCTTTCCGCGTCCCACTCGCCCCTGCACGCCGTACCCGGCCGATCTGCCAGCCTGTATGGCCCGCAGCGTTTCTCGGATTTCCCCCTGGCGCAATACTGTGTATTCCAAAACGCAAATCGATCCGGTGGTCAGTTTCCGCAACTCGCAGGGTGAGCAGGTGCGGGGCACGATCATCAATCTCCAGAGAAAGTCTCTGGTGATGGAAATCTACAATCCGTATTCGATCGTGCAGGTCAGCGAGGTGCTGAGCGAGCTCAGTGTCCGGATGGGGGCAAAGAACGCCTACCTTGGCAAGGCCGTGGTCATGAGCCTGGTGAATACCGGCCTGACCGCGGTGGTGTCGCTGACGCTGATCGACGAGTGGCGCGAGCTCAGCGACCTCAACAACGAGCCCAAGTCGGTCGCCCGCGAGGCCGAACTGTTCGTGCAGGACTGGGACGCGCGCTTCAACATCCGGCGCGACTACCAGATCGTGGTCAACGAGATGCGCGCGTTCCTGTCAGAGGTGTCGCGCTGGGTGGAGCAGGTCGACCTGACCGAGTCGCTGCCCAAGGTCGACGGCCGCCTGCGCGAGGACGTGTTCTACGAGCTCGCCACGCCGATCATGGGCCGCACCAAGCGCTATCTCGACTGGCTCGAGGAAGAGGCGCAGCGCGTCGATCCGGAGATCGCCCCGGTGCACCGCACCTACGCCCAGGCGGCGCTGCACCCGCTGCTGCTGCGCGCGCCGTTCGTCTACCGGACCTTCACCAAGCCGCTTGGCTACGCTGGTGACTACGAGATGGTGAACCAGATCCTGGGCGATCCGCAGCAGGGGCCCACCACCTACTTCCAGATCGTCAACACCGCCTTCCTCAAGGCGGCGGTCGCCACGGCCCACCGCAACCGCATCGACCTGCTGATCGACTTCCTGAAGCGGCAGGCCGAGCGTGCTACGGTGGCCGGACGCCCGTTCCGTTTGCTGAACGTGGGTTGCGGCCCGGCCTTCGAAATCCAGCGCTTTGTCCGCGAATACGAACGCCCGGAAATGCTCTCGTTCCAGCTCGTCGACTTCAGCGAAGAGACCCTCGAATACACCAAGGCCTCGATCGAGCGCGCCGCCGCGCAGGCCGGGCACAAGGTTTCGGTGGAGATGGTTCACCAGTCGGTGCATGAACTGCTCAAGCGGCGCATCGCTGCGGACGATTTCGATGCCAGGGAATTCGATGCCGTCTATTGCGCGGGCCTCTTCGACTACCTGTCCGACAAGGTGTGTTCGCGACTGCTGTCGTACTTCGCGTCGCGCACCCGGCCCGGCGGGCAGGTACTTGTCACCAACGTGCATGCGGACAATCCGGAGAAATTCGGCATGGAGCACCTGCTGGAGTGGTACCTGATCTATCGGGACGACCCGGGCATGCTGGCGCTGCTGCCCGATAATTCGCGCGAGCACCGGGTCTATGTCGATGCCACCGGCGTCAACGTGTTTGCCGAAGCGACCATTCAATGAGGCACTGACCGTACACCGTTCCGCGCCAGCCAGCCGGCGCGGCGGAGTACCACCGGACCAGGTCATGAGTACGAACCAACTATATGCGGGCTACCAGTCCGAACTGGCGGATTTTCGCCTCGCGTTCAGCCGCGGCGGTGCCTATACCGCCATCGTGCTGGTGCTGCTCGGGGTCGGGCTGGACTACGGCCAGTACCCGCAGCAGCAACTCGTCTTCGGGCTCGCGCGCGTGGTGGTGTCGCTGCTGATCGCCGGCGTGGTGGTCATGCTTTATAGCGCGGCCGGGCGGCGTTTCGCGCCCTGGCTCACGCTGACCTGGCTGCTGCTGCCGCAGATCATGATCGCGTGGATGATCTCGCAGACCGAGGGCGTGGAATCGCCGTACTACGTGGGGCTCAACCTGGCGATCTTCGCCTCGGGCATCGCGCTGCCGTTCGGGCTGTGGCAGAACCTGGTGTTCGGCATGCTCTCGTACCTGCTGTATGCGCTGGCCTGCCTGCTGCATTCCGGCGGCATCGAGCCGATGGGCACGTTTATCGTCAATTCGCTGTTCCTGCTGTTCGCCGCGGCGGCCAGCGGCGTCTATACCTTCTTCAACGAGCGCGCGCGTTTCATGCTGTTCCGGCTCAAGGCCGAAGTGGCAGAAAAGAACGCCGAGCTGGAAGTCATCAACCGCAAGCTCGTCGACATCAAGGGCCAGATGCTGCAGCAGGAGAAGATGGCCGCGATCGGTACGCTCGCGGCCGGCCTGCTGCACGAGGTCAACAACCCGGTCAACTTCTGCCTGATGGCGATCGAGGTGGCCATGGAAGAGCCGCAGGCCAAGGAGAACCCGTCGCTGGAGGAGTGCCTGGTCGATGCCAAGCAGGGGATGCAGCGCATCCAGCATATCGTGTCCGACCTGAAGACCTTTGCCTACCGCAAGCCCGGTGCCGAGGTCGAGGGCACGCCGTTCCTGTTCGAAAAGGCGCTCGATTCCTCCATCCGCCTGACGGCCCACGAACTGCGCGGCGTCAAGGTGACGCGCGACCTGCCTGATGACACGCTGGTGCTCGGCGACGAAGCCGCCGTCATCGGCGTGCTGATCAACCTTTTTTCCAACGCCGCGCTGGCCATGCGCAAGGCAGGCACGACGGCACCGGCGATCCATACCACGGTCAGGTGGGTGGAGAGCCGGCTACATGTGCGCGTGCAGGACAACGGCCCGGGCATCGCCCCGGAGCACCTGGCGCGCGTGTTTGAACCCTTCTTTACGACGCGCGACGTGGGGCAGGGACTGGGCCTGGGCCTGTCGATCAGCTATGCGGTGATCGAGCGGCACGGCGGCCAGCTCTATGCCGAAAGCGAAGTCGGCCAGTGGGCCGCCTTCAGCTTCGACCTGCCGCGCGCGGAGTGACCCGGCCATGAGCGAAGTCCAGCAGGCACGGCCCACTGTGCTCTATGTCGACGATGAAGAGATGGCGTGCAAGTACTTTGCGCGCGCCGTCGGCAACGAGTATGAGGTTCTGATCGCAACCGGTGCCGATCAAGCCATCGACATGCTGCGCGCGGAGGGCGCGCGCACGGTCATCCTGGTGACCGACTTCCGCATGCCAGGGCGCGACGGCGGCGACCTGCTGCGCCAGGTGGCAGAGGAATTCCCGCAGGTCGTGCGTATCCTCGTCACGGCTTACGCCGACAAGGACGTGCTGCTGCAGACGGTCAACAGCGGCGAGGTGTTCCGCATCCTGGAAAAGCCGCTGAGCGTCGGCGACGTGCGCAATGTGCTGCGGCTGGCCGTGGAGCGTTCGCGCGAGCGGGCCCTGCGGCAGCAGCGGCTGATGGCCATCGACGAGACGCTCGCCTTCCTGGCCCACGAACTGAACACGCCGCTGGCGGCCATCGCCAATTTCGCACGTGGCATTGAAGGCCGCGTGGCGGCGGAATACAGCGCGCAGCGCCAGGGCGAGATCGGCCAGGCCGCCAGCGCGATGCACGACAACGCCCAGTATTGCCTGGCGGTGCTGTCGTCGTTCCTGCAATCCGTGCGCAGCAGCGCAGGCAGCGCGCCGGCGCGGCAGGAGCCCGGCGCCGAGGTGAGCGCGGGTGCGCTGGTCGCGTCGCTGCTGGACACCTATCCCTTTACCGGCGACCAGCGCAACTGGGTACAGGTGGAGATGCATGGCGACTTCCCCGTGCAGACGCTGCCCAATTGCGTGGCACTGGTGCTCTCCTCGGTCATGAGCAACGCGTTGCGCGCGCTCGGCGACATCGGCGCGCCATTGCTGCGATTTATCGTAGTGGCGAAGCCGCGGCAGGAGATCCGCATCTGCGACAACGGGCCCGGGATTCCGCCCGAAGTGATGGAACGACTACTGGTGGACCCCGTCACCACCCACGCCGGGGCAGGCGGCAGCGGCCTCGGCATGATTTTCTGCAACCGCGTCATGCAGTCGTTCGGCGGCGGCATCCGGATCGCCTCAGCGTCCGGGGCCGGCACGACGGTGACGCTGGACTTCCCAAATTTCAAGAATCGAATGCACAGGAGTGACCGATGAGCGAACCGATTGCCACCCAGGCACCACCCCCGGCGATTCTGTTCGTCGACGACGAGGCGACAGCCGTCAAATATTTCCAGCGCGCCATCGGCGCGCTGGCCCCTGTGGTGACCGCCGGCTCGGTGGAAGAGGGCAAGACGCTGCTCGAAGCGCACGCGGACAGCCTGGCGGTGCTGGTGTCCGACCAGCGCATGCCCGGAGAGTACGGCAATGAGCTGCTGCGCCATGCGCGCGAACGCTATCCCCATATCGTGCGGATCCTGACCACGGCTTACTCGGAGCTGGACCAGACCGTCGAGGCCGTCAACCAGGGGCAGATCCACCGCTATATCAAGAAGCCGTGGGATATCACCGCGCTGCGCATGGAGCTGAAGCAGGCGCTGGAAATGGCCGGCCTGCGCAAGGAGCGCGACCAGCTCGTGCGCGAGAAGCTGAGCGTGCTGCAGACCCAGACCGTGGCCACGCGCATCGGCATGGTCCACGCGCTGTGCGCGAGCCTGGTCGGCCCGGGCCGCTTCCAGCCGGTTGAAACCTACCTGGCCGCCACCGAGCTGGCCGGCGCGCGCAATGCCGAGCCCGACTGGCAACGGCTCGACTATGCCGACCTGGTGGGCGCCGAGAGCGAGCGCAGTGGCGGCTTTGGCCATGCGGTAGGCACGCAGTTGGCGGCCTTGCGCACGCGCTATGCCGGGCGCGGTGCCGCCGACGCGGCGGCGATCATCACCGAGGCGCTGGGCGATGGCACGGTGCGCCGCGAAGGCGATGCCGTGGTGTGGACGGCGCCATCCGCGCTCAGCGAATTCCTGGCCAGGCCGGTGGGCGAAGCCGTGTCCGCGCAGCATGCGACGTGGCTGGCCTGCCTGCTGTGGCTGGAAGAGGCCGGCGGCGCGCTGCAGTGCGCGCGGGAAGGTGAGACCATTGCCTGCCGCGCCGGCGAGCGCGCGGCCAGCTTTTCGACGGACCGCCTGGCGATCTGGATCGAGCGGTTTTCGGAGCAGGCCTGAGCGGCGGTCTTGATCGGGTAGCCATTCCCACGGGCAACAAAAAAGCGCACCACAGGGTGCGCTTTTTTTTGCTCGGGGGCTTCAGGCTCAGGCCTGCGCGCCGTAGTTGGGGTCGTCGCGGTCCGTGCCGCCTGCCTTCTTCTCGCCCTTGACCAGGTCTTCGCGCTTGACGCCGAACCACATGGCCAGCGCTGCGGCAACGAACACCGACGAGTAGATACCGAACAGGATACCGACCGTCAGCGCCAGTGCGAAGTAGTGCAGGGTGGGGCCGCCGAAGAAGAACATCGACAGCACCATCATTTCGGTCGAGCCGTGAGTGATGATGGTCCGCGACATCGTGCTGGTGATCGCGTGGTCGATGACCTCGTGCGTGGTCATCTTGCGGTACTTGCGGAAGGCTTCGCGGATCCGGTCGAAGATCACCACCGACTCGTTCACCGAGTAGCCGAGCACCGCCAGGATGGCCGCCAGCACCGACAGCGAGAATTCCCACTGGAAGAACGCGAAGAAGCCCAGGATGATCACCACGTCGTGCAGGTTGGCGATGATGCCCGCCACCGCGAACTTCCACTCGAAGCGGAACGACAGGTAGATCACGATGCCGATCACCACGCACAGCAGCGCCAGCAGGCCGTCGGTCGCCAGTTCCTTGCCGACCTGCGGGCCGACGAACTCCACGCGTTGCAGCTTGACGTCAGGCGCGGCAGCCTGCAGCGCGCCCATGACCTGCTCGCTCTGCTGGGCGGAAGTCACCTGCTTGCCGTCCGGGCCCTTCTGCAGCGGCAGGCGGATCATGACGTCGCGCGAGGTGCCGAAGTTCTGCACCTGGATGTCGTGGTAGCCCAGCTGTCCGACCTGGCCGCGGATCTTCTCCAGGTCGGCCGCCTGCTGGTAGTTGACCTCCATCACCGTACCGCCGGTGAACTCGATCGACAGGTGCAGGCCCTTGTGCCACAGGAAGAATACGGCGGCGGCAAACGTCAGGAAGGAGACCACGTTGAAGACCAACGCGTGCTTCATGAACGGAATGTCGCGCCGGATGCGGAAAAATTCCATGATGTTGTCCTGATGAATCCGTGCTTACTTGGCGACCGGGGTGTCCGCACCCGGCTTCCAGATCTGGCCGATGGCCACGCTCTGCAGCTTCTTCTTGCGGCCGTACCAGAGGTTGACCAGGCCACGGTTGAAGAACACCGCCGAGAACATCGAGGTCAGGATGCCCAGGCAGTGCACCACGGCAAAGCCGCGCACCGGGCCCGAGCCGAAGGCCAGCAGCGCCAGGCCCGCGATCAGCGTGGTGACGTTGGAGTCCAGGATGGTGGCCCAGGCGCGCTCGAAGCCGACGGCGATGGCCATCTGCGGCGAGGCCCCGCCGCGCAGTTCCTCGCGGATGCGCTCGTTGATCAGCACGTTGGCGTCGATGGCCATGCCCAGCACCAGCGCGATAGCGGCAATGCCCGGCAGCGTCAGCGTGGCCTGCAGCATCGACAGCACCGCGATCAGCAGCAGCAGGTTGATGCCCAGCGCGGCGACCGAGAATACGCCGAACAGCATGTAGTACAGGACCATGAACACGGCGATGGCGCCGAAGCCATAGGCCACCGAGTCAAAGCCCTTCTTGATGTTGTCCGCGCCCAGCGACGGGCCGATGGTGCGTTCCTCGATGATCTCCATCGGCGCGGCCAGCGAGCCGGCGCGCAGCAGCAGCGCCAGGTCGTTGGCGGCCTCGGTCGAGTAGGAGCCGGTGATCTGGAAGCTCGAGCCGAGTTCCGACTGGATCGTCGCCACGGTCAGCACTTCACCCTTGCCCTTCTCGAACAGCACGATGCCCATCGGCTTGCCGATGTTCTCGCGCGAGACGTCGCGCAGCACGCGGCCGCCTTGTGCGTCGAGCTTGATGTTGACCGACGGGCGCTGGTTCTGGTCGAAGCCGGCCGAGGCGCTTTCGATGCGGTCGCCGGTGAAGATCACCTGCTTGCGCAGGATCACCGGGGCGCCGTTGCCTTGCGTGAACAGTTCGTCGCCAAACGGAACCGGGTCGCCCGGGCGCGGGTTGCGCGGGGCGTCGGGATCGGCCAGGCGCGCTTCCAGCGTGGCGGTACGGCCGATGATGTCCTTGGCCTTGGCGGTGTCCTGCACGCCGGGCAGCTGCACCACGATGCGGTCGGCGCCTTGCTGCTGGATCACGGGCTCGGCCACGCCAAGCTCGTTCACGCGGTTGTGCAGGGTGGTGATGTTCTGCTTGACGGCGGCGTCCTGCACGGCCTTGCGGGCGGCCTCGGTGAAAGTGCCGACCACGTTGTTGCCGTCCATGGCGAAGGCCAGCTCGCGCAGGTTGTCGGCCAGGATGCCGCGCGCGCGGTTGGCGTCGTCGGCGTTGTTGAGGCGCACGGTCAGCTTGTCGCCGTCGCGGTCGATGCCGCCGTGGCGCACGTTCTTGTCGCGCAGCAGGGTGCGGGCATCACCCGAGAGGCTGTCGAGCTTCTTGTCGACGGCGCCCTTCATGTCCACCTGCAGCAGGAAGTGCACGCCGCCGCGCAGGTCCAGGCCCAGGTACATCGGCAGCGCGTGCATCGCGGTCAGCCAGCGCGGCGAGCCCGAGAGCAGGTTCAGCGCGACCACGTAGGTCGGGTCGTTCACGTCGGGGTTGAGCGCGCGCGTCAGGACGTCCTTGGCCTTGAGCTGGTCGTCGGCGGTGCGGAAGCGCGCCTTGACCGAGCCGGACTGGCCGGAAACATCGAAGAAAATGCCGTCAGGCTGGAGCTGGTTCTGGGCCAGGATCTCTTCCACATGCTTCTGCATGGAGAGGTCCACCTTGACCGTGGCCTTGCCCGAGGAGACCTGCACGGCAGGCGCCTCGCCGAAGAAGTTCGGCAAGGTATAGGTGATGCCGATGGCCAGGGCCACCAGGATCACGAGATATTTCCAAAGCGGATAACGATTCATCTCTGGCCAGTCATTCAGCGGTTGGCGGGTCCGCCGGGCGCCTCAGGGGCACGCCGGCAGGGCCGGACCGGTTGGCAAACAGCCGCCTGGCCGCCACGAAAGGCCGCTTTGCGGGCCCACGGGCTGATCAGGCGGCTGCCAGGGCATGCGCAAGCGGGCATGCCGGAAAAGACAAAGGGCAGGGTCGCGAACGGATCAGAGCGACTTCAGCGAGCCCTTCGGCAGCACCGTGGTCACGGCGTTCTTCTGCACGGTGACTTCAGTGCCTGCGGCGATTTCCAGGCTGACGTACTGATCGGTCACCTTGGTCACCTTGCCCAGGATGCCGCCGGCCGTGACGACTTCGTCGTTCTTGGCAAGGGCTTCCAGCATGGCCTTGGCTTCCTTCTGGCGCTTCATCTGCGGGCGGATCATGATGAACCACAGCACCGCGAACATCAGGATGATGGGCAGGAAGCTCATCAGGCCACCCGCTGCGCCGCCGGCACCGGCGGTCTGGGCGAATGCGTTAGAAATCAGCACGTTGATTCTCCGTCACAAAAGTCATTCAAGTAATCGACCATTCTATCACCCGTGCAAGGCACGCCCCGGCATTCTGGGGCGGGAATTCGGGTTTGTTCGGGGTGCGTTCGGAACGACTTGGCGTGGATGCGCGCCAGACCCGGCGCGACTGCGGTATTCGACCGTGCCGCGCAGGAAAGTTCGCGGCTCAGCGCGTGCCGCGCGCGCGGTCGCTGGCGAACTGGCGGCGGAAGTCGCTGAAGCGGTGTTGTTCGATCGCCTCGCGCATTTCGCGCATCAGCTGCAGGTAGTAGTGCAGGTTGTGGATGGTATTCAGGCGCGCGCCCAGGATCTCGCCGACGCGGTGCAGGTGGTGCAGGTAGGCGCGCGAGAAGTTGCGGCAGGTGTAGCAGGCGCAGCCTTCGTCGAGCGGGCGCGGGTCGTTGCGGTGCGCGGCGTTCCTGATCTTGACGTCGCCGTAGCGCGTGAAGAGCCAGCCATTGCGCGCGTTGCGGGTCGGCATCACGCAGTCGAACATGTCGACCCCGGCGGCCACGCCGGCTACCAGGTCTTCAGGCGTGCCCACGCCCATCAGGTAGTGCGGCTTGTTCGCCGGCAGGCGCGGCGCCACATGCTCGAGCACGCGCATCATGTCTTCCTTGGGCTCGCCCACCGACAGGCCGCCGATGGCGAAGCCGTGGAAATCCAGCTCGGACAGGCCGGCCAGCGATTCGTCGCGCAGGTCCTCGAACATACCGCCCTGGACGATGCCGAACAGCGCATTCGGGTTGGCCAGGCGCTCGAATTCGTCGCGCGAGCGCTTGGCCCAGCGCAGGCTCATGCGCATCGACCTGGCGGCCTCTTCGTGCGTGGCGGGGCGGCCTTCGATCTCGTACGGCGTGCATTCGTCGAACTGCATGACGATGTCCGAGTTCAGCGTGCGCTGGATCTGCATCGAGATCTCGGGCGACAGGAACAGCTTGTCGCCATTCACCGGCGACGCGAACGTGACGCCGTCTTCGGTGATCTTGCGCAGGTCGCCCAGTGAAAACACCTGGAAGCCGCCGGAATCGGTCAGGATCGGCTTGTCCCAGCCGATGAAGCGGTGCAGGCCTTCATGGCTGTTCACCACGTCCAGTCCCGGGCGCAGCCACAGGTGGAAGGTGTTGCCCAGGATGATCTGCGCGCCGATCTCGTTCAGCTCCAGCGGCGACATGGCCTTGACCGAGCCATAGGTGCCGACCGGCATGAAGATGGGCGTTTCGACCACGCCGTGGTTCAGGGTGACGCGGCCGCGGCGCGCGTTGCCGTCGGTGGTGAGGAGTTCGAAGTTGAGCATGGCGGAATTCGGTTCTGGCTTCAGGGCTGGCGCTGGTCTGCGGTGATCACTGGCGGGTCAGGAACATCGCGTCGCCGTAGCTGAAGAAACGGTAGCGCGCCTCGACCGCGTGGCGGTAGGCGGCGCGAATGGCTTGCACGCCGGCCAGCGCCGACACCAGCATCAGCAGCGTCGACTTGGGCAGGTGGAAGTTGGTGATCAGGGCATCGACCAGCCGGAACTGGTAGCCAGGCGTAATAAAGATGTCGGTGTCGCCGCTGCCGGCGTCCAGCGTGCCATCGGCATTCGCGGCGGACTCCAGCGCGCGCAGCGAGGTCGTGCCCACGGCAATGACGCGGCCGCCGCGCGCGCGCGTTTCGCGCACGGCCGCGGCCAGTTCCGGCGAAATCGCGTACCACTCCGAGTGCATCTTGTGTTCGGCGATATTCTCGGTGCGCACGGGCTGGAAGGTGCCGGCGCCCACGTGCAGCGTCAGGAACGCGCGGCGCACGCCGGCGGCGTCGAGCCGCGCAAACAACGCATCGTCGAAATGCAGGCCGGCGGTTGGTGCGGCCACGGCGCCGGGGTTGCGCGCGTAGACGGTCTGGTAGCGGGTTTCGTCGTAGGCGTCCGGATCGTGCGTGATGTAGGGCGGCAGCGGCAGGCGGCCATATTGCTCGATCAGGTCCAGCGCCGGTGCCGGGAAGCGCAGCGTGAAGAACTGGTCGACGCGCGGGCCCACAGTGACGGCAAAAGCGTCCTCGGCCAGGTGCAGCTTGCTGCCCTCCGCGGGCGTCTTGGACGCGCGCACCTGGGCCAGCACGGTGTGCGTATCGAGCACGCGCTCGACCAGCACTTCGATCTTGCCGCCGCTGGGCTTGTGGCCGAAGAAGCGCGCCTTGATCACGCGCGTGTCATTGAAGACCAGCAGGTCTTCGGGGCGGAGGTATTCGATGATGTCGCTGAAGGCGCGGTCGACCATGCGGATGGCATCCGGCTGCTCGCCCGGTGCCAGGCGCTCGACCACCAGCAGCCGGCTGGCGCTGCGGTCGGGCAGGGCGCTCTGTGCAATCAGTTCGGGCGGCAGCGGGAAATCGAAATCGGACAGCGTCAACATGGAGAAACGGCAAGGCCCCGGCTTGGCGCCACCAAAGGCGGCAACCGGGATAGGTACAATCGGCGAATCCGATATTGTAAGGCTTGGGCGCCAGGCGCCGCCCGGCCCTGTGTGATACCCCATATTTCTCCGCCTGCCCGACTGCCGATGCCCGGAACCGCCACCGAACCGACCCAGGACAAAGCCGAAGCCCCTGACTCAGCGCCGTCCGCAAAAGGCAAGGCGGCGGGCAAGGCCGCGGGCAAGGACGGCAAGCCATCGTCCGCGGTCGCGCGGCTGGCCAAGATGGGCCTGCGGCGCAGCGTCGACCTGGTGCTGCACCTGCCGATGCGCTACGAGGACGAGACCACGCTGATGCCGATCGCCGAAGCGATCCGCCGCGCCGGGCTCGGCCAGCCCGCGCAGGTCGAGGGCGAGGTCATTTCCAACGAGGTCACCTTCCGCCCGCGCCGCCAGCTCGTCGTGAAGATCGCCGACGACAGCGGCGAACTGACGCTGCGTTTCCTGAATTTCTACGGCAGCCAGACCAAGCAGATGGAGGAAGGCGTGCGCCTGCGCGTGCGCGGCGAAGTGCGCGGCGGCTTCTTCGGTGCCGAGATGGTGCACCCGACGGTGCGCCCGGTGGTGCCCGACGAGCCCTTGCCGGACCGCCTCACGCCGGTCTACCCGGCCACGGCCGGCATTTCGCAGGCCTACCTGCGCAAGGCGATCTCCGGCGCGCTGTCGCGCACGCCCATGCCCGAGACGCTGCCAGCGGCCGTGCTGAAGGGCCCGCTCGCGAAGCTGAAGCTGCGCCCGCTCGCCGAATGCCTGCGCCTGCTGCATACGCCGCCGCCGCAGGAGAGCGAGGCGGCGCTGGCCGACCGCTCGCATCCGGCCTGGCAGCGCATCAAGTTCGACGAACTGCTGGCGCAGCAGATCTCGTTGCGACGCGCGCATGAGGCCCGGCGCGAGAAGAATGCGCCATCGATGCCCCGGCATGATGGCGGCCTGCTGACGCGGTTCCTGGCGGCGCTGCCGTTCCGCCTGACCGGCGCGCAGCAGCGCGTGGTCGAGGAGATCGCGGCCGACATGACCGCGCAGCATCCGATGCACCGGCTGCTGCAGGGCGATGTGGGCAGCGGCAAGACCATCGTGGCGGCGCTGGCCGCGTGCCAGGCCATCGACGCCGGCTACCAGGCCGCGATCATGGCGCCGACCGAAATCCTGGCCGAGCAGCACTACCGCAAGCTGTCGGCGTGGCTGGAGCCGCTCGGCGTGCCGGTGGTGTGGCTGGCCGGCAGCCTCAAGGCACGCGAAAAGCGCGAGGCCGTGGCGCGCGTGGAATCGGGCGAGGCCCGGCTTGCCATCGGCACGCATGCGCTGATCCAGGACACTGTGCGCTTCGCGCGGCTGGGCCTGTCGGTGGTGGACGAGCAGCATCGCTTCGGCGTGGCGCAGCGCCTGGCGCTGCGCGGCAAGGCCCGCGGCGCGGAGCCCGCCCAGCCCGCGCCGGATACGGTCCCGCACCAGCTCATGATGTCGGCCACGCCGATCCCGCGCACGCTGGCCATGACCTATTACGCGGACCTCGATGTATCGGTGATCGACGAACTGCCGCCGGGCCGCACGCCGATCGTCACGCGCCTGGTCAACGACGAGCGCCGCGACGAGGTGATCGGGCGCATCCACCATGCGGCAGCCGAGGGCCGGCAGGTCTACTGGGTCTGCCCGCTGATCGAGGAAAGCGAGGCGCTGCAGCTCCAGACTGCCGTGGAGACCTATGAAACGCTGGTTGCCGCGTTGCCGGACCTGCGCGTCGGCCTGGTCCACGGCCGCCTGCCGCCGGCCGAGAAGGCGTCCGTGATGGACGACTTCAGCGCCAACCGCCTGCAGGTGCTGGTGGCCACCACGGTGATCGAAGTGGGCGTGGACGTGCCCAATGCCTCGCTGATGGTGATCGAACATGCCGAGCGCTTTGGCCTGGCACAGCTTCACCAGTTGCGCGGCCGGGTGGGGCGGGGCACCGCCGAGTCGGTCTGCCTGCTGATGTACCAGGCGCCGCTATCGCCCACCGCGCGCGAACGGCTGGCGACCATGCGCGAGACCACCGACGGCTTCGAGATCGCGCGGCGCGACCTGGAGATCCGCGGACCCGGCGAATTCCTCGGCGCGCGCCAGTCGGGCGAAGCCATGCTGCGTTTTGCCGACCTGAACACCGACGCGTGGCTGGTCGAGTACGCGCAGGAAGCCGCGCAGCTCATGCTGACGCAATTTCCGGAGGCCGTGGAGGCCCATCTGTCGCGTTGGCTGGGTGGCCGCGAGCACTACCTGAAAGCCTGACCAGCAGGGCGATCTTCGTTTTTTGGTGCCCTATGCGCCGCATTCACGCGGCGATCTGACAGATTCCGGAATCGAAGGTAAAATCTATCGCCTACCGCAAATTGATTAGTCATGACGCTCACCGAACTGAAGTACATCGTCGCCGTGGCGCGGGAGCGCCATTTCGGCCGTGCTGCCGAGGCCTGCTTCGTGTCGCAGCCCACCTTGTCGGTGGCGATCAAGAAGCTGGAAGACGAACTCAACGTGCAGATCTTCGAGCGCGGCACCTCGGAGGTCTCCGTGACCTCGGTGGGCGAGCAGATCGTGGCCCAGGCCCAGCGCGTGCTCGAACAGACCATGGCCATCCGCGAGATCGCCAAGCAGGGCAAGGACCCGCTGGCCGGCCCGCTGCGCGTGGGCGTGATCTACACCATCGGGCCCTACCTGCTGCCGTCGCTGGTCAAGCAGATGATCGGCGCCGTGCCGCAGATGCCGCTGATGCTGCAGGAGAACTACACGGTCAAGCTGATCGAGCTGCTCAAGCAGGGCGAGATCGACTGCGCCATCATGGCCGAGCCGTTCGCCGATTCGGGCCTCACGGTGCGCCCGCTCTATGACGAGCCCTTTGTCGTGGCGGTGCCGCGCGGGCACCAGCTCGCCGAAGCCAGCCATGTCGATCCGGACGAGCTGAAGCGGCAGACCATGCTGCTGCTCGGCAGCGGCCATTGCTTCCGCGACCATGTGCTCGGTGTCTGCCCGGAGCTGTCGCGCTTCTCGCAGGCATCGGACGGCATCCAGAAGACGTTTGAAGGTTCGTCGCTCGAAACCATCCGGCATATGGTCGCCAGCGGCGTCGGCATTACCGTGCTGCCTCGCACGTCGGTGCCGGACATGAAGGCCAAGGGCGATATGCTGGCCTACGTGCCGTTCGCCGACCCGGTGCCGGACCGCCGCGTGGTGCTGGCCTGGCGCAAGAGCTTTACCCGCCTGCCTGCCATGGAGGCGCTGGCCAGCGCGGTGGCAGCGTGCGAGCTGCCGGGCGTGCGCAAGCTCGATGCCAAGGAGCTGGCTGAAGCGGCCTGATGCGATTTCATTTCTTGCTTGCCGGCGTAGCCGGCGACTTACTCTTTTGTCCGAGCGACAAAAGAGTAAGCAGAAAAGCGCGTCGCCTGGCGGCTGGCCATCAACGATGCGCTTCTTGTTTTCGAGCGGCTTTGGTCTCGCGATGCCTGGTTGCCCGTTCGACCCTGCTACGCATAGTGATTCAGAACCAGTGCCTGCGATAACCGGCTCTTGTACGATCCCCATGTAGGGCTCGGGTACAGCGTTCCAATAGCGTCAGTGGTGGGACGCCTTCGGCTGCGCTGCGCGCAGGTCCTAGTCGGTTTGCGACGGGCATCATCGTCGCCAGTGCCAACGGTTCGGTTTCTCTGCTTCGCTGCGGCGCGGTTTGCCTGCGGCCTGGGTGCTCAG
>NZ_JBYOJR010000061.1:0-20712 GCF_057798915.1 Cupriavidus sp. 22TCCZM01-5
GCGGATTACCCGTGTGAAAGTAGGTCATCGCCAGGCTCTTACAATGCAAAACCCCTCGACAGCGTGTGCTGCGAGGGGTTTTTGCTTTGGGGCGGCGGCTCGCGCAGTTTTGACGCTACGCTGACTTGATCCGCTCGATTTCTTCTTCGACGTCGCGCAAGCGGTCTTTCCCAAAATAGATCTCGTCATTGACGAAGAAGGTTGGCGAGCCGAAGGCGCCGCGCTCGAATGATGCTTGTGTGTTCTTTAGCAGCATTTCCTTGATTTCCGGATCGCTTATCCGTCCAAGCAGGCGCTCGGCATCGAGGCCGGCCTCGCGCAGCACGGTTGCGATCGTTGCAGGATCGTCCATCTTCTTTTCCTGTTCCCACATCGCCGAGAACACCGCATCGACATAGCGCTCGAAGCAGCCCTCGAACCGGGCCGCGACCGCGCCACGCATGATTTGCAGGGTGTTGACGGGAAAATGCGGGTTGAACCCGTAAGCAGTGAGTCCGTGCTTCGTGACAAAGCGCGTGATTTCCAGCTGACCGTACTCCGGCTTGTTCTTGATGCCCGCGAAGGCTTCACCTGGCGAGCGGTTGCCCGTCAGCCGGAACAGGCCTCCCAGAAGGACTGGCACATACTCGAACTTCACCCCGGTGCGCTGCTCGATGGACGGGATGACCTTGTGAGAGAGGTACGAATTGGGGCTGCCAAAATCAAAGTGGAACTGCACGACGGGGGTATTCATTTGATGTCACTCCAGTGTGGCGTTCTTCAACCAGTCACAACGCATTACCAGGCCTCGATCCAGGGGCGCAGGTCGAGTTCGTGGGTCCACGCGTCGCGCGGTTGCTGGTGCAGCATCCAGTAGGTGTCGGCGATGTGCTCGGGATTGAGAATGCCGTCGCGATCCTTCAGGGCGTAGCGCTCGGGGAAGGTCTCGCGGATAAACTCGGTATCGATGGCGCCATCGATGATGGGATGGGCCACGTGAATGCCCTTGGGGCCAAGTTCCTTGGCCATGGATTGCGCCAGCGCGCGCAGTCCGTGCTTGGCCCCTGCAAACGCGGAGAAGCCCGCCCGGCCGCGCAGGCTGGCCGTCGCACCGGTGAAGAAGATGGAGCCGCGGCCGCGGGGTGCCATTACCTTTGCCGTCTCGCGTCCCATCAGGAAGCCGGCAAAGCACGCCATTTCCCAGACCTTGTAGTAGACGCGAGCGGTCGTTTCCAGGACGTCGAAGCGGACATTGGCACCGATGTTGAAGACCGCAATCTCGATCGGCGCGATGTTCGCCTCGATGTTCTGCACCAGCGCCGTCATTTCCTCTTCCTTGCGCGCGTCCGAGCCGAAAGCATGGGCGACGCCGCCTTCGGCTTCGATCTGGGCGACCAGGGGCGCGAGCTTGTCGGCATTACGCCTTGTGACGCACGCGATATATCCCTCGCGTGCAAAGCGGCGGGCAATGGCGCCGCCCGTCGCATCGCCTGCGCCGACGACGAGGATGGCCATTTTTTCACTCATGGTGTCTCCTTGTAAATATTCTGCGGAATAACAAACTGCATTGCGGGTCAGTATGGATTTCACCTTTGCGAGTGTCAACGAGGAGCTCTTAAGATACCGGCAGATTTGTCATCTTGCGGACTGCATATCGAGCTTGTAGACTGCATAGCGGTTCATTGGAGCAGCGAGTGATCCGAGCGCTGGTTCGGCTTCCGCGGCACCCAACGGAAAACCGCCCAAGGGTGATATGTAGAAGCGGCCGCAAGCGTGCGAGGCAATCGCGCAAGGAAAATCAGCATGGCAACAGAATTGAAGCAAGAGGAGTTGAGCCGCGCATTGGCCACGGACGTCAACGACGCCGAGCAAGAGGCCCGGGGCGACGAGAGTCAGGACCGGCATTTCGTCACGGCGCTGGCGCGGGGCCTTGAGGTACTCAGCTGTTTTCGCAGCGAGGACAGCTTCCTTGCCAACCACGAGATTGCCATGCGCTGCGGGCTGCCGAAATCGACCGTCACCCGGCTCACCTATACCCTGACGAAGCTCGGCTATCTGCATCTCGTTCCGGACAGCGGAAAGTACCGGCTTGGCACGGCGACGGCCGCGCTGGGCAGTTCCATGCTGGTCAATCTTGACGTGCGGCAGGTGGCACGACCGTACCTGAGGTCATTGGCAGCCGAAACCGGCGCTGTCGTGGCGCTGACGACGCGCGACCGGCTCTCGATGCTGTATCTCGAGTGCTGCCGCAGCACGTCGATCGTCACCCTCAGCCTCGATGTCGGGTCCCGCATTCCACTGGGAACCAGCGCGTCGGGGATGGCTTTGCTGGCAGCGCTGCCTGCGAGCGAGAGGGCCGACCTCATGGAACGCATCCGGGACCTGGATCAGGGCAACTGGCCGCACACCGAGCGCGGCATCCTGAAGGCGATCGAGGAATATCGCGCCACGGGATGCGCGACCTCGGCCGGCAACTGGATCAGGGAGGTCCATGGTATTGCCACGCCACTATGGCCGGGCAGGGGGCTGCCCTTGATGACAATCAGCGTGGCGGGGGCAGCGGGCTATTTTCCCGTTGCACGCCTGCACGAGGAGATCCGCCCGAAGCTTCTGGATACCGTCAGGGAAATCGAACGGAATCTCGGGCAGCGCCCGGAAGCGCCGGCTCCGATGCCGTAGCGCTGCGCGCCTCGGTTCAGCGCCACCGGGCAGGCCGTCCCGTCGGAGGAGCGCCTGCGGGGCAAGGATATGGGCTTCGGCCCACCTCACCGGAGCGCGCTACAGAACCTCATGGTAAGGTTGCCGGAATGCGCTCACAGACTTCAACTGGTGATAGCTGGGCGCCACTTATTTGCTGTCTGGAGAATGACGCAGCGTGGGTGATGCGAAACAGAATACGCGGCATACGCTGCTGGCCGAGAAGGTGGCGATCAGCCGGGCCTTGCGCCTGAGCGTGCCGCCAGAGGCCAGGCCCGCGCCGGTCAGCAGGCAGGAGTGGCTGCGGCAGCGCAAGGAGCAGCTGCGGGCTGCCCGCGCCGCTGCGAAGCAAAGGCGCGAACTGCTCAAGGCGGAAATCCTGTCGGCCGCGCGCGATATCGCCCGCGAGGAGCGTGTTGCCGCGCGGCTGGAGGCTGATCGCCTGAAGGCCAATGCGAAGAGCGAGCGGACCTACGCACGGGAGGACGAACGCGCTGCCGCCAAGTTCGAACGCGGGCAGCCCGCCCGTGCGGCGTCAAAACGAAAGACGCTTGCCAAGGAGAAGCGCAAGCTGGTCTCCTACACTGACCTGCTGCGCATGCGCGGGTGAACAGGGCAGGTCAGGTCGCGCCGATCGGCTCGGAGCCCACGTCTTCATTTTCCGTCAGGGACTCATGCACGGTGAGCGCCAGCAGACCCCGTTGGAGATCGTCGATCAGGTCCTGCGGGTCCTCAAGTCCCACATGCAGACGCACTGCCTGTCCCTGGTAGGGCCAGCGTGAGCCGGTGCATCCCTTGCCCGGGGTGAACGGGATCGCGAGGCTTTCATAGCCACCCCAGGAAACACCGAGTCCGAAATGATCGAGCGCGTCGATGAAGGCCGCGAGCGACGCCTTCGAATTCGTGCGCAGCACCGCCGAGAAGAGGCCGCAGGCGCCGGTAAAGTCGCGCTTCCATAGTGCATGTCCCGGGTGGGATGGCAATGCGGGATGCAGGACCGCCTCGACCTGCGGCTGACGCTCCAGCCATTGCGCGACGTGCAGCCCGGATTGCCAGTGACGCTGCAATCTGACGGCCAGGGTACGCAGGCCGCGCAGGGCCAGATAGATGTCATCCGGGCCGGCAGTCTGCCCCAGGTCATGCGTCGTCTGCTTGACCAGGGGCCAGGTGTCCCGATTGCAGGTCACCACGCCGAGCATGGCGTCGGAATGGCCCACGATGTATTTCGTGGCGGCGTGGATCGAGACGTCGACGCCGTGCGCGAATGGCTTGAAATAGAGTGGCGTCCCCCAGGTGTTATCCATGACGACATAAGCGCCGTGCTTGTGCGCCGCCGCGGAGATGGCGGGTATATCCTGGATGTCGAGGGTCTCGGAGCCGGGCGATTCCACATAGACGACGCGGGTATTGGGCCGGAACAGGGCCTCGATCGGCTTGCCGTCAACAGGATCATAAGTCTCGACTTCGACGCCGAAGCGCGCCATGACGCGCTCCAGGAAGGCGCGTGTCGGCGAATAGGCGCTGTCGCTCACGAGGACATGGTCGCCTGCCGACAGCAGGGCGGTCAGCGCCGTACTGATCGCGGCAAGGCCCGAAGGAAAGACCAGCGATCGGTGTCCACCTTCGAGGGCGGCCATGGCTTCTTCGAACGCATGGGTCGTGGGTGTGCCATAGCGGCCATAGGTAGTGGCCCCGGGTTCTTCCGCGGCGCGCGCGCGCTTCATCTCTTCCCATTCGGCCATCGACCCCGCGAGGATGGTCGATGCCCGGAAGATCGGGGTGTTCACTACGCCGCCAAAGCGCTCCGGGTGGCGGCCGGCACAAACGAGTTGGGTGCTTTCCTTCATAGGATCTCCATGGATGTTCGATGCGGCATCGGTATTGCAAGTGCCGCCGGGATGTCTGATACGCAGGCGGGCGGCTAGAGTGGGGCCGCCTGGAGCGCGTCGCGATAGGCGAACAGCGCCGGAGCGCCGCCGGTATGCAGGAACAGCAGCGGACCGTCGCCATCGAAGCGTTTGCGCATCACGCCGTCGAGCAAGCCGGCCATCGCTTTCGCCGTATAGACAGGGTCGAGCAGCACGCCCTCCGTGCGGGCCAGCAGGCCGATGGCATCGAGCGCAGCCTGGTTGGGTTCACCATAGCGGGGCAGGAAGTATTCGTCCCACAGTTCGAGCCGAAGATCCGCTGGCACTTCGATGCCGAGCAAATCCGCCGTTCCGTCGATCAGGCCCGCCACCTTGGGTGCCTGTGCCGCGACAGTTCGCGAGACGGTGATGCCGATGACTTGTGCATCGGGCATGGCATGGGCCAGTGCCAGCGCAAGCCCCCCGTGGGTTCCGGCACTCCCGGACGCCAGCACGACGGCAGAGAATGAAATGCCCATCGCTTCGGCTTGCTGCGCGAGTTCCAGGCCGGCCTGTACATATCCCAATGCGCCAAGCGGATTGGATCCGCCGATCGGGACGATGTAGGGCTTGTACCCGTCGCTACGCAGCCGTTCAGCCAGCGCTTGCAGCTGTGCGTCGGCGTTGTCGAGCGTAGCAACCGGCTCAGCGTGCGCGTCGAACAGGTCGAGCAGCAGGCGGTTGCCGCTGTGCAGGTAGTCGGCGTCGGTGGTGCCAGTGGGATTTTCCAGCAACGCGTGGCAGCGCAGTCCGAGACGGGCTGCGACGGCGGCTGTCTGCCGGACATGATTCGACTGAATCGCGCCGGCAGTCACTAGCGTATCGGCACCGTGGCGCAAGGCATCGGCCGCCAGGAATTCAAGCTTGCGCAGCTTGTTCCCGCCAAAAGCGAGTGGCGTGGTGTCATCGCGCTTGATATAGACATCGCGACCGAGCATGCCGGACAAGCGCTCGAGCTTCTGCAGGGGTGTGGCCGCGCCAACCAGTTCGAGGCGTGAAAATGAAGCAATGCGATCCGAGATTTTCATGGGTTTGGACTCTGGGGAGGTAAACCAGGCAAGGCGGATGCCGCCAGGGGAGCGACTCCCCGACTTCCGTCTTCATGCCAGCCAGCACGCCTGCATCAGTGCAGGATCTTCGCCAGGAACTCCTTTGCACGGGCTGACTTGGGATCGCCGAAAAAGGCTTCCTTGCCTGTGTCCTCGACGATGGCGCCGCTATCCATGAAGATCACGCGGTTGGCAACCTTCTTCGCGAACCCCATTTCGTGGGTGACGCAGATCATCGTCATGCCTTCGCGAGCGAGTCCCGTCATGACGTCGAGCACCTCGTTGATCATTTCCGGGTCGAGTGCCGATGTGGGTTCATCGAACAGCATGGCGACAGGATCCATCGACAAGGCGCGTGCGATGGCAACGCGCTGTTGCTGTCCGCCGGAAAGCTGCGCGGGGAACTTGGCGGCATGCGTTTTCAGGCCGACGCGCTCCAGCAGCCTCAAGCCCTTCTCGCGGGCCTCGTCCTTGCCGCGCTTCAGTACCTTGACCTGCGCCAGCGAAAGGTTGTCGAGAATGCTCAGGTGCGGGAACAGCTCGAAATGCTGGAACACCATGCCGACCCGCGAGCGCAACTGCGCAAGGTTGATCTTCGGATCCCCGACGCTGACGCCGTCCACGCTGATCCGGCCCTGCTGGAACGATTCCAGCCCGTTCACCGTCTTGATCAGCGTTGACTTGCCGGACCCCGACGGGCCGCAGATGACCACGACCTCGCCTTTCTCCACACGCGTGCTGCATGCATCCAGCACCTTGAACTGACCGTACCATTTCGATACGCCTTCGAGGGCAATCATTGTCTTGTCTCCTGCTTGCAGTTTGTGGTTGTAGTGCTTTGGCGGAGCGCGAGATCAGCGTGTCACGCGCAGCGTCAGCCGCGCCTCGATGCGCCGCTGCACCCACGACAGTCCCGTGCTGAGCAGCCAGTAGATGGCTGCCACCGACAGGTACAAGGGAAGCGGCTGGAACGTGGAGGCAATGATCTCCTGCGACGATCTCAGCAACTCGGTCACGGTGATGACCGACACCAGCGAGGTGTCCTTGATCAGGCTGATGAGCGTGTTGCCGAGGCTCGGCACGGCCAGCCGCAAGGCCTGCGGGCAGACGATGTAACGCAGCGTCTGCAGGTGGCTCAGCCCGAGGCTGTGCGCCGCGCTCCATTGCCCGCGGCTGATGCCCAGGATCGCGCCGCGCATGCTTTCCGAGAGGTAGGCGCCGGCGTTGGCCGTGAGGGTCAGGATGCCCGCGCTGGTCGGGTCCAGCGAGATGCCGAGGTCCGGCAGGCCATAGTAGACGACGAACATCTGCACCAGCAGCGGCGTACCGCGCATGACGCTGACATAGGCGCGTGCAATGCCGCTAAGGACAGGGCTGGCGCTGATGCCCATGATGGCGACAACGATCCCGACCAGCAGGCCGAAGACCATCGAGGCCAGGGCAAACTTCACGGTGATCGCGGCGCCTTGCAGGAGCAACGGCGAGGCATGAATAATCAGATCAAAAGGGCTCATGGTGCGATCCATTGCTGTGGCCAGGCACGCCCGCGCCTGACGGGACGGGCGTGTTGTCAGGCGTGGCGGTGATTACTGTGCGAGGGGTTGGCTGGCATCGGTGCCAAGCCACTGAACGGACAGCTTGCGCAAGGTGCCGTCCCGCTGCAGCGCGTTGAGGGCGTCGTCAATCGCCTTGGCGAACCTGGGATTGCCCTTGCGATAGGGAATACCCATCTCCAGCTTTGTGCCGGCCAGCAGCGCGCCGGTACGTAGCGGCAGGTTCGCGTTCTTGATCAGGTACGGCAGCATCAGGCGATCATTGAGCGCGGCATCGATGCGGCCGGCCGCGAGATCGCGCAGGTTTTCCGAGGTGCCCGGATAGGTCTGCACCTGGATGCCCGACACCGATTTCGCCAGGTCGGCGTAGTTGCTGCCCAGCGTGACGCCGACGGATTTGCCCTTCAGCTCTTCCAGGGACCCGAACTCGCGCTTGTCGTCGCTGCGCTGAAGTACCTGCACCGCGGAATAGACGTAGGGCTGCGTGAAATCGAGCGCCCGCCTGCGTGCCGGCGTCATGCTGACCTGGTTGACGATAACGTCGAACTTGCCGGCCTGCAGGCCCGCGATGATGCCGCTCCACTCGGTGGTGATGAACTGGACCTTGAGGCCCATCTTGTCCGCCACCGCCCGGGCCACCGCGACGTCGAAGCCATCGAGCTGGCCCTGGGCGTTCCGATAGCCGAACGGCGGGTACGTGCCCTCCATGCCGACCTTCAGGACGCCGCTGGCCTTGACGGTATCGAGCAGGTCTTCAGCCTGTACGGCAGGTGCGGTGAAACCGAGGACGGTCGCCAGTAGCGCGCCTTGCAACAGCGATTGCAGCAGCTTCATGCCTTGTCTCCAATGTGGTTATAGGTATTGTCGAAGGGCAGCATCAGTGCCCGACAGGTTCTGTGAAACGACGACTTTCCTGATCGGTAACGGGCGCCCCCGCCGACCTCGAGACCGGCGTCTTGTCGAGACGCTGTGTCGTCCAGGCCGTGAGGGAAATCGTAGTGATCCGTCAGGGGAAAAAACTTTCAAAAGACAGCGAGGCGAAGCCTGCTCGTGGAATATTTTTCTCCGCATATCGGGATAAAGGCAACGGAGTTCCCGATATCCGGAAGGAAGTGCAAGAAGCCTCTCCCACTGGCAACGGCTTCGCTATCCGCGCTCAGCCAGCCGGGCGTGCTACGCCATATTGCGACGACAGGTATCGACGGATCTGGTCGGGGGAATCGATGAACCGGGTCTGGCCGACCATGCGGACCTCCACGCTGTCGTCGACCAGCGCGCGCCCGGCGCCGATCACCAGCACGGGGGCGGACTGGTTGGCTTCGCCGATCAACTCGACAATCGCCTGGCGCGGCCGCGGCGCATCGATGTACTCGACATCGATTTCGCTGCGCAACTGCGGGAAGAAGCTCAGCAGGCCTTCGACTGCAATGGCATCGCCGCAGTAGAAGGGGCCTTCCGAGCCTTGATAGAAGCCAGGGCGGAGCATCAGTAGCTTGTCTTTCACGTTGTCTCTCACTATGGATTGAAGGTTGAAGTTGGTGGTGTACGCAGTTCCCGATGTTTGCCGGGCCGCCAACCACCGGACAAAGGATAGGGTCGGGTAGGTAAACCCACTAGTGGCACGAACGACAATTAACGTCCGGATCATGCCAAAATGCGCTGCAGGGTGAATCGCGTGAAAGATGGCGCGCTGATCTCCCCCGCCAGGTCGTCTCAATCGCTACTTCAATCGATCTCTTTCGTGCCAGGAAACAAAGCGCAATCCAATGCCAAAGGCGGGTTGGTAGCCGTCGTCGTCTACGATGGCCTGAGCCTTTTCGAATACGGCAGCGCCGTTGAAGTATTCGGTCTGCCCCGGCCGGAAATGGGCGACGAGTGGTATCGCTTCGCGACATGCTCGGCCGATCCCGGGACGTTGCGCGGGGCGGGTGGCATCCAGGTGCAGGCCGACGGCGGTCTGGATCTGCTGTCGAAGGCGAATACGATCATCATTCCCGGCTGGCGCGGGATCGAAGCCGAAGTGCCGGAGGCGCTTTGCCGCGCCTTGCGCAAGGCGAACAAGCGCGGGGCGAGAGTCATGTCGATCTGCACCGGCGCTTTTGTATTGGCCGCCGCGGGATTGCTCGACGGCAAGCGCGCGACTACGCACTGGCGTCATGCGGCAGCACTCGCGCAGCGGTATCCGCAAGTGCGGGTGGAGGCGGACGTGCTCTACGTCGATGCCGGCGATGTCCTGACTTCCGCCGGAAGTGCCGCGGGAATCGACCTGTGCCTGCACCTGATCCGCCGGGACTTTGGTCCGCGCGCTGCCAATCAGGTCGCACGCCGGCTGGTCATGCCTCCGCACCGTGAAGGCGGTCAGGCCCAGTACATTGCGGAGCCGGTGTCGAAGCGCAGCAGCGCTTCGCTGGCCCCGCTGCTGGATGCGGTGCGCGCAACCCTTGGAGAAGACTGGCCGATTGTCAGGATGGCGGAGCAAGCGGCCATGAGTGCCCGCACCTTCCAGCGCCACTTCGTCAACATGATGGCCATGCCGCCGGGGGAGTGGCTGCTGATCGAACGGATCAGCCGTGCCAGGGTATTGCTCGAAGAGACCGGTCTATCGCTGGACGATATTGCGGTGCAAGTGGGCTTCGGCGCCGCGGCCACATTGCGCAATCATTTCCGCACAAGGCTTGGAACGAGTCCCGGTGACTACAGGCGGCGTTTCAGTGCCTCCGAAGAGCATTGATTCCGGCAAACGGCGGGCCAGGCTTCCGAAGTGACGGCCGTGGGGCTTTGCGGTGTCGGGGCGCAGACGTCACCCCGCAGACGTCACCCAAGCGTGCCGCCCAGCTTCGCGCTGATGGCCTGCGCCGCCCCGCGTACCGTGGGAATCAGCGCGCGCAAACGTGCCTCGTCGGTGGAATCGGCGGTGCCCGTGACGCTGACGGCGGCCACGGTCTTGCCGCTGGCATCGCGGATCGGTACCGCGACACAGCGGATGCCCGGAGCGTTTTCTTCCAGGTCGAATGCGTAGCCGCCTTGCGCGTAGGCGTGCATGCCGGCCAGCCAGGTCTCGAGCGGCAAGTTGATGTTGCCGCGCTCGGCATCGTACTGGTAGCGCTTGCGCCAGGATGCCTCGCCTTCGTCGAGGATCAGCGCCTTGCCGACACCGGTCGAGCAGACCGGCTTGCGTCCGCCGATGCGTGAGTTGACGCCGATCGGCCGCTGGGCGTCGATCTTGTCGAGATAGATGATCTCGTCGCCGTCGAGCATGGCCAGGTGAACGGTATCGCGGGTCTCATCGGCAAGCTGTTCGATGTTCTGCCGTGCGCTGCGGGCGATGTCGGAATCGCGGTAGGCGGCGAAGCCAAGCTCCAGCAGGCGGGCGCCCAGGCGATAGCCGCGGCGCGGTTCGAACTGCAGATAGCGGGCCTGCACCAGTGCCGAGGCCAGGCGATGCGTGGTGCTGAACGCCACGCCGGTGCGGTCGGCGATTTCCTGCACGGACTGGCAGCCGTCGGCAACGGCGTCGACCACATCCAGTCCGCGAAACAGCGTCTGGCTGGCCAGGGTTCGATTGGGGCTTGGCGTTCTTGACATGGCATGAAGTGTAACGCCGCTGGCGGGCGACCCACCAGCGGTGCAACGCTGCTTGCCTTAGGCGTGCTTGAGCAGGTCCAGCGCGACGTCGACGATCATGTCTTCCTGGCCGCCCACCATGCGGCGCTTGCCCAGTTCGACGAGGATGTCCACGGTCTTCAGGCCATACTTGTTCGCGGCGACTTCGGAGTGGCGCAGGAAGCTCGAATAGACGCCGGCATAGCCGAGTGCCAGCGTTTCGCGATCCACGCGCACGGGGCGGTCCTGCAGCGGGCGCACGATATCGTCGGCGGCGTCCATCAGCTTGTACAGGTCGGTGCCGTGCTCCCAGCCCAGGCGCTCGATGGCGGCGATGAACACTTCCAGCGGCGCATTGCCCGCGCCGGCGCCCATGCCGGCCAGCGATGCATCGATGCGGTCGCAGCCTTCTTCCACGGCCACGATCGAATTGGCCACGCCGAGCGACAGGTTGTGGTGGGCGTGGATGCCCGTATGCGTGTTCGGGTCGAGTACCGCCTTCAGCGCGCGGAAGCGGTCGCGCACGTCCTGCATGCCCAGCGCGCCGCCCGAGTCCACCACGTAGATGGTGGTGGCGCCGTACGACTCCATCTTCTTCGCTTCGACAGCGAGGTTCTCCGGCGTGGTCATGTGGCTCATCATCAGGAAGCCCACGGTGTCCATGCCGAGCTCGCGTGCGCGTTCGATGTGCTGGCGCGACACATCGGCTTCCGTGCAGTGCGTGGCCACGCGCACGATGCGCGCGCCGGCCTTGTAGGCGTTTTCGAGATCGTGGATCGTGCCGATGCCGGGCAGCAGCAGCGTGGCAATCTTCGCGTGTTCGATCTCGCCCGCGACCGCTTCGATCCATTCGAGATCGGTGTGGGCGCCGAAGCCATAGTTGAAGCTGGAGCCCTGCAGGCCGTCGCCGTGCGCCACTTCGATCGAATCGACGCGTGCCTGGTCCAGCGCGCGGGCGATGTCCTTGACGTTCTGGATCGAGTACTGGTGGCGGATGGCGTGGCTGCCATCGCGCAGCGTCACGTCGGAGATATACAGTTTCTTGCCGGGATTGAAAGCCATGGCGCGTCTCCTCAGGCGTTCAGAGCGCATTGCGCCATGCGTTCGGCAGTGGCGAGTGCGGCGGAGGTCATGATGTCGAGATTGCCGGCGTAGGCGGGCAGGTAGTGGGCCGCGCCTTCCACCTCCAGGAACACCGAGGTCTTGAGCCCGCTGAAGCGGCCCAGGCCAGGAATGTTGAGCGGTGCATCGGATGCAATCACATCGAACTGCACCTTCTGCTTCAGCCGGTAGCCCGGCACATAGGCCTGCACGGCGGCGGCCATGTCGTTGATCGACGCCTCGACTTCCGTCTGGCTGGCGGCATCGCTCAGCACATAGACCGTGTCGCGCATGATCAGCGGCGGCTCCGCCGGGTTCAGCACGATGATGGCCTTGCCCTTGGTGGCGCCGCCGATCACCTCGATGGCCTTCGACGTGGTCTCGGTGAACTCGTCGATGTTGGCCCGCGTGCCGGGTCCGGCCGACTTGCTGCTGATCGACGCGACGATCTCCGCGTAGTGCACCTTCGCCACGCGCGATACCGCGGCGACCATCGGGATGGTGGCCTGTCCGCCGCAGGTGACCATGTTCACGTTGCGCGCATCGAGACGGGCTTCGAGGTTGACCACGGGCACGCAGTACGGGCCGATGGCCGCCGGCGTCAGGTCGATCATGCGGATGTCCGGCTTCACTTCGCGCAGCCGCGCGTCGTTCCTGACGTGGGCGCCCGCGCTGGTGGCGTCGAACACCACGTCGATGTCGCGGAAGACGGGGAGGTTCAGCAAGCCTTCCACGCCTTCATGCGTGGTGGCCACGCCCATGCGGGCCGCCCGCGCGAGGCCGTCCGAGGCCGGGTCGATGCCGACCATTGCGCCCATTTCCAGGTGTTTGCCGTGGCGCAGGATCTTGATCATCAGATCCGTGCCGATATTGCCCGATCCGATGATCGCGGCCTTCAGTTTCCGATTTGCCAATGGAGCCTCCGTCTTCGGGCCGCCATGGCGACGGACCCGCTTTTTGTGAAGTGCTGTCTGTCGCAGGCCAGGACATCGCCGATCCGGTCCGGGTTTGCCCCTGCGCTGCGACGCAAGATTACTCCTCGCTCTCTTAAATATCAACATATAAGATTTGATCTCATATATTGAGAAAAAGATGTGGCGAATTGCGCGCAGAGGACGGCTACCAGGGGGCATATACTGCGGCATACGAATCGCACCACCAGACCCATCGCCCCGGTGGCAGCCAGCTTCGACACGATCAACAGGAGCGTTCATGCTTTCACCCATGTTCCACGCGCTGAGAGCCGCGTCGGTTGCGATGCTGCTGGCCGCGGCATCCTCGGCAGTGTTTGCCGCGCCGGCGGATGGCAAGCCGCTTGTGCTGGATACCCAAAGCGGCATCAGCGATGGCAAGCGCGGCGGCACCGGGCTGCAGACGGGCCCGCTCTCGCCACGTGACGCGGCAGGATCGCACCCCGGCATGACACCCGACGCGTCGCAGTATCCGGTCGTCGTCGCGCCATACATCGAGGTGCCGGTCGGTGGATCTAGGCCCCCTTATCCGGCGCCGCGTCCGAGACCGACGCCACACACGCCGTAACCCGGTAACCCGGCACTTTGATGACCGCCTGCCAGCCGAGCGGGCGGTTATTCGACTGAAGCGTCTGCGGGCCGCCGTTGTGGCTTCCTTGCTGGAACCTTCCACCATGCCGGCAGCATGTCCTGCACCTCGGGACGCGCGTAACGGTCATCGATCAGCCACACCACGCCGCGGTCCTCGCGGGTGCGGATCACGCGGCCGGCGGCCTGCACCACCTTGCGCAGGCCCGGATACAGGTAGGCGTAGTCATAGCCATGGCCCGCGCCGAAGGCGGCTTCCATGCGCTCGCGCAGTTGTTCGTTGACGGGGTTCACCTGGGGCAGGCCCAGCGTGGCCACGAAGGCGCCGATCAGCCGGTCGCCGGGAAGATCAACCCCCTCCGAGAACACGCCGCCCAGTACGGCGAAGCCGATGCCCCGGCCGCCCGGAGCGAACGCATCGAGGAAGGCGGCCCGGCCGGCCTCGGTCATGCCGCGTGCCTGCGACCACGTCGGGATACCGGGATGGAGTTCGGCCAGCAACGCCGCCGCCTGCTGCAGGTAATCATGGCTGCTGAAGAACGCCAGATAGTTGCCGGGGCGCTGCGCGAACTGGTCGGCCATCAGCGCGACGATGGCCGGCAGCGAACGTTGCCGGTGGGCATAGCGCGTGGAGATATGGCGCGCCACGCGCACGTCGAGCTGCTCTGCCTGGAACGGCGATGGCACCTCCACCCACACGGCACTGCCTGGCACGCCCAGCAGGTTGCGGTAGTAGTCGGCCGGCTGCAGCGTGGCCGAGAACAGCGTGGTCGAATGCGCGCCCGCGAAGCGCGGCGCGAGGTACGGCGCGGGCAGCAGGTTGCGCACGCACAGCGCGGCATCCACGCCGCTGCGGTGGCGCGGCGCGCGCGTGATATCGAACAGCGAATGCTTGCCGCCGTATTCCGTCATCTGCTCGGACAGGCGCAGGAAGTGCATCGCATCGAAATAGAAACGCTCAAGCGTGACGTCGTGCCGCTGCGGATGCTCGCTCATGTCGTCGATGATGGCGGTGCATAGCCGGGCCAGTGCCTCGATGAAAGCGGCGGGTTCTTCATCGCAAGTTTCGTAGGCGGCCTCGCCGGATCTGGCGAGCGCGTTCCATTGCCGGTAGACCCGGTTCATGTCGCGCTTGAGCGTGCCCGGCGCCGACAGCCGCACGCCGCGGAAGGCGGCGTGGTCGAGCGTGGCCGTGTACATGGCGCGGCCGCGTTCGACCAGGTTGTGCGCTTCGTCCACCAGCACGCTGACACGCCATTCGTTCAGCGCGGCCAGCGCATACAGCATCGCGCTGCGATCGAAATAGTAGTTGTAGTCGGCCACCACCAGGTCGCTCCAGCGGATCATCTCCTGGGCGAGGTAGTAGGGGCAGACCTCGTGCGTGCGAGCGATCTCGCGCACGGTGTGGCCATCGAGCAGCGCGGCATGGCTGGCGGCGTCGCGCGCGGCGGGCAGGCGGTCGTAGAAGCCTTTCGCCAGCGGGCATGAGTCGCCATGGCAGGCCAGGTCCGGATGCTCGCACGCCTTGTCGCGTGCCATCAGTTCCAGCACGCGCAGCGGCGCGTCATCGGCCCGGCGGCGCAGCTGCGCGGTGGCCTGCAGCGCAACCGCGCGGCCCGTCGAGCGCGCGGACAGGAAGAAGATCTTGTCGATGCGCTGGGTGGGCATGGCCTTCAGCGCCGGAAACACCGTGCCGATCGACTTGCCGATGCCGGTGGGTGCCTGCGCCAGCAGCGTGCGTGCGCTGGCGTTGGCCTTGTAGACCGATTCGGCCAGCAGGCGCTGCCCGTCGCGGAACGTGGCGTGCGGAAAGGCCAGTGCCTGCAGCCCCGCATCGCGATCGCTGCGATGGGCGATTTCCCGTTCCGCCCACTGCATGAAGCGGCGGCAGCTGTCTTCGAAGAACGCACGCAGCGCCGCGGCGTCGCAGCGTTCCTTCAGCACGCGCTCGCGCTGGCTCAGGATGTCGAAATAGACCAGCGCTACGTCGATCTGCGCGAGCTTGCGCGCTTCGCACAGCAGCCAGCCGTAGATCTTCGCCTGGGCCCAGTGCAGGGCCTGGTGGTTGCGCGGAATCTCGGCCTTGTCGCCGCGTACCGTCTTGATTTCCTCGATGCGGTTGGCCACGGGATCGTAGCCATCGGCACGGCCACGCACGCGCAGGCCTTCGAACTCGCCCGACAGCGCTACCTCGGACTCATAGCCAGGCCCGCGGCGGCTGGTGACCACGCCGTGGCCTGCCACGCCTTCCTGCCCGGTGGGCGAGGGCGTGAAGCGCAGGTCGAGGTCGCCCGCCTTGGCCGTGAATTCGCATAGCGTGCGAACGGCGACGGTATAGCGCAGCGGATCGGGTGGCGTGGCGGACAAGGCGCAGGACGGGGGAAATTGCGGGGCTGTATGAATATACAGTGATCCGGGACCTGCGGAAACATGCCCTCAGCGTATTCCCCGACCGGTGCATCGCCTTCGCGCCCTAAGCAAGTTTCCGTCGATATAGTGACTTACCATATTAACAACACATATAAATCATGCACTTACGACGATTGTAATTAAAGATTACGTATCCTATACTCCGGCCGGTTGCGCGACCCCTTAAACAAAACGCCTCAAATCGAAGGACACAAGGACAAGGAGACCCCCGTCATGCAATCCACGAGCACCGCCACGACGCTGGCGATTCCGCGCAGCAGCGTGCGCTGGAAGATCTTCCTGATGATGCTGCTGCTGGTGGCCATCAACTACATCGACCGGGCCTCGCTGTCGGTGGCCATGCCGCTGATCGCGAAGGAGTTCGACCTGAGCCCCGCCATGCAGGGGCTGATCCTCAGCTCGTTCTTCTGGACCTACGCCTTCATGCAGGTGCCGGGCGGCATGCTGGCAGACAAGTACAAGCCGCGCATCGTGATCGCCTGCGCCACGGTGTTCTGGGGCTTCTTCCAGGCGATCGCGGCGGCCTGCACCAACGCCACCTCGCTGATGCTGACCCGGCTCGGGCTCGGTGCCGCCGAAGCGCCGATCTACCCGGTCGGCGGCAAGCTCAATGCCATCTGGATGACCAGGAACGAGCGCGGCCGCGGCGCCACGCTGCTGGATGGCGGCGCACCGCTGGGCGCGGCGCTTGGTTCGCTCATCATCGCCGGGCTGATCAGCGAACTCGGCTCGTGGCGCATGTCGTTCGTGGTCGCCGGCGTCGGCACCGTGCTCGCTGGTTTCGTGGCGTGGTGGTACATCCGCAATTCCCCGCGCGAACACCGTGGCGTCAATGAACAGGAAGCCCGTCATATCGAGGACGCGCTTGCACTGGAGCACAGCGCGGAGCCGGCCAACCTGAGTGGCCGTTCGCTCGACTTCTTCAAGTACCGCTCGGTGTGGTGCATGGCCATCAGCTGGATGTGCTTCAACGCCGTGTTCTACGGCCTGCTGACCTGGATGCCCACCTACCTGAGCAAGGCCCGCGGCTTCGACCTCAAGCAGATGGGCGGCGCCAGCTTCCTCATCTTCTTCGCGGGGTTTGTCGGCGAACTGATCGGCGGCTGGATTGCCGACAAGTGGAAGGAAGCCGGAGGACGTCCCAACGTCGTGATGCGCACGCTGTTCGGCATCGCCGCCGTGGTGGCCACGGTGTCGATCTTCTCGGTGGCCTACGTCACCGACCCCGTGATGGTTGTGGTGCTGCTGTCTTCCACCCTGTTCTTCCTGCGCTGGTGCGGCCTGTTCTGGTCGGTGCCGTCGATGCTGGGCACCCGCAACAAGGTCGGCTTCCTCGGCGGCGTGATGAACCTGGGCGGCAATATCGCCGGCATCAGCGTGCCGATCATCGTCGGCCTGATCGTGCAGGCCACCGGCTCCTACTTCCTGGCGCTGATGTTCTTTGCCGCCTGCGGGGTCGGCCTGCTGCTCGCATCCACCAGCATCGACTACGAGAAGAAGATCCCGGTCTGACGGCGAAGTCCGGCAAGCCAAGTCCGGACGTCCGCAGATACCTGTCGGCCGTGCCCTTTGCGCAGAGGAGGCTGCGCAAAGGGCCGGCACAGCCGCACCGGGCCAATCGCCTCCATTAGCGCATCGCTAAGAACTTTCAAACAAGGAAAACATGAGGCTCAAACTAATCGCCATTTCCGCTGGTCTGCTTGCATCGGCTGGCGCCTGTGCCCAATCCAGCGTGACGCTCTACGGCGTCGTTGACGCCGGTATCGAATACCTGAATAGCGTCCCGAATGCAGCCAAGGCCAGTTCCAGTCTGGTGGCCATGCAATCGGGCAACCAGTCGGGTTCGCGCTGGGGCCTGCGCGGGTTAGAGGATCTGGGCGGCGGCCTGAAAGGCATCTTTACGCTGGAGAGCGGCTTCAACACGGATGACGGAAAAATGGCCCAGGGCGGTCGGTTGTTCGGTCGCGCCGCGTACGTAGGCTTGCAAAGCCGGTGGGGCCAGTTGACCCTGGGACGCCACACGGCTCCGTTCTGGGATTTCTCCGGCGCCTTCGACCCGATGGGCAACGCTGGCCGTTTCGCCATCGGCGCACAGGATCCGTTCATGCTTGGCCAGCGTGCGGACAACTCGGCCAAGTATGTCGGCACCTTTGGTGGCCTGACTGTGACTGGCCTGTACAGCTTCAACTACAACAACGCGGAAGTCCCCGGCAATTTCACCAATGGCCGCGAGTACTCGCTGATGGCCGTGTACGCCGCCGGTCCGTTCTCGGTCGGCGCCGTGTATGACCAGACCAACCAGTCGTCTGCCGCCGCACTGACCAGCAACCAGCTGATCCGTCGCGCGGCGCTTGCCGGCACCTATGCATTCGGCCCGGCCAAGCTCTATGCCGGCTACCGCTATGCGCGCTCGTTCAATGGCGCTTCCCTGCCCGGGACTGCCGGTGCTGCGAATACCTATGCCAACCTTGCCTGGGCTGGCCTGGGTTATCAACTGACACCGTCCTTCTCGCTGACCGGCGCCGCGTACTACCAGAATCTTGCCAACGCCCACGTTGGCAACCCCTGGCAGTTCGTGGCCACTGCCGACTATCTCTTCTCGAAGCGCACCGACCTGTACGCATCCATGGCGTACGCGGTGAATAGCAATGCACGTTCGGCGCTGGGCGTGAACGGGTTCAACGATGTGCTCGGCGCATCGTCAAGTGAACAAGTGGTGCCGGGCAAGAACCAGTTCGGCGCTGTCGTGGGCATTCGCCACAAGTTCTGAGCGGTCACGAGCTTGCGCAATCAGCCCGGTTTTTCCGGGCTTTTTTTGGTTTATCGCCGCCCTGCGCGATCGAGATCCTTACCTTCGTATGCTTCCATCCATTCGCTCAAAGATTCAGGCCATTTCCACCGGCATCGTCGTGACCGCACTGGCGCTGACCGCTGGCGTGACATACGTCATCGTTCGTCACAGCAATCTCGAAACGATTCAGCAAAATCTCGACGCCATCGCGACAGGCCATGCACTGGCTCTCGATGAATGGGTGGCGGCAAAGTCGACGATGGTGGATGCCGCGGCCGGGCAAATTGCACCCGGCGACCCGCACGGCTTGGTTCGGCAGCTGCAAAAAGCCGGCGCATTCCCGATTACCACGGCTGGCTGGAAGGACAAGTCCTTCGTGTCCAGCAAGGACCGGATGCCGGAGGGCTTCGATCCCACCGCCCGCCCCTGGTACAAGGAAACTGTGGCGGCAGGGAAACAGATTGTGTCCCGGCCATACGCCGATGCTGCGAGCGGCAAGCCCTTCGTCTCGTTTGCCGCACCGATCCTGCGCGACGGCGCCCTGGATGGCGTGGTTTCGGCTGTCGTGTCGCTCGATGGCGTGCGCGACGTCGTTGCCGCAGTTCATCCGACCCCGCAGAGCCTGGGCTTCGTGGTGGACAAGGACGGAACCATCCTGGCGCACCCGCAGGACAAGTACCTGCGCAAGCCGGCGGCCGAGCTGTCGCCGGCACTCACGCCGCTGACCCTGGCATCGCTGGCGAAAGAGACGGCTCCGCTTGAGGTGAAGCTGGATGGCGTGTCAAAGCTGCTGCGCGCCAAACCTGTTCACGGCACCGACTGGCAACTGGTCGTTGCACTCGACAAGGCAGAAGCCACGGCTGCGCTGGACAGCGTGGTCAAGGCCTCTGCCATCGCCATCGTGCTGCTGGCCATCGCTGCAGCCGAGCTTAGCGGCGTACTTACCGCTCAGGCATTTCGCCGGCTGTCCGGCGTGCGGGACGCGATGAACGAGATTGGCTCCGGTGACGGGGATCTGACGCAACGCCTGCCTGCCGCGGGCCGTGACGAGGTCACGCAGATTGCCGTCTCTTTCAATACCTTTGTCGAAAAACTTGGCGGCGTGCTGTTGCGGATCCGCCATGGCAGCGAGTCCGTCAGGATCGCGACCCGGGAGATCGAGGCCGGCAACCAGGACCTGTCGCGGCGGACCGAGATGGCGGCCAGCAATCTGGAGGAGACGGTCGCTTCGCTGTCCGAGCTGACGGGTTCGGTGCGGCGCTCCGCCGAGGCGACGGAGCAGGCCACGCGCCTGGCATCATCCGCCAGCGAGGCCGCCGCGCGAGGGGGTTCGGTGGTTTCCGACGTGGTGGCGACGATGGAGGAGATTGCGCATTCTTCCGTCAAGATCGTGGAGATCATTGGCGTGATTGACGGCATCGCCTTCCAGACCAATATCCTGGCATTGAATGCGTCGGTCGAAGCGGCACGCGCGGGCGAGCACGGCAAGGGCTTTGCGGTGGTTGCGAACGAAGTGCGCAGCCTGGCCCATCGCTGCGCGACGGCCGCCAAGGAGATCAAGGCGCTGATCGAGGCTTCGGATGTCAGCGTCCAGTCGGGGGCGCAACGGGTGCAGGCAGCGGGCGAGGCGATGAACGAGATCGTCGACGGTATTCGTCAGGTCACTGCGTTTATTGCCGAGATCAGTACGTCCATGGGTGAGCAGGCCACGGGCATCAGCCAGATCAACCAGGCGGTTGAAGAGATGGAGCAGGCAACGCAGCAGAATGCCGCGCTGGTGGAGCAGGCTGCAGCGGCTTCTTCGCTATTGAATGAACAGGCTCATACGCTGGCGGAGGCGGTTGCGGAGTTCAGGCTCGGTGAGGGGGGAGATAGTAGGGGGGTGGCTTGGGGGTTTGGCTTGTCGTGAGGCGGCGCTGTTTCGCCGGCTACGCCGGCAAAACAGCGGCGCCAGCCAAGCCGGACCTATCCGGAAATTTGTGTACGAGGCATATCATGAGAGGTAATGACCATGGATATGCCGATGAAGAAGAAACGTACGGT
>NZ_JBYOJR010000062.1:0-19339 GCF_057798915.1 Cupriavidus sp. 22TCCZM01-5
ACATTTGAATCTGGCTATAAGCGGACATTAGAATCTGGCGCCAACAGCGATGCTACGCATAATACGTGTTATGTTAAATTATAGAAAGTCCCATTGACCAATGAACAAGCCACGGCCGACCTCCAGTCGTAGGCATCTCACAGTTTCACCGTTCCGGCCCGCTTTCCCAGCTCACCACTATCGTTGTGGCGCTGACCGCAGGACAGCAGTCGCGATTTCCCCGGCCAGTTCGCCTGCCGCCGCCAGTTCGTTCTTGGTCAACCCGCCGGCAATCCGCGTTGTGCCCCAGTCGCCGCAGATCATGGCCACGCAACGGTTGCGCACCTTGACCGGAATCAGCAGCACCGAACGCGTGTCGGGCATGGCATCGCGATACCAGCGCGGAACGCGATGCGATACGGCCTTGTCGCTCAGGTCCTCGATCAGCAAGGGTTGCGGCGCAATCATCGCGAAATGGAACATGTCGGGAACGAAGCCTTCTTCGAACGACAGCTGATCGAGCTTGTCCCGCATGCCATCGCCGAAGCCCAGGCGCGCGCCAAAACGCTTGGTCGTCGGGTGCAGCAGCATCAGGAAACAATGCGAAAAATTCAGTGCCCGCATGGCCGACTCCAGCACTAGCGGAGCCAGCTGGGATACCGTCATCCCTGCGCCCTCCTGCCGAACTTCGCCGAGCGCGTGCTGCAGGCGCATCAACGTATCGGCACGCTTGCCGCCCTCTTCCGGCGCGCTGCGCACGCCTGATTCCTGCGCCTCGGAGCGCGCCATCGTTGTCATCAGCTTCCCGGCCTGCTGGATCGCTGCATTGACGTGGGGCGCCTCCAGCCCGAGCCTTTGTGCGTGTGCCAGCAGCGGTCCGAGCACAATTTCGTCCGGCTGTTCGGCCAGCATGGAGGCAGCTGCGCCGGATGACAGGCTTGCTACGGCGCCCAGCCAGTCGGCGTGGGATTCCAGCACGGTGTCATCGCCCAGATTGCGACCCAGCATGCCGTCCGCGATCAGCGTCGGCAGGCGCCACCGGAAGGCGGCCGCTTTCGCGATTTCGTCGAACGAGATGCCGATGACTTCGCGGCAGGCATCGCTTTCGCTCATGACACCATCCGCGCTCAGCTTGGCGATGCGGTCCCACTCATCCGGGAAATAGAAGATCACGACCAAGCGGCTGACATGGTGCATCAGCGTGCAGACGACGCCCTCTTCCCCACCCAGGATGCCCCGCGCATCGTTCAACGCGCGGGTGATCTCGCCTGCCATGATGGCCTGCTTGAGCGCCCTGCCTGCCTGCGGGCGGTTCGGCGCCACGCCCTGGAAAAAGTCGAGCACCTGGACGCCCAGCGTCAGGTGGGTGATCGTGTCCACGCCCAACACCATGATGGCGCGGGATACGGTTGTGACATCGCCGCCGAATGAACGGTACATGGCGGAGTTGGCCAGCCGGATGACTTTCTGGGAAAGACTGAAGTCCGACAGGACAGTACCGGCCATTTCGCCAATGCTCATGTCGTTGTTCAGCGTCTTGAAGACATTGTCGATGCAGTACTGCAGCGTCGGAAAGTCGCCCTTCTGGGCCATTCGGTCCCACAGTTGATCGAGGAACTGTTGCTTTGTCATGGTGTCGATCACGCGGACAGTGCGTCCTCGGCGTCGATCCGGAACCTGCCCTCGCGGACAGCGTCCTCGAAATCATTGGGGCTCATCGCCCGGGCGAACCGCCAGCCCTGTCCCAGCTCACAGCGCTGGGCAGCCAGCAAATCGCATTGCGCGTCGGTCTCGACGCCTTCCGCAATGGCCACCAGCCCGAGTTCGCGCGCCAGCGACAGCACGGCGGAGACAATGGTGCGGGCGTGCGGGGAATCCACCATGTCGGCCACGAAGCTGCGGTCGATCTTCAGTGCCGACAAGGGAAACCGGCGTAGATAGGACAAGCTCGAATAGCCCGTGCCAAAGTCATCGACCGCAAAGCGGATTCCCAGTGCCCTCAGTTCCGTCAGCAGATCCCCGGCGACTTTGGGGTCGGTCATCAGCGCGCCTTCGGTGATCTCCAGAACCAGCCGGTGCGGGTCGATGCCGGTATCGCGGATGGCACTGCGCACGCTGTCGACAAAGCCAGGGTGCCTGAACTGCACCGGTGACACGTTGACGGACACGTAGCCAAGCTCTACCCCGTTTGCATCCCATGCGGCCAGTTGCGCGCACGCGCAGCGTACCGCCCACGCGCCGAGATGATTGATCAGCCCATTGCTCTCGGCCAGCGGCACGAAGACCTCCGGCGAAATGGCGCCGCTGCGATGATCCCATCGCATCAGGGCCTCCACGGCGCAAACGGTGTCCGGGCCGACGCGGAAGATTGGCTGGTAGTGAAGGAAGAGTTCACCGTTGAGCACGGCCTCGAACAGGTCCTGCTCGATGCGGAACTGCTCGTTCAGCCGGCGATCCAGCTCCGGCGAATACAGGCAATAGCGGTTGTTGCCCTGCGCCTTGGCCTCGTACATGGCCCGGTCCGCCCGCCGCAGCAACTGTGCCTCGGTCTCGCGCACGCCCGAGGCAAATGCCAGACCGATACTGGTCGTGACACGAACCTGGCACCCGGCCAGGTGGAATGGCTGCCGGCAGACGCGCATGATCTGTTCGAGCATGCCGGCCGCTGTTTCCTCGGAGGTCACGTCGTGGAGCAGGATCACGAACTCGTCGCCCCCAAGCCGCGCTATGGTGTCGCGGGAACGCAGTGTACCCGCGAGGCGCAGGCTCAGCTCTTTAAGCAGGATGTCGCCAACCTCGTGGCCGAGCGAATCGTTGACCTTCTTGAATCCGTCGAGGTCCATCAGCGCAATGGCAAAGCGCCCGCGCTCGGTGGCATCGCACGCGAAATAAGCCTCCACCCGGTTGCGGATCAGCCCGCGGTTACCAACACCAGTCAGCGGGTCGGTGAGCGATTGTTCCGTCAGCCGATGTAGCTTCTGGGCCCATTTGGTGACATCGGCGCCAAACAGGAGTAACGATGCCTGGCCATCCGCGTTGACATGCCGGCAAACGCGCAGATCGATCCAGCGAGTACCCGTAATCGCGTTGGCAAAGCGAATCTCGGCCTGCTTGGGAAGACCGTCCTGGAAACAGGCTTGCAGCAGATGGGCGGCACGCTCGCGTTCATCAAAGGCAATAATGTCCTTGATCGACGCATGCAGCAGATATTCACGAGGAAAAGCGAGCAGATCCGCCGAAGCACTCGTGGCCTGCAGAATGTTCCCGGCTTCGCTGACCTGCAGTGCCAATCCGCCCCATGCTTCCAGCAGCGTCCAGGCATCCCTGTTTCCGGCAGGAGTCACTGCTCCCGCAACGCCGCCGGAACGAACCGGTTCCCGCGCGTTGCCTGCCTGAACAGCATCATACGTGAACGACGTCATGTGGTCTGTGGCCTAGCCTGTTTGGCGATTGCGCCTTGCCGATTCCCGGGGCCTGCGGTACCGCAGGGAAACCCGGTAGAAATAAAACATTAATGGTCCGGAAACACGACTTGCCGTCCTGAGTGTATCGACGGGAAGCCAATTCTATTACGGCCGCGAACGATCGCGCTTGAAAACAAGGAACGGCTTTGATATTCACAACGCCACCATCCTGCTTTACTAGAGCGAGGGGTAGACAAAACCCCTGATCTATGGATAGCGCCGATAACACGCCGCTTCAGCAAGGCTCAGGATTTCAGCAGGTCAGTGATTATCGGCAACCATTGCCTCGCCTTTAGATCCGATTGAACCGGACGATAGAAATTCTGGCAGTGCCGCCGGCCAAGCGGCTGCCTGGACAAGAGGCGACGACAACCACTTCAGGTCGCATCCTTGCGCTCTAGCCGCGCCGCGCTGTTCTTGACCACGTCCAATACCGCGGCAGTCATCACCGCAGTCGATACGCCGAACATCAGGATGCCGTGCGCGGCCTCGATCGGTCCCAGCAAGCGCCAGCGCTCGGACATGACAATGTCGCCGTAGCCCAGGGTCGAAAAATTCACCGCCGAGTGATAGATGGCCACCCAGGGATCCGTGAACTCGCCGAGCAGCAGGAACAATCCTGCCCAGACCGCCATCTGCGCAAAATTCCCGCACAGCGTGACCAGCATGACGACCGACAGCATGGCAACGTCCACCCAGAGCGGTTCGGCGCCCTTCCAGTCATTGCGAAAGCGGGCATAGCGGCGCAGGCACACGGCCACGACCAGTCCCTGAAGCAGCAGGCAGGCCAGCATGACCGGGACCGCGACCAACAAATGGAGGCGCATGGCGGACTTCCTTATCAAAGCACGGAGGACGAAGCGCTGCTACGTTGCTCAAGCAGTTCCAGCATCAGGCAGGCATATAGCGTTACCCCGATGAACAGGCCCATGCGGACGGCGAAAGCATGGTAGACATCCTTGCCCGCGGCGCTGTCTTCCACGGACTGGCCCAGCAGGATGATCAGCGTCACCAGCGTGTTGAGCCAGAAGCCCGGCGATAGCCGGCCCGGCGGCCCCGCAAAGAGCTTGCGCGCCAGCAGCAGCGCAAACAGGAGCATCCAGAGAAAAAACATCCACAGATGCACGAACAGGCCCAGGGCCCACCAGAACAAAATAGCCAGCAGCCCCCCGAGCAGCGTGGATCCAAGCAGTTCGCGCGCGGCCCCGCGTGCCGTGGTGCAGCTTTGCCGGCCGAGGCTGACGGCTTTCATGAGGATCGGCATATAGGCGGCCGGGTCACCAAGCGCGAGCAGGACGGGCGGCATGACGACAAGCACTGCGCGCAAGGCCATCCGGTTGGCATCACCTTGCGAGACTGGCGGCGCGCGCCGCGGCGCCGGCCTGGCTCCCGGCTCCGGAATCAGCGCATAACAGAGGGACAGGACCGCCACCGCCAGCAGCAAGCCCTTGACCAGAGCGGCGACAACGGTGAGGGCCAGGCCGATATCCGCCGTCCCCGCCACCGAGACCATGGTAAGCCCGGCCGCCAGGAAGGTGCCGACCAGGCTGTTGCCGCCACGCAAGCCATGGCGAAAGGCCAGGAACAGGCCAAGCGCTGTCATCAGCACGCCGCTGAACGGGGACTGGCGCAGGAACGGGACGATCAGCAGGCCGCTCCCGGTGGCCAGCATGGCCACCAGCGCCAGACCCACGCCGGCCCGGGCGGGCAGCGGCCGGTCGAGCGAGGCGAGCACGAAGGCGCCGATCACCGGGGCGACCATCGGAATCGGCCAACTCAACCCGAAGCTGGTGGCCAGGCAAAGCGCGGTGCCGATGGCCAGCCGCAGCGCCCGCCGTCCGCGGACACCGATTGCGCCGGACACGGCAGCATCAGTAGACATAGGACAGCCAGCTCATCGCATGCAGGAACAAGCGGCCGAGCGGATTGAGGGGGTTCCCTTCGGTCGGGAAGGCCATGACTTCGGCCTGCCCGCCCACGCGAATGCCCTTCAGCGTCGCCAGTTCGCCTTTGTCGATCTCGACGACCACCGGAAAGCGCTGGGCCGGGCGCAGCCAGTCGCGGCTGTTCTGGACGGTCGGCAGGCTGCCCGGCGGCGGACTCTGCCCAGCGCTGACGCCGTAGCCGATGCTGCGAACGCGGCCCGCGAGTACCCTGCCAGGCAATGCGTCCAGCACGATTCCCACCGGAGTCCCCGGCTCGACGTGGCCAAGATTGTTCTCCGTCAGGTCGGCGCTGATCCAGATGTCATGGATCGCAATCAGCGTCATGACTGGATTGCCGGCGGCGGCATACAGGCCGGTTTCGGTGCGCAGGTCAGTGATCAGGCCGGCAGTGCGTGCGCGCACCTGGGCGTTGGCGAGGTCGAGCTCGGCTTTCTCCAGGGCGGCCGCCGAGCTGCGCATCTTGGCGTTGTCCTCTTCGCTGCCGCCCTGCTGCTCCCGCGCACGCTCAACCTCCGCGCGGGCCGCGTCGACCTGGCTGGTGGCCTGCGTGTGGGTGGCCCGCGCCACCTCGAGCCGCCGTATCGATACGGTGCCGGGATCCTCGCGGTACAGGCGCTCAAGGCGTTCGCTATCCTGGCGTGCCTTGACCTCGTTAGCCTGGGCCGCGCGCAGCGCGGCCTGCGCCGACGCGATGCCCGCGGTGCTCGCGCCAATCTGCCTTCGCATTGATTCCAGGTCCGCGCGCGCGCGGTCCGCTGCAATGCGGTATTGCTGCGGATCGACCTCGAACAGCACGGCGCCTGACTGCACGTCCTGGTTGTTGTGCACCAGCACACGCGTGACGCGCCCGGACACCTCCGGCGCCACCGGGACGACGTAGGCCTGTATGCGCGCCTGCTGCGTGTAGGGCGTATAGCGGTCGGCGAACAGATACCACGCGAGGCTCACCATGATCAGCGCCACCACCCACCTCGTGCCCTTGCGCGCGGGATCTGCCGGGGACGCTGGTGACGGCGCCGGAGTGGGTGTCGGAGTCGGTGTCGGAGTCGGTGGAACGGCTTCACTCATCAGTTCTGCCTCCCTGCAAGGATGAGCGTTTACCAGCTGGCTCGCTCGTTGCCTCTTCGATCAGTCCGCCCCAGTCGGTGCGCTGCTCCATCTGCTGCCGCGTCGCCGCATCGATGAGCGGCTGCCCGGTTTGCCAGCCGCCGCCGAGGGCCTTGTACAAGGCGATGAGATTTCCCACGGCCGTGCTGCGGTTGACGAGGTAAGCATCCTGCTGGGCAAACAGCGCGCGCTGGGCATCCAGCACGCGCTGGAAATCCGAGTACCCCTCGCGGAACAAGGCATTGGCCAGGGTCAGCGAGCGGTTGGCGGCCGTTGCCGCCTCTCCCAGGATCGCCTCGCGCTCGAGCGCCTTGATCAGCCCGCTGGCGGCGTCGTCCGCTTCGCGCGCGGCCTGGCGCACGCTGTCCTGGTAGGCCACGATAAGCTGCTGCAAACGGGCATCCTGTATGCGCACGTTGTTGCGGATGCGCCCGTAATCGAAGATGTTCCAGCGCAGGCTCGGCCCCGCTATCAGCACAAAGCCGTTCGGTGTGCCGGGCAGCGAACTGGCCGACCAGCCGATGCTGCCGAGCAGGGTCAGGGATGGATAGAGATCGGCCTTGGCCACGCCGATCAACGCCGATTGCGCGGCTATCTGCAGTTCGGCGGCGCGGATGTCCGGGCGGCGCAGCAGCAGGCTGGCCGGGACATCCTGCAGCACGGCACGGTCGATGAGCGGCACTATGCCCTCTTTCTCCGGCAGGTCCAGCAGTTCATGCATGGGCGCCGGCGGGCGGCCGATCAGGATCGCGAGCGCATTGCGCGCATGCAGGATCTGGCCTTCCAGCTCGGGAATGCTGCTCAGGGTGCCAAGGTATTGCGTCTTGGCCTGCTGCAGGTCGAGTTCGTCGCTCTCGCCCCCCTTGAACAACCGCTCGGTGATTTCGAAGCTGCGCTTTTGCAGCCGCGCATTCTCGCGGGCAATGCGCAAGCGGGCCTGCGCCGCGCGCAAGGTGAAGTAAGTCTGGGCCACCTGCGCATGCAGCAGCACCAGCACGTCCTCATGGTTGGCGCGCGAGGCAAAGTAGGCCGCATCCGCGGATTCGATCGCGCGGCTGAAGCGCCCCCAGAAGTCCAGCTCCCAGCCAACGTCCACCCCCGCGCTGTACTGCCAGACGCGGCTGGTCTGGACCGTGGCCGCCGATTGCCGGCTATGGACGTAGAGCGCTTCCGCGCTGGCCTGCTGGACCTGCGGGTAGCGCCCGGCCAGGGCAATGCCCAGCTGGGCCCGGGCCTCGACCACGCGCAGCCCCGCGATCCTGACACCGGCGTTGCCGGCGTCGGCCTCGGCAATCAGCCTTTCAAGGATGGGGTCGCCAAAGACTTGCCACCACTGGCGCAGGTCCGGTTGCTGCCGCTGCTGCGTGGTTTCCTCGAGCGCGGCAGTGCTCCACGATTCGGTCCACGACTCGCGTTGCGCCTGAAAGTCCGGGCCCAGCCGGACACAGCCGCCAAGCAGCAGCGCCACCGACAGCAACGGACCAGCCAGGCGGGCCCTCGACGACATGGTCAGGAGCGAACGACGGTTGCAACAGGCTTCCGGTGCGGGCCCGGTGCTCCGGCGCGCAAAAGCAAGGCGCCGTCCCGCCCCCCTGTGCCAGGCAAGCCCGGGGGGATCGTCATTGCCGAAGCGGGAACCTGCGGCATACGAGTCTCCTCTGCGAAATCGCATGTGACGATTCGATATACACGGCAATTATGGTGCGCTATCGCGATTTCAGCCATCGGGCGTTCGTCTTAGGCGCAACACCGTTGCGAAAACAGGGCGCCAGAGAAGAAAACGGCCAGTCTTGCGACCGGCCGTTTTGCAGGACACCGATGTCGTCAGCCGACGCTCAGCCGTTGGCAACCTCGAAACGGTCCAGGTTCATCACCTTGTTCCAGGCCGCGACAAAGTCCTTGACGAACTTCTCCCTGGCATCCGAGCAGCCATAGACTTCGGCCACGGCGCGCAGCTGCGAGTTGGAGCCGAAAATCAGATCGACACGCGTTCCGGTCCACTTCAGCTTGCCCGTTGCGCGGTCGTAGCCCTCGAACACGTCCTTGTCATCCGCCACCGGCTTCCATTCCGTGCCCATGTCGAGCAGGTTGATGAAAAAGTCGTTGGTCAGCGTCTCCGGTCGATCGGTCAGGACACCGTGCTGTGTCTGTCCGAAGTTCGTGTTCAAGGCGCGCATGCCACCTATCAGCACCGTCATCTCGGGCACGGTCAGCGTCAGCAATTGCGCCTTGTCGACCAGCAAGGTTTCGGCCGGGATGGCGTACGTGCCCTTCAGGTAGTTACGGAATCCGTCGGCAATCGGTTCAAGCACCCGGAAATTCTCGACCTCGGTCTGCTCCTGCGCGGCGTCCATGCGCCCCGGCGTGAACGGGACCTTGACGTCGTAGCCGCCCTGCTTCGCCGCTTGCTCGATGGCGGCGCAGCCGGCCAGCACGATCAGGTCGGCCAGCGAGACCTTCTTGCCGCCGGTCTGGGCGCTGTTGAACTCGCTCTGGATTTTCCCAAGGGTCTCCAGCACCTGCGCGAGCCGGGCCGGCTGGTTCACCTCCCAGTCCTTCTGCGGTGCGAGACGGATGCGAGCGCCATTGGCGCCGCCACGCTTGTCGGAGCCGCGGAAGGTCGAGGCCGAAGCCCAGGCCGTCGACACCAGTTGCGAGATTGGCAGCCCGGCCGCCAGGATCTTGCCCTTGAGGGCGGTAATGTCCTCATGGTCGACCAGCATGTGATCGAGGGCGGGAATAGGATCCTGCCAGATCAGTTCTTCGGCGGGGACCTCGGGGCCGAGATAGCGCGCACGTGGGCCCATATCGCGGTGTGTCAGCTTGAACCACGCGCGGGCGAAGGCATCGGCCAACTGCTCCGGATTCTCGTAGAAGCGCCTTGAGATCTTCTCGTAAGCCGGGTCAACCCGCAGCGAAAGATCCGTGGTCAGCATGGTCGGCCCGCGCCGCTTGGACGGGTCGAACGGGTCCGGCACGGTGTTGGCGCCTGCGTCGCCTTTGGGCTTCCACTGGTGCGCGCCGGCCGGGCTCTTCGTCAACTCCCATTCATAGCCGAACAGGTTCTCGAAGTAGCTATTGCTCCACTTTGTTGGGGTGGTCGACCAGATCACTTCCAGACCGCTCGTGACGGCGTCGCCGGCCTTGCCGGAACCAAAGCTGCTGCGCCAACCCAGGCCCTGTTCTTCGAGCCCGGCGGCTTCCGGTTCCGGCCCCACATGGGACGCCGGTCCGGCGCCGTGGGTCTTGCCGAAGGTATGGCCACCGGCGATGAGCGCGACCGTCTCCTCGTCGTTCATGGCCATGCGGGCAAAGGTCTCGCGGATATCCACGGCCGCCTTGGCAGGATCCGGATTGCCGTTCGGGCCTTCCGGATTCACATAGATCAGGCCCATCTGGACGGCAGCCAACGGGTTTTCCAGGTCGCGCACGCCGGAGTAGCGCTTGTCGGCCAGCCACGCGGTTTCGGAGCCCCAGTAGACGTCCTGGTCCGGCTCATAGACATCTTCGCGCCCGCCACCGAAGCCGAACGTCTTGAAGCCCATCGACTCCAGTGCGACGTTGCCGGTCAGCACGATCAGGTCGGCCCACGAAAGCTTGTTGCCGTATTTCTGCTTGATCGGCCAAAGCAGCCGGCGCGCCTTGTCCAGGTTGACGTTGTCAGGCCAGCTGTTCAGCGGCGCAAAGCGCTGCTGCCCTGAACCCGCACCACCACGGCCGTCGCCGATGCGGTACGTGCCGGCAGCATGCCAGGCCATGCGGATGAACAAACCGCCATAGTGGCCGAAGTCCGCCGGCCACCAGTCTTGCGAGTCGGTCATCAGCGCCGTGAGATCCTTCTTCACGGCCGCAAGATCGAGACTCTTGAATGCTTCGGCGTAGTTGAATCCCTTGTCCATGGGATCGGCCAGGGAAGAATGCTGGCGCAGGATCCCCAGGTTCAGCTGATTGGGCCACCAGTCCCGGTTCGACTGCCCCGAGCCGGCGGCGTGGTTGAACGGACACTTCGATTCGGTCGACATGTGTTGCCTCCTTGGTTCGTATGCACCCAGATCGTTCGTTATTAGATCGCTTGCTCCCAACCGCGGCTCCGCCTTGGAGCCCAAGCACTGCCCTGAATAGAGTACTGTTTCTCCACACCGGGCGGAAATAGGTTTACTTCATGGCTGAAAAAGAAAAAAGCTAAGGCGACTTCCTATCCCATTCCTTGCTGCCTACGTTCATGACGGACATTTCACCGCGTCCAGGCGAGGCGCGCATGCCGGTCAAGAACCAGCAAGGGCGAACAGTGTACGCCCGCCGACTAGAATGAAACAGCCCGCCAGCGGAAGCATCCAAGCGGCCGCCCATAGCCCTTGGCCGACGGCGGTACTGCCGCAAAAGTCCCGCCAATACCACGCTGCAGGGAGGATTGTCATGACGGAACTCGATAAAGACAAAGTCGTCGGCGTGCTGAATCAAATACTCGAAGCCGAACTTGCCGGTGTAGTGCGCTATACGCACTATTCCTTCCTGGTGTTCGGCTTTGGGCGCATCCCGATCGTGTCGTGGCTGCGCGAGCAGGCCAACGAATCGCTGCTGCATGCCCACCAGGCGGGGGAATGGGTCACGACCCTGGGCGCCTACCCGTCGCTCGGCATCGGCAAGCTGCTGGACAGCCATACTTTCGATATCGGTTCCATCCTGCGCGAATCCCTGGCGACGGAGATGCTGGCCCTGGAGTTGTACCGCGAACTGCTCGGGCTGGTCGAAGGCCGCTCGGTGGCGCTGGAAGAATATGCGCGCCAGCAGATCCAGGTCGAGGAGCTGCATGCCGGCGAGGTCGACAAGATGCTGCGCAAGCCCGGACAGTCGGCGACGGCGCAGTCCAGCCCGGGCTGAGCTCCGCGGCAGCCATGCTGCCATACGCTCACGGCGCCTGCCCGGCCGCCTTGTGGATCGCCGCGCGGATGCGCGGATAGGTGCCGCAACGGCAGACGATATTTCCCAGCGCCGCGTCGATGTCCGCATCGGTCGGCTTCGGCCTGGCCTTGAGCAGCGCGCAGGCGGCCATGATCTGCGCGCTCTGGCAGTAGCCGCACTGGACCACGTCGACATCGAGCCACGCCGCCCTGACGGCGTCGGCTTCCTTGCCCTGCACCCCTTCGATGGTCGTGATCTTCGTGGCCGGGCGCAGCTTCGACATGGGCAACTGGCAGGCGAGTTCGGCCTTGCCATCCACATGCAGCGTGCAGGCCCCGCAGATGCCCACGCCGCAGCCGTACTTCGTTCCGGTCAGCGCCAGTTCGCAACGCAGGATCCAGAGCAGCGGCATGTCAGGTTCGGCATCCACGCTGACCGGCTTGCCGTTTACGTTCAGGGTCGCCATGGGGTGTCCTCCTCGACTAGGCGAGCTTCAGCGGCAGCGCCCGCAGGCGCTGGCCGGTCAGCGCAAACAGCGCGTTGGCCACGGCCGGTGCAATCGGCGGCGTGCAGACTTCTCCCGCGCCCTGGGGCGCCTCGGCACTGGCAATGATGTCGGTCTGGATCGCAGGGCAATCGGCCATGCGCACGACCGGGAAGTCATGGAAATTCTTTTGCTCCACGACGCCATTCACGAAGGTGATCTCCTGGTACAGCGCGGCGGACAATCCGAACACAATGCCGCTCTCGGCCTGTTGGCGGATCAGGTTGGGATTCACGGGCGTGCCGCAATCGATCACGCAGAACACGCGATGGACGCGGATGGTCCTGTCCCCCGCGACAGATACCTCCGCGACCTGCCCGACGATGCTCCCGTACGACTGGTGCAACGCCACGCCGCGTGCGCGCGCGATACCGTCCGCCGCGCGCACGATCGGCTTGCCCCAGCCAGACAAGGCTGCCACGCGCTGCAGCACAGCCAGATGCCGCGGATGCCCGCCAAGCAGGCTGGCACGGAACGCCACCGGATCCTTGCGCGCGGCCGCCGCCATCTCGTCGAGAAAGCACTCCGTGAAGAATGCCTGGTGCGAGTGGCCGACCGAGCGCCAGAAGCCCACCGGAATGGGCAGCTCGACATTCGTATGGGAAACCCGGGCCGCCGGCCACGCATAGGGCTGGTCATAGGCGCCCTCCGCCACCGTCTTGTCGACCGGAATGCGAGGGAAGCCAAAGTCGCGCGCCAGCATCTCCGGTACCACGGCCTGGCCCGCCGAACGGGCGTGCCAGCCTACCAGCCGACCTTCGCCATCCAGGCCGGCCCGCAACCGTGCCACGCAGGCGGGCCGGTAGAAGTCGTGCGCCATGTCCTGCGAGCGCGTCCAGATGGTCTGCACCGGCCGCCCCTTGACCTCGCGCGCGATCGCGGCGGCCTGCGAGACAAAATCGGCCTCCAGGCGCCGGCCGAAGCCGCCGCCCAGCATCATGACCTGCAGGTCCACCTGCTCGGGCCGCAGCCCAAGGACACTCGCGGCATGGGCGCGTGCAATGCCGGGCACCTGTGTCGAAACCCAAACCGTTGCCGCGTTGTCCTCGTACTGGACCGTGCAGTTGATGGGCTCGACGGCACCGTGCGCGAGATATGGCGCCCGATACTCGGCGCTGATCACCTTCGCGGCGCCGCGCAGCACCTCGTCCACATCGCCACGCGTGTAGTAGTCGTGGCCGTCATTGCGATCCAGTGCCGCAACCATGCGCGCCATCAGCCTGGCACTCGACGCGCCTGCTGCCGGGCCGGGATCCCAGTCGACCTTCAGGGCGTCCAGCGCCCGCATCGCGCGAAAAGCGTTGTCGGCGACGACCGCAACGCCGCCAGTGCCTCCGTCGAAAGGCGGCACGACGAACGCCTTCACGATGCCGCGCTGCGCCAGTGCGGCGCTGACGTCGGCATGCTTTACGCGACCGCCTACGGTCGGGCACATGAGGACGCTGGCGTACAGCAGCTTTTGCGGCAAGGCATCGATGCCAAAGCGTGCGGACCCGTTCGTCTTTGCTGCCGCATCGAGCCTGTGCAGCGGCCGCCCGACCAGGCGGAACGCGGACGGGTCCTTGAGCCGCACCTTGTCCGGCATCGGCTGGCGCCCGGCGGCGTCGACCAGCTCGCCGAATGTCACGGAACGTCCGGAGCCATGCAGCACCTTGCCGCCTTCGGTGCGGCACTCCGACCCGGCCACGCGCCAGCGCTGCGCCGCTGCGGCTACGAGCATGGCCCGCGCCGAGGCGCCGGCCTCGCGCATGGGCATCCACAAGTCGCTCAGGCCGGAGGACCCGCCGGTGGCAATCTCGCCGATCTCGCGCATCAGCTTGCGCGTGAGCTGGTCCGAGATGCGGCGGACCAGACCATGATCGTCCGGACGAAAAGGCAGTCCGTCCACGACCACCTGAAGGTTGTTGAAGATCCTGTCCGGCGGCGCGTTCTCCACGCGCACGCGGCTCCAGTCGGCATCGAGTTCCTCCGCCAGGATCATCGCGAGGCCGGTATGCACGCCCTGCCCCATCTCGGAGCGGCACATCATGATGGTGACGCTGTTGTCCACGTCGATCTTGACCCATCCGTTCAGCGCGGTTTCGGCGCCGTGGGTCGGCAGCGGCGCCGACGTAGCCAACCGCTGTCGCACGGGCAGCACGGTCCAGCCGACAACCAAAGCGCCGATTGCACCGATACCGCCAAAGACGAACGCTCTGCGCTTCATGGCGGGATCAGAATTCCAGGCAGAAATCGATCAGGCGCGCCTTGTCCCAATACACCTTGCCAAGGTACACGCCTGGCGCGATGCAGCGTATCTCGTCGCGTATCCAGTGCGCCACCAGCGAGGTATCGGAGTAGTCGAGCACGATGCATTCCTTGTGGTCAAGCCAGCTGTCCGCCTTGTAGACCTTGGCCAGGATGGCCTCCAGCCCGAATGGCGTGATGCGGTTCTTGAGCACGCCGCGGCTGGCATCGAATACCTTGCCCTGCCACGCGAACAGGCTGACCATGCGCGCCATGCTTTCGCTGAATACCGTACCGGGCGAGATGATGGCGGTGCCTTTCGCCTCGCCGTTCGGGATATCGCCCGCGGGGCTCTCGCGGAACAGGTCATCCAGTTCGGCCTGCTGCATTTGCAGCAGCTTGTGCACGTCGTAGGCCATGGTGGTCTCCTATCTCGAATGGCAGCGGCGGCGTTGCCTGTGCCGCGGCCAGCAGTACTTCGGCAGCCTTCTCGGCCATCATGTAGATGGCGCTCACGGGAAAGAAGCCAGGAATGCGCGGAAACGCCGAGGCATCGACGACGCGCAGACGGCGCGTGCCATGCACGCAGAAGCTGCTGTCCAGCACGCCGCCCGCCGCGCGCGCGCCGATCGGGCACGAGCAGGATGCATGGTGGCCCCAGGCGTTGTCGCGGATATAGCCGGCCAGGTCCTCATCGCTCTGGATATGAGCGCCCGGCAGTTCTTCGTGCGCGATATACCCCTGCTCCGCCAGCGGCTGCGCGAGGCCCCGCACAAAGCGGATCGCACCGATCAGCGCGCGCATGTCCTCGCCTTTCGGGTCGTCGGCGCCGTCGAAATACCGGAAGTCGACATCGGGCACGTCGCGTGGATCGGCCGAGCGCAACGACACGATGCCGGCGCGGTTGCGCGTGTGCGCCTTCAGGATCGCCCACGTCAGCATGTTGTCGTTCTGCGCGAAGACCTTGGAGTAGCCCGGGTAGTAGCCGACAAAGCGTTCCAGCAGCGCCATGCAGAAGATGTCCGGCACGGGCATGCGCCGGCCCGAGCGGCGGATGACCGCCGTGGCCACGCCGTTCGTGGTGTAGACGCCGTCGCGCGAATCGAACCAGCGTCGGTACGGCGCGTCGTCGCGCACGAACCTCGCGCCCTGGAGCACCTCCCATGAGCGCGACATCCGGTTCACGACGCCGATCTCATAACGGTCCTGCAAATTGCGGCCGACCCCTGGCAGGTCCACCCGCACCGGGATGCCATGTTCGCGCAGATGTCCGGCTGGCCCGATACCGGACAGCATCAGCAACTGCGGCGTGTTGAATGCGCCGCCGGCGAGGATCACCTCGCGCCGCGCGCGGACCAGGCACCGCTCGCCGAGCTGTTCGTTCGGCTTCACGTGCGCTTGATAGAGATGCCGGCCCTTCAGGTATTCCACGCCGCAAGCGTTGCCCTGGCCGTCGAACAGTACGCGCGTAGCCAGTGCATCCGTTTCGATATGCAGCATCGCCGGATGCCGTTGCGCCACGTCGAGCAAGCGTTCGCGCGTACCGTGGCGCGCGTGGCGCTGCGTGGTCAGCGGTGTGTAGCACACGCCGTGGAAGCAGCGCCGTCCCCACAGCCGCGAATTGGGATCTCCCTGCCAGCGGATCAGCCGCAGCCACGCGCGCAGGCGCCTGGGCACGCTGCGCGCGGCCAGCTCCATGGAACCGATGATGACGCGGACCAGCGCGTCATCAGCCAGCGCTTCCAGCGGCATTGCGCGTTCCGTGTGCAGCCAGCCGCCCCAGCCGTGCAGCGTCGGATCGAGGCCGAAGCGGCGCGCGAGGTTCCAGAGCGGGCGGTGACGACATCGCTCGACGAGCTTCGCATACCGGCGCATGCGTGGCGCCGTCCAGGACGGGTCGCCGGTCAGGTCGGCTATATAGTCCCAGTCCGCATCGTGGGGATACAGGAAGATCAGGGCGTTATGCGCCGTGCAACCGCCAAGCGTGCCCGCGCGCGGGTACAGCACGCCGGACGGGCCGCATTTGGGATCGCGGCGCTGCTGGGCGTCATCGGCATAGTGGCGCACGAAGAAATTCCACGCCATGGCCGGATTCTCGCTAGCGCAGGCGTGAAAGCCCGGCACGTCGTAATCCTCGGGCATACATGACATCTCATGCGCGCGCGCATCGCAACCGGCTTCCAGCACGCACACGCGCATGCCAGCCTCTGCGAGGCGCGCGGCCAGCGTACCGCCGCCAGCGCCGGATCCGACGACTACGTAGTCCCATTCCGTTTCATCTTGCCCAGACATAGCCCTCCGCCACGTCGTCGGCCTTGGATTATCAAAACGTCTTCAGGAAGGCGATCAAGGCCCGCTTATCGTCATCGCTCAGCACAGGCTCCTTGCCGAACGATCGCTCGTCGGCGCTCAGGCCGTCCTGGTTGTTGAATTCGGCAGTACCGAAATAGTGGCCGCGATTGACCACGAAATCCGGGCACTTGCTGAGCGACAGCATCGGCTTGACCACATCCGCATAGATCTTTCGCAGGTCGTCGTCGGTCGCGCCTTCAGGTACCGATGCAAGGTCTCCCTTGAGCTTCACCAGCAGCTTGAGCACCTTGGCCGCGTGGTCCGCCTTGGCGACCGGATCGGATGTCTCCGACAGCGGCTGCAGGTTCGCCAGCAGGTTCACCGGCATCCGGGCCGGCGCCGGGCCGATGGTCACGTCGCCACCCTCGCCCACCAGCCAGGGCACCCAACGGTGGAGCAAGCCCTCCATGGGCCGCAGCGCGTCAGGCACAAAACCGACCGGAATCTTGATCTCGCTGCGCTCCGTGGTGCGGTCGATCACGCCCGGCACTTTCGTGCCGAGCACAGTGTCATGGGCACGCTTCTCGGGCCAGAGAAGCTGTTCGATCGATGCGTCGAAGACCTGCATCCGGCTCTTGACCGAAGGATCGCTGCTGAATGGCCCGAGCGTATTGTTGAGCAGGAACGGCGCCGTCGACCAGATGCTGATCAGCGACGGCACACGCGTGTAGCCGCGCCCGCCGGCCGGCATGCGGTACTGCCAGCGCTCGGCCGTGAACGGGTCGTGCAGCGTCACGGTGCCCACGGACGGCAGGCCCTTGTAGGTCTGCGACGAGAAGTTGTCCCAGATATTGCCGCGGAGCGCATTGGTGGCCAGCGGGCTGCAGATATTCGTGCGCAGCAGCGTGGCCGGCACGCGGACATCGCTGGACAGGTAGTTGTTGGCAAGGAAGTCCGGCGCATTGACGATGTCGCGCATCTTTGCCTTGTACTCATCGGTCTGGGTCCATTTCCAGTAGCGCTGGAAGCAAGCGATGTATTTGTCGCCGCCGCAGTCGCGCATCTGCAGGTCCGCCGGCGGTGGTGGCCCCTTGCTCGAATGGCAGCGCGCGCAGGTCTCGGCGAACACTGTCTTGCCGCGGTTCAAGAGGCGGCCCCCGTCAGGCGTGGCCGGATCGGCAAGGTAGGCGTTGCCGCCGGGCGCATCGGCCAGGTGGTCGGCCGGGGTCGATTTCAGCAGGAATGCGGCCAGATTGAACGATCCCGCCTCCGTTGCGCGCCAGTACGAGGAATTCTTCTGTGCTACCGCGATCTCGATCGGCGAAATCGACTTGCCGCCAAGGATCGGATTGAAATGCAGCAGCCATTCCTCGCTGAACAGGCCGATGTTCAGGTAGACACGATTGAGCGCCCCGAGGACGCCGACGGAATCGGCGCCGTCCTTGAGGACGTGTGGTGTCCAGACCGTATCGGGCGCCTTGAAGAATTCCGAAAGCGGTCCAGTCTGGACGAAATCGTTCAGCTGCTTGTTGTTCTTCTCCCCGCCTGCGATGGTTTCCTGCCCGATCCGCCTGGCCACGCCCATCCGCGCCATCAGGTCGTAGAGCGCGTTCATCGTGCGCGGGTTGTTGATGTTGTCGGTCGAGACCAGCGAGGTATCCATCGCCCCTGGCCGGAATGTGTGGACCAGCTGGAACATGAAGTTCTGCTTGCCTGCGGGTGTTGAAGCGTTGTGGATGAAGAGCCGGTCGACCCACATGTACTGCGCCCCGACCGTGGAGCTCAGCTCCGCCCACTGCGGATGCTCGGGATCGGCTGGCGGATGGATCGGGCTCGGGCCAATGTGGCAGAACCCGCATGACATCCCCACGCGGTAAGGCCGCACGAGATCGGCCCGGTTGTAGTAGGAAGGATCGGTGTAGTAGCGCTCGGGATCCCAGGCCTTGGCCGCCTTCTCGTCGAATGCGGGATTCGGGAACAGCCGCAGCCCGACAATGCCGGTCGGATAGCCATAGTACGAACCTACGGGCAGCTTCTGGCCGTCCGGGAAGGTCGCGCCGCGCGCACCGGTCTTGACGCCGGGGTACGCCTGCTCGTTCTCGAACGGGTCCGCGGGGCAGTCCTTGCTGCGCTGGTCCAGCCACAAGCCAAAGCGCTGCGGATTCGGTCCGGTTGGCTTGCTGAAGCATGGCTCGTTGAGCAGACCGAGATAAGCCCAGCGGTTGTCGCGTGAATAGCCCTGGCTCGGATGGGAGCTGATCGACTTGAGCAGGTCGAACGCGCCGAACGTGTAGTTCGTCATCGCGTCCCAGAACCGGTCGTTGCCACCGGTCCACACGATCCACATATTGCGGCCCTGGATCTCTTCCTTCGTCAGGGACACGCCACGATCCATGTCGTGGAAGTAGTCGTCGGCAGCATGCCGGAACGATTCGGCATTGCGGCCGGCCTGCTGCGCTTCGTCCTGGACGTGGCCGGCCTTGGGCCTTGAGCAGCCACTTGCGAACAGCGCGGCGCAGAACACGGCCGACCAAAGAATCGACTTGCTGTGCAGGTTCACCGTCGTCCCTCCCCGACCGGATGGTCTATCACAGCAGCGTGGTGCGCTACGCACGCCGTTGAGTACAGATAAACCTAGAAATGACGTGAGGAGAAGTCAAGGTTATTACTGATCTACAACGCTATTTTTGCGACGGTGAGTTCGACGATGTTTCCGACAGAGATAAGCAAGGAGATACATCAGGGAGTCAGCCGATGCGGCGCGGGTGTCACCTGCGCGAACCGCCGCCCCAAAGCAAAAACCCCTCGCAGCACATGCTGTCGAGGGGTTTTGCATTGTAAGAGCCTGGCGATGACCTACTTTCACACGGGTAATCCGC
>NZ_JBYOJR010000063.1:0-19276 GCF_057798915.1 Cupriavidus sp. 22TCCZM01-5
ACGTGACCAATCGTACCAACGTTCACGTGCGGCTTAGTCCGCTCGAACTTTTCCTTTGCCATTTTTCAGCTCCTGATAGGAAAGCAATCTTGTAGGAATGCAATCTTGTTGTTTCATCGCGCCGCCGCACCGGCTGGCGCGGCGGCGAACTTCCAATTACTTGCTCTTGGCCGTCATCACGGCTTCGGCGATGTTCTTCGGTGCTTCAGCGTAGTGCTTGAATTCCATGGTGTACGTGGCACGGCCTTGCGTGGCCGAGCGCAGCGACGTGGAATAACCGAACATTTCCGACAGCGGGACTTCGGCCTTGATGATCTTGCCGCCGCCCACCATGTCGTCCATGCCCTGCACGATGCCGCGGCGGGACGACAAGTCGCCCATCACGGTACCCGTGTAGTCTTCCGGCGTTTCCACTTCCACGGCCATCATCGGCTCGAGCAGAACCGGGCTGGCCTTGCGCATGGCTTCCTTGAAAGCCATCGAGCCGGCCATGCGGAACGCGTTTTCGTTCGAGTCCACGTCGTGGTACGAACCGAACGTCAGCGTGACCTTCACGTCCACCACCGGGAAGCCTGCCAGGATACCGTTCGGCAGCGTGTCGACGATACCCTTTTCGACCGCCGGGATGTATTCGCGAGGAATCACACCGCCCTTGATGGCGTCGATGAACTCGAAGCCCTTGCCCGGCTCTTGCGGTTCCAGCGTGATCACGGCGTGGCCGTACTGGCCGCGGCCGCCCGACTGCTTGACGAACTTGCCCTCGACGCCTTCGGCCGTCTTGCGAATGGTTTCGCGGTAGGCCACCTGCGGCGCGCCGATGTTGGCTTCCACGCCGAATTCGCGCTTCATGCGGTCGACCAGAATTTCGAGGTGGAGCTCGCCCATGCCCGAAATGATGGTCTGACCCGATTCTTCATCGGTACGCACGCGGAACGACGGATCTTCAGCGGCCAGGCGGTTCAGGGCGATGCCCATCTTTTCCTGGTCAGCCTTGGTCTTCGGCTCGACCGCCTGCGAGATCACCGGCTCCGGGAACACCATGCGCTCGAGCACGATCGGGGCAGCTGGATCGCACAGCGTATCGCCCGTGGTGGCATCCTTCAGGCCCACCGCAGCGGCGATGTCGCCGGCCAGCACTTCCTTGATTTCCTCGCGCTGGTTGGCGTGCATCTGCAGAATACGGCCCAGACGCTCCTTCTTCCCCTTCACCGGGTTGTACACGGTGTCGCCCGAATTGATCTTGCCCGAGTACACGCGGAAGAAGATCAGCTGGCCGACGAACGGGTCGGTCATGATCTTGAACGCCAGCGCCGAGAACTTCTCATTGTCGTCAGCCTTGCGCTCGAGCTTCTTCTCATCGTCGCGCTCGTCCACGCCCTTGACCGGCGGAATATCGACCGGCGACGGCAGGAAGTCGATCACGGCGTCGAGCATACGCTGCACGCCCTTGTTCTTGAACGCGGTGCCGCACAGCATCGGCTGGATTTCGCAGGCGATGGTACGGTCACGCAGCGCCTTGACGATCTCGGCGCGGGTCAGCTCTTCGCCGCCCAGGTACTTTTCCATCAGCTCTTCGCTGGCTTCGGCGGCGGACTCGACCATCTTCTCGCGCCATTCGGCAGCGGTGGCTTGCAGCTCGGCCGGGATGTCCTGGTATTCGAACTTCACGCCCTGGCTGGCTTCGTCCCAAATGATCGCCTTCATCTCCAGCAGATCGACGACGCCCTGGAAGCCGTCTTCAGCGCCGATCGGCACCACGACGGGCACCGGGTTCGCCTTCAGGCGGGTCTTCAGCTGGTCGTAGACCTTGAAGAAATTCGCGCCGGTACGGTCCATCTTGTTGACGAATGCCAGACGCGGCACGCCGTACTTGTTGGCCTGACGCCAGACGGTTTCGGACTGCGGCTGCACGCCACCCACGGCGCAGTACACCATGCACGCGCCGTCCAGCACGCGCATGGAACGCTCCACCTCGATGGTGAAGTCCACGTGGCCCGGGGTGTCGATGATGTTGAAGCGGTGCTCGGGGTAGTTGCCGCCCATGCCCTTCCAGAAGGCGGTGGTCGCAGCAGACGTGATGGTGATGCCGCGCTCCTGCTCCTGCTCCATCCAGTCCATGGTGGCCGCGCCATCATGCACTTCACCGATCTTGTGGTTCACACCGGTGTAGAACAGGATCCGCTCGGTCGTGGTGGTTTTACCCGCGTCAATGTGAGCCGAAATACCGATGTTACGGTAGCGCTCAATAGGAGTCTTACGAGCCACTTTAATCCTCTATTCGTCCATGAGGCGCCGGCATCTCATGCCGCGCGCCCTTAACACAAACGGGCGAGATGTGTAAAAACACAGCCCGCCCGGCAACCAACAACGTTTCTCGCGCGCTTTAGAAGCGGAAGTGCGAGAACGCCTTGTTGGCTTCGGCCATGCGGTGCACTTCATCGCGCTTCTTCATCGCGCCGCCACGACCTTCCGATGCTTCCAGCAGCTCACCTGCCAGGCGCAGCGCCATCGACTTCTCGCTGCGTTTCTTCGCGGCCTCGCGCAGCCAACGCATCGCCAATGCCAAACGACGCGACGGACGGACTTCGACCGGAACCTGATAGTTGGCGCCGCCCACGCGACGGCTCTTCACTTCCACCACCGGCTTCACGTTGTTGATCGCAACGGAGAACACTTCGATGGGGGCCTTGCCTGCCTTCTTTTCGATCTGGTCGAACGCGCCGTACACGATGCGTTCGGCAACCGACTTCTTGCCGTCCAGCATCAGCACGTTCATGAACTTGGCAACTTCAACGTTGCCGAACTTCGGATCAGGCAGAACGTCCCGCTTCGGGACTTCACGACGACGTGGCATCTTCTTTCCTTTAGATTCAGTTGAGAGCGCGGTTTGTTGTCTCCGCTCTCCGGCCACCAACTAGCTTGCATGCATGAACAGCAAATTCGCCGGGTGACCACTTACTCGACGGCACGGCGCACAAAAACGCTCCGTTGTACCGCCGCCTGTTGACAGCTGCATGACGGAAACCGCCAGCGGCCATCGCTTGTTGCTTGCTCTGAAAGCTTAGGCAGCCTTCGGACGCTTCGCACCGTACTTCGAACGGGCCTGCTTGCGGTCCTTCACGCCTTGCAGATCCAGCGAACCACGGACGATGTGGTAACGCACACCCGGCAGATCCTTCACACGGCCGCCGCGGATCAGCACGACCGAGTGTTCCTGCAGGTTGTGGCCTTCACCGCCGATGTACGAAATGACTTCGAAACCGTTGGTCAGGCGCACCTTGGCGACCTTACGCAGTGCGGAGTTCGGCTTCTTCGGCGTCGTGGTGTACACGCGGGTGCACACGCCGCGACGCTGCGGGCAGTTCTCAAGTGCCGGGCTCTTGCTCTTGATGACTTCAGAGACGCGCGGCTTGCGAACCAGTTGGTTGATAGTTGGCATTGTTCAATCCAGCTTGGTTTTACGAAAAACACCCCTCGCACCGGCATGCGCCGGAATGGAGAGGCAACTACGGGTTTTGGGCGGGAGAGATGAGCGGACGCGCTCTGGAGACGGGACTGTGCGGTAACAGCATGCCAAAGAGCGCGAGCCGGCACCCGGATCCCGCGTCTGCCGCCGCCGGACCCCAAGAAGTCATCCGGAAGGCTTGCCGGGAGCGAACCGAAGTCCACATATCCGACGGGCGAGCGAAATCCAAAGCCAAAAACTCGAATCTGGCATGATAGCCGCGGAATCGTATACCGTCAAGCCGTATACCGGTTGCATCTAGACCCTGCTCAGGGTGTCGACGATGGCCTGGCCATAGCGCTCGAGCTTGGATGCACCAATCCCGGGAATACCTTCCATAGCCGACAAGGAGCCCGGTGCGGTCCGGGCCAGTTCGGCCAGCGTGGCATCGTGGAAGATAACATAAGCCGGCACGCCATGTTCGCGAGCGGCCTCGGTGCGCCAGCGGCGCAGTGCCTCCCAGTTTGCGAGCGTGTCGGCATCCATATCCGCGGTGTGGTCGGTGCGGGTCCCACGCGCGGCGCGCTCGCCGGACTTGCCGGGCCTCGTGGCCTGGCGGCGCAGGATGATCTGGCGCTCGCCCTTGAGCACCTCGCGCGCACCCTCCCCCAGCAGCAGTGCGCCGTGGCCGCCATGGTCGATCACCAGCAAACCCTGCGCGATCAACTGACGGAATACGGTATGCCATTCATGGACCGACCGGTCCTTGCCGATGCCAAAGGTCGAGACCTTGTCATGGCCCCATTGCTTGATCTTTTCCGAGGTATTGCCGCGCAGCACATCGATCAGATGGGTAGCGCCAAAATGCACCCGGCTGGCCTGCGCCGTACGGTAGACACACGACAGCGCCATCTGCGCCTCGCGCGTGCCGTCCCAGGTGGCGGGCGGCTCGAGGCACGTATCGCAGTTGCCGCAGGGCTCGCTGGTCTCGTTGAAGTAGGCCAGGATGCGCACGCGCCGGCAGCCGGCGGTCTCGCACAGTCCCAGCAAGGCGTCGAGCTTGGACGACGACACCCGCTTGAAGGCATCGTCGGCTTCGGATTCGTCGATCATGCGCTTCTGCTGCACGACGTCGCCGAGACCATAGGCCATCCAGGCGTTGGCCGGCAGCCCGTCACGGCCGGCGCGGCCGGTTTCCTGGTAGTAGCCTTCCATGCTTTTGGGCAGGTCCAGGTGAGCGACGAAGCGTACGTCCGGCTTGTCGATACCCATGCCGAAGGCGATGGTAGCCACCATCACCAGGCCTTCCTCTTCGCGAAAGCGCGCCTGGTGACGCTGTCGCATGGCCGGGTCCATGCCCGCGTGATATGGCAGCGCATTGATGCCGTGGCCTTGGAGCCACTCGGCGGTATCCTCGACCTTCTTGCGCGACAGGCAATAGACGATGCCACTGTCATGGCTGCCATCGCCGGCGGTGTGCTCGGCCTTGATGAAGGCCAGCAACTGCTGGCGGGCATTGTCCTTCTCGACGATGCGGTAGCGGATATTAGGACGGTCGAAGCTGGAGATGAAGACACGTGCGTCATCGAGCGCCAGGCGTTCGATGATCTCGTCGCGCGTCAGCGCGTCGGCCGTGGCCGTCAGTGCGATGCGCGGCACGTGCGGGAAGCGCTCGTGCAGCACCGATAGCTGGATGTACTCAGGCCGGAAATCATGGCCCCACTGCGACACGCAATGCGCTTCGTCGATCGCGAACAGCCCGACCCGCGTGCGCTCGAGCAAGTCGAGGAAGCGCGGCGTCATCAGCCGTTCCGGCGCGACGTAGAGAACCTCGAGCCGGCCGGCCAGCAGGTCTCGTTCGACCGCGGAAGCCTCGGAACCGGTCAGCGTGGAATTGAGCACCGCGGCGCGCACGCCGGCTTCGGTCAGCGCCGCGACCTGGTCCTGCATCAGCGCGATCAGCGGCGAGACTACGATACCGACGCCCTCGCCGGCGCGCTGCCGCAACAGCGCCGGGATCTGGTAGCACAGCGACTTGCCGCCGCCGGTCGGCATCAGCACCAGGCAATCGCCACCGGACGCGACATGATCGATGATCTCGCCCTGGCGGCCCCGGAAGGCGTGGTAGCCAAAAACATCCTTGAGGACCGCCAGTGCTTGCGACATGGACAACGGAATTGCGGAAGCCGGAAAAGCCGTAACCATACCACTAAGAACGCGTCTGACCGACCGCGCGGGACAAACAGTCCGAAGATTCTTACGCCAGGCGGGGCGCTCCAAAACAAAGCGACCGGCAAGCGCCGGTCGCCCTGGCCTTCAGTGCGTCATGCCGACTTACATCATGCGATGCGCGAAATGCCCGCGCTGCGCGTCAGCCATCAGCGCCATGAACTGCTCGGTGCTCATGTGCACCAGTTCCTGGTGGTCGCCGGCCTCGAAGTAGACGTCCGAATGAGTGAGCAAGCTTTCGTCGAGCCAGGTCTGCGTGCCGTACGCCATGGCAACGGGCGGAATCGCGCCGAGGTCGCAGTCGCGGAATACTTCGCGCACGCCATCCTCGTGCGCCAGCGTCAGCTTGCGGCCAGTCTGCTCGCAGATCTCCGACAGCTTCAGGTGGTGGCTGGAAGGGATCACGGCAGCGACATAGCCCTTGTCGTCTTCCAGCAGCACCGTCTTGGCCAGGCGGTCGCCGGGAATATGCGCGGCATGGGCAGTAGCCATGCTGCTCAGGCTATAGGGATGACGAACGGTGTCGAACTGGGTCTGCCTCTTGTCCAGGCAGCTCGCCAGCGTGGTAGCCATGGTCATGATTGCAACCTCCGACGCGATCATCGCGACAGTTATCCGGGGTGCTAAAACTATAGGTCAAGGGTCGCCCGCCAGATGGCCAGCTCCGGCGTCCATGCCGGTTTCTTTATGTCGCACTGCAACGACCCTGGCACGCATGCTTTCCGCGGCCCTGTTGCCAGGCGATCACACCGGAAACGCAGACAAAAAAAAAGCCCGGCTGCATCAGCCGGGCTTCTTGTGTCCGCCTTGGCGGCGGAGCACTACTGCATGGATCAGGCGTTGTCGCCTTCACCCTCGGTCGCCTGCACCACCGGCGGCGGCTCGATGAAGAGCGACTGCTCTTCTTCGGAGATCGCCTGGGCGCGTTCGCGCTCGGCCGCCTCGCGTGCCTTGCGGGCACGGTGGTAGGCCAGGCCGGTACCGGCCGGGATCAGACGGCCGACGATCACGTTTTCCTTCAGACCACGCAGGTCGTCGGTCTTGCCCATGATCGCGGCTTCGGTCAGCACGCGCGTGGTTTCCTGGAACGATGCCGCCGAGATGAAGCTGTCGGTCGACAGCGACGCCTTGGTAATACCCAGCAGCAGGTTCTCGTAGGTTGCCGGACGCTTGCCTTCGGCGATCACGCGATCGTTCTCGTCGAGCAGTTCCGAACGCTCCACCTGTTCACCCGGGATGAACTTGGTGTCGCCCACGTCGGCGACCTGAACGCGACGCAGCATCTGGCGAACGATCACCTCGATGTGCTTGTCGTTGATCTTCACGCCCTGCAGACGGTACACGTCCTGAACCTCGTCGACGATGTAGTGCGCCAGCTCTTCGATGCCCTTCAGGCGCAGGATGTCGTGCGGATCCGCCGGACCTTCCACGATCATTTCGCCCTTGTTCACCACCTGGCCGTCGTGCACCAGCACCTGCTTTTCCTTCGCGATCAGGAACTCGTGGGCGTTGCCGTCCAGGTCGGTGATGACCAGGCGCTGCTTGCCCTTCGTGTCCTTGCCGAACGAGGTCGTGCCGGTGACTTCCGCCAGCACGGCGGCGTCCTTCGGCGAACGCGCTTCGAACAGCTCGGCCACACGCGGCAGACCACCGGTAATGTCGCGGGTCTTCTGCGATTCGGTCGGGATACGTGCAAGCACTTCACCAACGTGAACCTGCTGGCCGTCCTTCACGGTAATCAGCGCGCCAACCTGGAAGCCGATGGTCACGGAGTGGTCCGTGCCCGGGATCTTCACTTCCTGGCCATTGGCGTCGAGCAGCTTCACCTGCGGGCGAATGCCCTTGGTGGCAGCCGTGCGGCGCTTGGCGTCGATCACCACGAGGGTCGACAGGCCCGTGACTTCGTCCATCTGCTTGGCGACGGTCACGCCTTCTTCGACGTTCTCGAACTTGGTCGTGCCGGTGTATTCCGAGACGATCGGGCGGGTCAGCGCGTCCCACGTGGCCAGCTGCGTGCCAGCCTTGATGGCCTGGCCGTCCTGCACCAGCAGCGTGGCGCCGTACGGGATCTTGTGGCGCTCGCGCTCGCGGCCGTGGTCGTCGGTGATCAGCGCCTCGCCCGAACGCGAGATGACGATCAGCTCGCCCTTCGCATTGGTCACGTAGCGCATGGTCGCCGTGAAACGCACGGTACCGGTTGCCTTCGCTTCCACGCTCGATGCCACTGCCGCACGCGATGCCGCGCCACCGATGTGGAACGTACGCATGGTCAGCTGCGTGCCCGGCTCACCGATCGACTGGGCAGCAATCACGCCCACCGCTTCGCCCGAGTTCACCATCACGCCGCGGCCGAGGTCGCGGCCATAGCACTTGGCGCACAGGCCGTAGCGCGTGTCGCACGACAGCGGGGTACGGACCTTGACTTCGTCCACGCCGATGCTATCGATCAGGTCGACCAGGTCTTCGTCCAGCAGCGTGCCGGTCTCGATCGCGGTTTCCTGGGTTTCAGGGTTCACCACGTCGGCCACGGTCACACGGCCCAGGATACGGTCGCGCAGGGCTTCGATCACTTCACCGCCTTCGACCAGGGCCTTCATGGCCACGCCGTTGGAGGTGCCGCAATCGTCTTCCACCACGACGAGATCCTGCGTCACGTCGACCAGACGGCGGGTCAGGTAACCCGAGTTCGCGGTCTTCAGTGCCGTATCGGCCAGGCCCTTACGGGCGCCGTGGGTCGAGATGAAGTACTGCAGAACGTTCAGGCCTTCACGGAAGTTCGCCGTAATCGGCGTTTCAATGATCGAGCCATCCGGCTTGGCCATCAGGCCACGCATACCAGCGAGCTGGCGGATCTGCGCGGCGGAACCCCGTGCGCCCGAGTCGGCCATCATGTAGATGGAGTTGAACGACTCTTGCTTGACGGTGTTGCCGTTGCGGTCGACCACGTCTTCGTGCTGGAGCTGTTCCATCATCGCCTTGCCCACCTGGTCGCCGGCAGCGCCCCAGATGTCCACGACGTTGTTGTAACGCTCCTGGTCCGTCACCAGACCCGACATGTACTGCTTGTCGTATTCCTTCACCTTGGCCGAGGCCTCGGAGATGATCTTCTCCTTGGCAGGCGGCACCAGCATGTCGTCGATCGCGATCGAGATGCCGGCGCGCGTCGCCAGGCGGAAGCCCGACTGCAGCAGCTTGTCGGCGAAGATCACGGTCTCGCGCAGGCCGCACTTGCGGAAGGCGGTATTGATCAGGCGCGAGATTTCCTTCTTCTTCAGCGGCTTGTTCAGCACCGAGAACGGCAGGCCCTTGGGCAGGATCTCGGACAGGATCGCGCGGCCGACCGTGGTGGCCTGCAGCGTGATCTTGGGTGCGAAACGGGCATCGCCATCGGCGTCCTTGTCGACCAGCTCATACTCGGTGATACGCACGTTCACGCGGGAAGCCAGTTCGACTTCCTTGTTCTCGTAGGCGCGGATCACTTCGCTGATGTCGGCAAAGGTCATGCCTTCGCCCTTGCCGTTGATCTTGTCGCGGGTCGTGTAGTACAGACCCAGCACCACGTCTTGCGACGGCACGATCGACGGGTCGCCGTTGGCCGGGAACAGCACGTTGTTGGAGGCCAGCATCAGGGTGCGGGCTTCCATCTGCGCTTCCAGCGACAGCGGGACGTGAACAGCCATCTGGTCACCGTCGAAGTCGGCGTTGAACGCCGCGCAGACCAGCGGGTGCAGCTGGATGGCCTTGCCTTCGATCAGCACCGGCTCGAACGCCTGGATACCCAGGCGGTGCAGCGTCGGCGCACGGTTCAGCATCACCGGGTGCTCGCGGATCACCTCTTCGAGGATGTCCCACACCACCGGCGTCTGGCTTTCGACTTCCTTCTTCGCCGCCTTGATGGTGGTGGCGATGCCCATCGTTTCCAGCTTGTGGAAGATGAACGGCTTGAACAGCTCGAGCGCCATCAGCTTGGGCAGGCCGCACTGGTGCAGCTTGAGCGTCGGGCCCACCACGATGACCGAACGGCCCGAGTAGTCGACGCGCTTGCCCAGCAGGTTCTGACGGAAACGGCCGCCCTTGCCCTTGATCATTTCGGCCAGGGACTTCAGCGGACGCTTGTTGGCACCGGTCATCGCCTTGCCGCGACGGCCGTTGTCCAGCAGCGAGTCAACCGCTTCCTGCAGCATGCGCTTTTCGTTGCGCACGATGATCTCAGGCGCCTTCAGCTCCAGCAGGCGCTTCAGGCGGTTGTTACGGTTGATGACGCGGCGATACAGGTCGTTCAGGTCCGAGGTCGCGAAGCGGCCGCCGTCCAGCGGCACCAGCGGGCGCAGCTCGGGCGGCAGCACCGGCAGCACTTCGAGAATCATCCACTCGGGCTTGATGCCCGAACGCTGGAAGGCCTCGAGCACCTTCAGGCGCTTGGCGAACTTCTTGATCTTGGCTTCGGAGCCGGTGGCCTGCAGCTCGGCGCGGATCTGTTCGATCTGCTTCTCGATGTCGATGCCGCGCAGCAGTTCACGGATGCCCTCGGCACCCATCATGGCGACGAACTCGCCCTCGCCGTACTCGTCGCACTTGGCCAGGTAGTCGTCTTCCGACATGATCTGGCTCTTCTTGAGCGGGGTCATGCCGGGCTCGAGCACCACGAATGCCTCGAAGTACAGCACGCGCTCGATGTCGCGCAGCGTCATGTCCAGGACCATGCCCAGGCGCGACGGCAGCGACTTCAGGAACCAGATGTGCGCGGTCGGCGCGGCCAGTTCGATGTGGCCCATGCGCTCGCGGCGCACCTTGGCCAGCGTCACTTCAACGCCGCACTTCTCGCAGATCACGCCGCGGTGCTTCAGGCGCTTGTACTTGCCGCACAGGCACTCGTAGTCCTTGATCGGGCCAAAGATCTTGGCGCAGAACAGGCCGTCGCGTTCCGGCTTGAACGTGCGGTAGTTGATCGTTTCCGGCTTTTTGACTTCGCCGTACGACCACGAACGGATCTTGTCGGGCGAGGCCAGGCCGATCTTGATCGCGTCGAACTGCTCTTCCTGCTGTACCTGCTTAAAGAGATCGAGCAATGCTTTCATTGCAACTCCTTGTTTCGCCGCAGCGCCGGAGTCTGTCCGGTGCCGCGGCATTCAATCCTGTGGGAAATCCTGCGCTGGTGAGTGCCATGGCCGGCACCCGATCGTCTCGATCAGTAGCGATCGAGGTCGATGTCGATACCCAGCGAGCGGATTTCCTTCACCAGCACGTTGAACGATTCCGGCATGCCGGCATCGATCGAGTGCTCGCCCTTGACGATGTTTTCGTACACCTTGGTACGGCCGTTCACGTCATCGGACTTGACCGTCAGCATCTCCTGCAGCACATACGACGCGCCATAGGCTTCCAGTGCCCACACTTCCATCTCACCGAAACGCTGGCCACCGAACTGCGCCTTACCACCCAGCGGCTGCTGCGTGACGAGCGAGTACGGGCCGGTCGAACGCGCGTGCATCTTGTCGTCGACCAGGTGGTGCAGCTTCAGCATGTGCATCACACCCAGCGTGACCGGACGCTCGAACGCTTCGCCGGTGCGGCCGTCGAACAGCGTGACCTGCTGCTTCGAAGCGGTCAGGCCCTTTTCCTTGGCGATCTCGTCCGGGTAGGCCAGGTCCAGCATGCGGCGGATTTCATCCTCGTGCGCACCGTCGAACACCGGCGTCGCGAAGGGCACGCCCTTCTTCAGGTTGTTCGCCAGTTCCAGCACTTCGGCGTCCGACAGGCTGTCGAGGTCTTCCGGCTTGCCGCTCTCGTTGTAGACCTGAGCCAGCAGCGGGCGCAGTTCCTGCGCCTTGGCCGAAGCCTTGAGCATGTCGCCGATACGCTGGCCCAAGCCGCGCGCGGCCCAGCCCAGGTGGGTTTCCAGGATCTGGCCCACGTTCATCCGCGACGGCACGCCCAGCGGGTTCAGCACGATGTCGGCCGGGGTACCGTCCGCCATATACGGCATGTCTTCGATCGGGACGATCTTCGACACCACACCCTTGTTACCGTGACGGCCTGCCATCTTGTCGCCAGGCTGCAGGCGGCGCTTGACGGCCAGGTACACCTTGACCATCTTGATCACGCCCGGCGGCAGTTCATCGCCCTGCGTGAGCTTCTTGCGCTTCTCTTCGAAGGCCAGGTCAAACTCGTGGCGCTTCTGCTCGATCGCTTCCTTGACGGCTTCCAGCTGGGCAGCGACTTCCTCGTCGGCCGGACGGATGTCGAACCAGTGGTACTTGTCGATTTCCGCCAGGTATTCCTTGGTCAGCTTCGCGCCCTTGGCCAGCTTCTTCGGACCGCCGTTGACGGTCTTGTCGACGAGCAGGCGCTCCAGACGCTGGAACGCGTCGCCTTCCACGATACGCAGCTGGTCGTTCAGGTCCAGGCGGTAGCGCTTCAGTTCGTCGTCGATGATCGACTGGGCACGCTTGTCGCGAGTCACGCCTTCGCGGGTGAAGACCTGGACGTCGATCACGATGCCGCTCATGCCCGACGGCACGCGCAGCGAGGTGTCCTTCACGTCCGAAGCCTTCTCGCCGAAGATCGCGCGCAGCAGCTTCTCTTCCGGGGTCAGCTGGGTCTCGCCCTTCGGCGTGACCTTGCCCACCAGCACGTCGCCGGCTTCGACCTCGGCGCCGATGTAGGTGATGCCCGACTCGTCCAGGCGAGCCAGCTGGGCTTCGGCCAGGTTCGAGATGTCGCGCGTGATTTCTTCAGGTCCGAGCTTGGTGTCGCGGGCAACGACCGACAGTTCCTCGATGTGGATCGAGGTGTAGCGGTCTTCGGCCACCACGCGCTCCGAGATCAGGATCGAATCCTCGAAGTTGTAGCCGTTCCAGGGCATGAACGCGACCAGCATGTTCTGGCCGAGCGCGAGCTCGCCCAGGTCAGTCGAGGCGCCATCGGCCACGACGTCGCCGCGGGCCACGTGGTCGCCCACCTTGACCATCGGACGCTGGTTGATGTTCGTGTTCTGGTTCGAACGCGTGTACTTGATCAGGTTGTAGATGTCCACGCCGACTTCACCGGCCACGGCTTCGTCGTCGTTCACGCGGATCACGATACGCATCGCGTCGACGTAGTCGACCACGCCGCCACGCATGGCTTGCACGGCAGTACCCGAGTCGACCGCAACGGTGCGCTCGATGCCGGTGCCGACCAGCGGCTTGTCCGGACGCAGGCAAGGCACGGCCTGACGCTGCATGTTCGCGCCCATCAGTGCACGGTTCGCGTCATCGTGTTCCAGGAACGGCACCAGCGAGGCAGCGGCCGACACGATCTGCGACGGCGCCACGTCGATGTACTGCACGCGGTCCGGCGTCACCATACGGGTTTCACGCTCGGAGCCTTCACGCGCCGACACCAGTTCGTCGGTCAGGTTGCCTTCGGCGTCCACGGTCGCATTGGCCTGGGCCACCACGTACTTGCCTTCCTCGATCGCGGACAGGTAGTCGACCTGGTCGGTCAGCTTGCTGTTCTCGACCTTGCGGTACGGGGTTTCCAGGAATCCGTACTCGTTCAGGCGCGCATACAGCGCCAGCGAGTTGATCAGACCAATGTTCGGACCTTCCGGCGTTTCGATCGGGCACACGCGGCCGTAGTGGGTCGGGTGCACGTCGCGGACTTCAAAGCCTGCGCGCTCGCGGGTCAGACCGCCCGGGCCCAGTGCGGAGACACGGCGCTTGTGCGTGATCTCGGACAGCGGGTTGGTCTGGTCCATGAACTGCGACAGCTGCGACGAACCGAAGAACTCGCGGATCGCCGACGAAATCGGCTTCGAGTTGATCAGGTCGTGCGGCATCAGGTTCTCGGTCTCGGCCTGGCCCAGACGTTCCTTGACGGCGCGCTCCACGCGCGACAGGCCGGCGCGGAACTGGTTCTCGGCCAGTTCGCCGACGCAACGCACGCGGCGGTTGCCCAGGTGGTCGATATCGTCGACTTCGCCCTTGCCGTTGCGCAGGTTGACCAGGATCTTGATGGTCTCGAGGATGTCCTCGTCCTGCAGCACCATGCTGCCCTCGCCGCTCGGGCGCGACAGGCGGCTGTTGACCTTCATGCGGCCAACGCGCGACAGGTCATACGACTCTTCGCTGTAGAACAGGCGCTGGAACAGCGCTTCGACGGCTTCCTCGGTCGGCGGCTCGCCCGGGCGCATCATGCGGTAGATCGCGATACGCGCAGCGGTCTGGTCGGCGGTCTCGTCCACGCGCAGGGTCTGCGACATGTACGGGCCCTGATCCAGGTCGTTGGTGTACAGGGTCTGGATCTGCTTGACGCCGGCTTCGCGCAGGTTCTCGAGGACCGTCTCGGTCAGCTCGTCGTTGGCGTTGGCGATCACCTCGCCGGTATCCGGGTCGATGATGTTCTTCGCCAGCACGCGGCCCAGCAGGTAGTCTTCCGGCACGCTGATCAGCTTGGTGCCGGCCGAGTCCAGGTCGCGGATATGCTTGGCGTTGATGCGCTTGTCCTTCTCGACCACGACACGGCCGTTCTTGTCGGCGATGTCGAAGCGAGCGACTTCACCGCGCAGGCGCTCGGGCACGAACTCGAGTTGCGCGCCTTCGGCTTGCAGCGTGAAGTTGTCGAACACGAAGAAGTGCGCGAGGATCTGCTCCGGCGTCAGGCCGATCGACTTCAGCAGGATCGTCACCGGCATCTTGCGGCGGCGGTCAACGCGGAAGTACAGGATATCCTTCGGGTCGAACTCGAAGTCCAGCCACGAACCGCGGTAGGGGATGATACGAGCCGAGAACAGCAGCTTGCCCGAGCTGTGGGTCTTGCCCTTGTCGTGCTCGAAGAACACGCCCGGCGAGCGGTGCAGCTGCGAGACGATGACACGCTCAGTGCCATTGATCACAAACGAACCCGTGGAAGTCATGAGCGGAATTTCGCCCATATAGACTTCCTGCTCCTTCACTTCCTTGACCTTGCCTGGGTTCTCGCGATCGTTGATGATCAGGCGAACCTTCGCGCGCAGGGCCGAGTGGAACGTCAGGCCACGCTGCTGGCATTCCTTGACGTCGAACGGCGGATTGGACAGGTGATACGAGACAAACTCCATACGGGCAAGCCCGTTATGGGAGGCGATTGGGAAAATCGCGTTGAAAGCGGCCTGCAGGCCTTCGGTCTTGCGACGCGCGGTCGGCGTTTCCGCTTGCAAGAACTGGGTGTAGGATTCAATCTGGGTAGCAAGCAGGAATGGAACCTGATGAACCGTCGCGCGCTTCGCAAAGGATTTGCGAATGCGCTTCTTTTCGGTGAAGCTGTACGCCATGGGATCTCCGAATCATCGCAGGGCGGCTGGACCTGGCCACGCCTGAGGTGTTCAGCGACTGGGAGGGGATTTGGCGGTTGGCCGCTACCAACCTCTGGCTGACGGTGTCCGCACGCTGCGGGCGGTGTGGTCAATGCATCGGCGCAAAGCCTGCACTCGCCCGGGGGACACCCGACCAAACTTGTCTTCTGCAGTCGGTTCAGAAGACAAACATCAGCAGCAACAAGGTAGTTTGCCACTGATGTTTGGCGTCTGCTGGAGCATCGGAAATTTGACGCGCCGGAACAACCAAAACATCACTTTTAAGCTGTGATGAGTGGTCAATAAAACACACTCGCACAAGCGCAAAAAGGCTGGCGCCGGGAATTTCCCTTTGCCAGCCCCATTTGCGTGCCAGAACGGCACGCAAGCATGCTTACTTGACGTCGACCTTCGCGCCGGCTTCTTCCAGCTTCTTCTTGGCTTCGGCAGCAGCGGCCTTGTCCACGCCTTCCTTGACGGGCTTCGGTGCGCCATCGACCAGGTCCTTGGCTTCCTTCAGGCCCAGACCGGTGATTTCGCGAACGGCCTTGATCACGCCAACCTTGTTGGCGCCGACTTCGGCCAGGATCACGTTGAACTCGGTCTGCTCTTCAGCAGCAGCGGCACCGCCAGCGCCCGGGGCAGCAGCCACGGCCATAGCAGCGGCGGACACGCCAAACTTCTCTTCGAACGCCTTGACCAGGTCGTTCAGTTCCATCACGGACATCGCGCCAACGGCTTCCAGGATGTCGTCTTTAGTGATTGCCATTTGGATTACTCCTAAATTTGATTCGGTATCGGTATTGCGATCGGTATGCCCGATCTGTACGCAGCCTTAAGCAGCCGGGGCTTCCGCTTCCGCGGGAGCGCCTTCGCTCTTCTTGGCAGCCAGGGCGGCCAGCAGACGGGCAAAGCCCGACACCGGTGCCTGCATCACGCCAAGCAGCTGAGCAATCAGTTCGTCGCGGCTCGGGATCGAGGCCAGCGCCTTGACGGCGGCAGCGTCGAGCACACGGCCGTCATACGACCCAGCGCGCAGGACCAGCTTGTCGTTGGTCTTGGCAAAGTCGTTGAGAACCTTGGCCGAGGCCACTGCATCTTCGGAAATACCGTAGATCAGCGGACCGGTCATTTGCTCTGCGAGGCCAGCAAACGGGGTACCTTCCACAGCGCGGCGGGCCAGCGTGTTCTTCAGAACGCGCAGGTAGACGCCTTGCTGGCGGGCGGTAGCACGCAGCTTGGTCAGATCGCCAACCGCGATGCCGCGATATTCGGCCACGACGATGGTCTGGGCTTTGGCGACTTGCGCCGAAACCTCAGCAACGACGGCCTTCTTATCTTCAATATTGAGTGGCACGGTTTAGCTCCAAAACGATGCTTGTCTCGCGACGCGCATCAGTCCATACGAACGGCGACCGATTGGCCCGAATCAACCGGGTCTGGCCCGGCTTCATCAATCCCTTCGGGTGCGCCATCTGCGCTGGCGGGCCGGAGAGCGTCGCGGCGGGTTGCCCCGTTGCGCACGTACCGTCCGATTAAGCCCACGCTCCCTGACAGCAGCAGCGCGGACACCAGCGGTCTTTGATAACCAGCAATCCCTGCCGGGGCTTGCGCCTCCGGCGGGCATCACTGCCCAAAGCCTTGCTCCTTTCCTTTCAGTCCGGAGACAGTTCCTGCCATCGGCAGGAACCTTCAATTCTTTTGCTGACCGGCGTTATCGGGTTCCGGTCAACCGAGTGCCGCCAGCTCAGGCCGACAGCGAAGCCTGCTCGACACGCACGCCAACGCCCATGGTCGACGACACGGCGATCTTGCGCAGGTACACACCCTTGCTCGTCGCCGGCTTGGCCTTGACCAGAGCGTCCAGCAGTGCTGCCAGGTTGCTCTTCAGAGCGGTGTCTTCGAACGAACGACGACCGATGGTGGCGTGGATGATACCGGCCTTGTCGACACGGAACTGAACCTGACCAGCCTTGGCGTTCTTCACGGCCTGGGCCACGTCGGGGGTCACGGTGCCAACCTTCGGGTTCGGCATCAGGCCGCGCGGGCCCAGGATCTGACCCAGCGTACCAACGATACGCATCGTGTCCGGGGAAGCGATCACGACGTCGAAGTTCAGGTTGCCGGCCTTGACTTGCTCAGCCAGGTCTTCCATGCCAACGATGTCGGCGCCAGCGGCCTTGGCAGCCTCGGCCTTGTCGCCCTGGGCGAACACGGCCACGCGGACCGACTTGCCGGTACCGGCCGGCAGCACCACGGAACCACGCACAACCTGGTCCGACTTCTTGGCATCGATGCCCAGCTGCACGGCCACGTCGATCGACTCGTCGAACTTCGCCGAAGCGCAGCTCTTCACCAGGCCCAGGGCCTCGTCGATCGGGTAGAACTTGGTACGCTCGATCTTTGCCTTGTTGGCAGCGACGCGCTTGGAAACCTTAGCCATTTACAGACCCTCCACGGTGATGCCCATCGAGCGAGCCGAACCGGCGATGGTACGCACGGCGGCGTCCAGATCGGCGGCGGTCAGGTCAGCGTTCTTGGCCTTGGCGATTTCTTCAGCCTGGGCGCGGGTGATCTTGCCAACCTTATCGGTGTGCGGCTTCGGCGAACCCTTGGTGATGCCGGCTGCCTTCTTGATCAGCACGGTCGCGGGCGGCGACTTCATCACGAAGGTGAAGCTCTTGTCGGCGAAGGCGGTAATCACCACCGGCACCGGCAGACCGGGTTCCATACCCTGGGTCTGGGCGTTGAACGCCTTGCAGAACTCCATGATGTTCAGACCGCGCTGACCCAGTGCGGGACCAACGGGCGGGGAGGGATTTGCCTTACCAGCCGGAATCTGCAGCTTGATAAAGCCAATGATCTTCTTGGCCATTTCTACTCCAATCCAGATCACTCCGTTTCACGGAGATGATCCTGTTGAGTCGTAACGCGCTATCGCCGCCCTGCTGGCACGGCCTCGCGCTCCTCTTGGCACAGCCACTCGGCTGCGCCCTTTACCCGCTGCCGGCCTTTCGGCCTGCAACCGGCAAATTCCTTACACCTTCTCGACCTGGCCGAACTCGAGCTCGACCGGGGTGGCACGTCCGAAGATCGTGACCGAGACGCGCAGGCGCGATTTCTCGTAGTTCACTTCTTCCACGTTGCCGTTGAAGTCGGTGAACGGGCCGTCCTTGACGCGCACCATTTCGCCCACTTCGAACAGCGTCTTGGGACGCGGCTTCTCGACCCCTTCCTGCATCTGGGTCATGATCTTGTCGACCTCGCGCTGCGAGATCGGGCTCGGGCGGTTGCGGGCGCCGCCCACGAAACCGGTCACCTTGCTGGTGTTCTTCACCAAGTGCCAGGTTTCGTCGGTCATTTCCATCTCGACCAGGACATAGCCCGGGAAGAAACGACGCTCGGTGACCGACTTGTGGCCACCCTTGATTTCCACGACTTCTTCCGAGGGCACCAGGATGCGGCCGAACTTGTCCTGCATCTCGGCGCGCTCGATGCGCTCCTGCAGCGCGCGCTGCACGCTCTTCTCCATACCGGAGTATGCGTGCACGACATACCAGCGCTTCTTCGACGAAGGCGATTCCGCGGCGTTGTTTTCCTGCTGGGCGTTTTCCGTCATGCGCTACCTCTTATTTCCAGCCCAGTACGAGCGAAAAGATGACCCACTCGATGAGCTTGTCTGCCGACCACAGGAACAAGGCCATGATCACGACGAAGGCGAACACCAGGCCAGTCATCTGCCCGGCCTCCTTGCGCGTCGGCCAGACGACCTTACGAACTTCCCGGTACGATTCCTTGGCGAAGCCGATGAAATCCTTACCCGGCACCGACACCAGCGCAACGACCACGCCCAGTGCGATACCCGCGAACAGCGCGGCGCCACGTACATAAGACGGTTGCTGTGCCAGTGCATAGAAACCGATGACGCCGGCAACCACAAGCAGGACCGCGACGCCAAGCAACCACTTGCCGCTGTTGGCGTTTACGGTTTCGACATTGGGATTGGCCATGTTTCGCAAACGAGACTAAGCCGCGTCACGAAGGATTTTCGCGACGCGGCTGATTGATTTGGCAGGGGCAGAGGGAATCGAACCCCCAACCTTCGGTTTTGGAGACCGACGCTCTGCCAGTTGAGCTATACCCCTAAAACTACTTGGGGTCAGCAATGAAGCCAACCCCTCTGGCAACGAACGCAACCGGTTGGTGTTGCGTTCGCCTGATACTGCTTAGTCGAGGATCTTTGCCACGACGCCGGCGCCGACGGTACGGCCACCTTCGCGGATAGC
>NZ_JBYOJR010000064.1:0-18699 GCF_057798915.1 Cupriavidus sp. 22TCCZM01-5
CAGAACCTGCCGCTCGAACAAGACCTTGACCACGCCAAGATGGGCGCCGTGCGCGGCGGCAGCGTCTTCGTGAATTCCGCCATCAACGCCATCACCGGCGGCTCGGGCGTGTCGTTCGCCAGCCCGAACACCATCGTCGCCCCGGTCACGCAAGTCGATGCCTCGACCCGCACCGATGTCGACATCAAGACCGTCAGCAACATGCTCAACAACGTCGGCGGCATCGTCCAGGCGCTGCAGCACTGATTTCCCTTTCCAGCTCATACCAGCCTGCCCAGGAGACCATCATGTCCTTGACCATCCAGAACCTGCCGCTCGAACAAGACCTTGACCACGCCAAGATGGGCGCCGTGCGCGGCGGCAGCATCTTCGTGAACTCCGGCGTCAACGCCATCGCCAACGGCAGCGGCGTCTCGTTCGCCAGCCCCAACACGATCTTCGCCCCGGTCACGCAGGTCGATGCCTCGACCCGCACCGACGTCGACATGAAGAGCGTGACGAACACCATCAACAATATGGGGGGAGTGGTCGCGGCCCTGCAGCACTGAGCCGCGCAGGAGGAACGGAGCAGCCGGCGCCAGTCCGCGCGCTCCGTTTCACGCGAGCCGCGCCTTGCGCCCGGCTCGCCTTGAAGGACCGTCCTGCCATGGACGGTCTTTGTTTTATCCGGCATCCGGCGCTTGGCAGCTCTGCATGCCGGCGTGTCGCCAGACGCAATTGAGTCTGCGCGCGCGGCGGGTTACAGTCTGACCCGCCGCGGGGTCGTCCGGCCCCGCGCGACTTTGTCCGGGAATCACCGCGCCAGGCCTGTGCGCCGGCCATGCCATCCCCGGCGCAGGAGACCAAGGCATGACCTCATGGCTGGCAAGGAAGATGGGCAAGATTGGTTGCGCCGCTGCCATGGTGCTGGGCATCGCAGCACTGGCCGGACCGGCGGCCGCGGGTGGCCCCGGTACGCTGACCATAACTTCCGGCATGCAACAGCGCAGCTGGACCGTCGAGCAGCTCTTGCGCGACCCGCGCCTCACCGAGATCAGCATCGACGACGAGAACCTGAAGCAGCGCTTCACCCTCAAGGCCATACCGTTCGCCACCCTGCTGGCCGGCTTGCCGGCAACCGCCGACGGCAGCGCCACCACGGCCGCCTCCGACGGCTATGTGTCGCACCTGCCGATGCGCATGCTGATGGCCGAGGGCAAGGCGCAGCCGCGCGCCTGGCTGGCGGTGGAGAATCCCGCCGCGCCGTGGCCAAGGCTCAAGGGCCAGGGCATCGGGCCGTTCCGGCTGGTCTGGACCAGCCCCGCCGGCGGCGCCGGCAAGGTCACCGAGAGCTACTGGACCTACAACATCGAGCGCATCGACATTGCCGCTTCGCCCGCCGAGCGCCATCCGGCGATCCGGCCAGCCGCGGGCCAGGCCGCCGACGGGCCGGTCATGCGCGGCTTTGCCGCGTTCCAGCGGGTCTGCCTGTCCTGCCATTCCCTGAACCGCGAGGGCGACTCCCACCTTGGCCCGGACCTGAACATGCCGTACAGCCCGGTCGAATACCTCGGCGACGACAAGCTGGCGCAGCTGATCCGCAACCCGCAGTCGCTGCGCTGGTGGCCGGAGGCACGCATGCCGTCGATCGACCCGCAGACGCTGCCCGATGCCGAGGTCAAGGACCTGCTCGCGTACTTTCACCACATGGCGGCAACGCGCAAGCCGCAAGCCCCCGCTGCCGGGCATCGGCAGTAGCGCCCCCGTCCCCCGGGCACACGGAGATCCGGCCTGCTTCCGGGCCGCGCCTGCGATCGGATAAGATACGCCCCGTTTTACCCACCAATGGAGTGCTTCAGTGATCCAGCCCACCCCTGTATTCAAGGACAACCTCGCCCAGCTGCCCGCGATCGACGCCGTCGCGCGCATCGACCTGATCGACGGCAACGGCGCGGTCGCGGCGAGCATCGAGAACCAGCCGGGCAAGCAGGGCTCGCTGGCCGTGTATCACTACCTGCAGCAAGCCTTCGGCACGCTGGATGCCAGGGCAGCGGAATATGGCCTGGCACTGTTCGCCGAACACACGGCCGATGCCCGCAACCGCCCCGGCGCACACCCGAACGTCGACCGCCTGCTGGCGCTCGCCGCCGGCGCGCCAGCGCTGCGCATCAGCGTGGTCGCCAGGGCTTGAAGCCGGCCAGCTATCAAGTGACCGCACCGATACGCCGTAAGCCTCTCCAGATCCCGCCCGGAGAATTCCCCCAAATGAAGAAGGTTTTCCTGTTCGCCGCCGCGCTGTGCGCGTCCATCGCCCACGCCGAGCCGCCGGGCAACCTGGCGGCGCCGCTCGGGCTGGAACTCGGCAAGACCCGCTGTGCGCGGCTGACGCCGGGCCCGAACCGCGTGACGACCGGCAAGGCGCAATGGGCTGGCGGCGACGCCATCGAGATCCGGAATCTCGAACGCTTCAACCTGCCGGGACTGAGCCGGGCGATCGTCAACTGCGATGCCCAGGACACCGTGGCGCTGGTCAGCCTGACGTTCGAGCGCACGGCGCTGCAGGACGTCACCAGCAAGCTCGACGCGCGCTACGAGTCCAGGCGCAAGACAGAGGCCAATGCCGAAAACGGCTATGCCGAATGGGCGGCGGCCAACGGCAGCCTTGAATTGCTTTACGCCCGCGATGGCAAGCACTTCACCGTCGCGTACTGGGCCAAGGGGGCCAAGGCGAAGTACTTCGCGTATAGCGGAACGCCCGCCGAGACGAAGCCTGCGACACCAGCCGCACCGGCCCCGAAACAGCCTGCGCCGCTGTAGCCGGCGCGGGCGGCCCTTAGCGTTAGGAGCCGCCCGCGCGGACAGCGCTGCAATCAGGCAGGAACCCGTCGCTCAGCTGCGTAGTGCGATGTGGTTGACGACGTTCTCCACGCCGTGCACATACCAGGCATCGCGCTCGATCTGCTTGCGCGCGTAGTCGGTCGCCGCATAGCCTTCGAGCGTCACCACGCGGTTCTCGGTGCGTACGCTGATGCGGCCCGCGTCGACGAACGGATCGGTCTCGAGCACGAGCATCAGTGCCTCGGTGATCTCGTCGTCGCGGTCGGTCTCGGCCGGTGCCACCACCAGTTCATTGACGACGCAGCGGCAACCGCGCGACCACCACGCCAGCACGCCGGCCAGGCGCATGTGCGACAGGCTGATCACCTGGCCACTGAGCGTGACGACGCCATTGCTGGCGGCCACTTCGATCCAGCCGCTGCGTTCGCCCACGGCCTCGCGCATGGACTCGATCTGTCCCTTGACCTTCGCACAGATCTTGAAATTGCGGAAATCGATGGCGTTGAGCAGGCGTTCGCAGACCGCGTCGCGCAGCTCGCCGTCACCCACGTGCATGCCGCCGTCGGCCACGCGCAGGTGGTCGATCACGCTGGTCACGCCATCCACCCGCCGCACCATGGCGGCCGCGCGGGTCTTGTCGACAATGTCCGCCACCTCGCCCTCCAGGATCACCGCGCCGTCGGATAGCCGCAACTGGATCTCGGGATGGAGGTGGTGACCCTGATAAGGCACATGTGCCAATGCTGCGCGCGCCTGCGTCAGCACCGCTTCGCTACTCTGCATGATGTCTGCCTCGCCTGATGGTCTGGAGCTGGGAAGGAGCGTGCCTCTGCCTGCAGGCACGCCTGGCGCGGCGCCTGCCCGCTGCCGATGACCCGAAGCTGGCCGGTTCCGCCTCCCCATTATAGGAAGCGGTATGCCGGCCTTCCTGACGCGTTGGCGGGCTCAGGCCGCCGCGGCGCCGGCCTGGGCCTCGCGCGCCCTGGCCACCTCCTGGTTGCGCAGGATGAAGCGCTGCACCTTGCCGCTCGGGGTCTTGGGCAATTCGGCCACGAACTCGATTTCGCGCGGGTAGGCATGGGCCGCCAGGCGATTGCGCACATGCAGGCGCAATGCCTCGGCCAGTTCCGGCGAAGGCCGGTATTGCGGATCGAGCACGACAAAGGCCTTGATCAGCTCGGTGCGCTCCGGATCGGGCTTGCCGATCACGGCGGTTTCCACCACGGCCGGGTGCTCGATCAGCGCGCTCTCGACGTCGAACGGCCCGACCCGGTAGCCCGAGGTGGTGATCACGTCGTCGGCGCGGCCGATGAAGCTGATGCTGCCGTCGTCGTTGAGTTCGGCGGAATCGCCGGTCAGGTAGTAGTTGCCGACAAAGGCGCGCGTGGCCGTGCCGTGGTAGCCGGGAAACCAGCACATCGGCGACTGCGTGAGATCCAGCGCCAGCGTGCCCGGCTGGCCGGCGGGCAGCTCGCGGTGCTCGTCGTCGAGCACCACCACGCGATGGCCCGGGCTGGCAAAGCCGGCCGCGCCCATGCGCACCGTATGCGCCAGCGCATGGTGATTGCACAGCACCATGCCGGTCTCGGTCTGCCCATAGTGGTCATGGATGGTCACACCGAGTTCATTGGCGAACCAGCGGATGACTTCGGGGTTGAGCGGCTCGCCCGCGCTGCTGACCGCGCGCAGCCGGCCGCGCAGCGGTTCCGACACCGCCTTGCCGGCCGCGATCAGCAGCCGGTAGGCCGTGGGCGACCCCGCCAGGTTGGTGATGCCGTATTTCCGGATCACACGGCACGTGCTTTCGACGCTGAACGGGCCGTCGTAGAACGTGGTCGGATGGCCCAGCGCGAGCGGCCCGGTCACCGCGTAGTACAGGCCGTAGGCCCAGCCCGGATCGGCCAGGTTCCAGAAGGCGTCGGTCTCGCGCAGGTCGACCGCGTCGCGCATATAGCCCGCGAATGCCACGATGGCCTTCAGCGGCACCTGCAGCGGCTTGGCCGGGCCGGTCGTGCCCGAGGTGAACATCATCAGGAACGGGTCGTCGCCACGCCGCATGACGGGCTCGAATTGCGCCGGCTGGCGCTCCACTTCGGCCCAGAAGCTGAAATCGCCGCGCACGAGGCCGCGGCCCTTCTCTCCCGCCACGGTGACGACCGGCGGGCAGCCGGCGACATCATCAAGCTTGCCGCGGTTGGCACCGTCGGTCACCACCAGCTTCGCGCCCGAAGCATTGAGCCGGTGCTCGATCGCCTTGGGCCCGAACGCCGTGAACAACGGCTGGTAGACCGCCCCGGCGCGCCACGTGCCGAGGATGGTGGCCAGCAGCTCGGGCGTGCGCGGCAGCAGGCCGGCCACGCGATCGCCGGGCTGCACCCCCTGCGCCTTCAGGAAGCCTGCCACCCTGGCGGAGAGCGCCTGCATCTGCGCAAACGTCCAGGTCTCCGAATTGCCGTCGCGTCCTTCCCAGAACAAGGCAATGCGGCCCGGCAGCGCATGCCGGTCGCAGCATTCCACACAGGCATTCATGGCATCCAGGTTGCCGTGCAGCTGGCGGCTGACGGTGTCCTGGTAGGAAAATCCGGCAAAGGCTTCGGTGTAGTCGCGCATGGTGTCTCCAACCTTGTCATAGCTGTTCTGCAGCGCGGTGCGGCGAGGCACCGCCTGGCCGACGAGTGTGTTCCAGCGGTCCGCATGCGGCAATAGCCGATTCCGCCAGCACGGCTGACGCTTTTTGCCATGTGCGCGGCGTAGCGCACTTTCAGCGGGGCATGACTGGTTGACGCATCCTGCCCGCAGGGCTAGACTGCGCGCTGTTTATCGCCTTGGGGTTCCAATTGGACTCAGCCAGTTGTCCTGACGGACACAGCAGGTAACCCTCGCCAGACCCGCTTCCCTCCGCGCCGCTGAAGCTTGCGCCAGCAGTGCGTCACAGGGCCACCGTCTGGCAGGTATCGCCTGACGGTGCGCATCGATCGCGGCATTCGCCGCGGCCCGTTTTCCCGCACCACACGAATTTGCATCGCATGCCCCGGTCCGCTCGCGCCGCGAGCTGCCGCGCATGCCCGATTTGCCATAGTGCCGGCACGCGCACGCATGCCGTCCGTGGCCGCAAACGTGCGCCATTCGCGAGCCTTGCCGTCTCGCGCGGCGGCGCACGCCGATCCACCCGAACCGGAGCCTTCCATGCCCGACGACCCTTGCAGTCCCTTACCGAAGCCGGCGCGCAACGGGGCCTGCCCGCGCGCCGTTCCCGCAAGCTCCCGCTACCGGCCGCCACACTACTGACTCCTGGCGCCGGATCGGGAATCCACCGGAGACCTGCCATGAAGTTCTCGATCCTGCTGCCTGACTTCCGCCACCCCGACGTCGCCGCGCACGACGCCGACCGCCTGCGCGCCATGCGCGAGCTGTCCCGCCCGGGACGCCTGCGCCATGCCGTGAAGCGCCTCGGCACGATGCTGCGGCGCACCTGGCGCCTGCAACCACGCTGAAGCCACCCGGTTGCCGGCATCGCCATCACGGATTGCCGCGATGCCTTCGGCACCCTGCCCCAGCGTCCTGCTGATAGCACTCTGATAACGGATTCAGGCGTCTACAACTCGATTCGACCCAGTTTTATGCTTTCTCCATTGTGGGCGACATGCCCATGCCGGAGCTGCGCCTGCTTGCCGCTGCGCTGGCCAAGATGGCCACGTTGTCCAGGCTGCCGGTCATCACCACTGCCTCGGTACCGCAAGGCCCGAACGGCCCGATGATTCCGGAGATCCACGAGAACGCGCCGCACGCCAAGTACGTGGCGCGCAAGGGTGAGATCAACGCCTGGGACAACCCCGACTTCGTGGCTGCCGTCGAAGCCACGGGCAAGAAGACCCTGATCATTGCCGGCACCATCACCAGCGTCTGCATGGCCTTCCCGTCCATCAGCGCGGCGGCCGACGGCTACAAGGTCTTTGCCGTGATCGATGCCTCGGGCACTTACTCGAAGATGGCGCAGGAAATCACCCTGGCGCGTGTGGTCCAGGCCGGCGTGGTGCCGATGGACACGGCCGCAGTCGCCTCCGAGCTCCAGCGCACGTGGCATCGCGAAGATGCCATGCAATGGGCCGAGATCTACACCAAGATCTTCCCGGCCTATCAGTTGCTGATCGAGAGCTACATGAAGGCGCAAGACGTGCAGAAGAGCGGCGAGGTCCTGGACTCGGCGCGCTGATCCGCGGGCGCGCCGCTGAAATCCGGCGGTGCGCTCAGTTGCCCTGCCGCGCGAAGAAGAACCGCGGCAACGCGGCGTTCTCGCTGAACGCAGATACCCGCAGGCCGTGTAGGACAGCATCCACTGAACATCGGCGCTCCGCTCCTTAGAATGAAATGGTCCGGCGCACCGCACGGCGCGCCGCCTTGCCTGCACAAGGAGAGGAGCGATGCGAGCAACGGAAGGGAGCTGCGCGCAGGAAGCCATGCCCGGTGGCGTGGACCGTGGCGCAGGCGAGAGCGCGCGCGCCGCCTTGCACGCTGCCGGACTGCATTACGTCGACGACAACGCGCCGGGGATCACGCGGCGCCGCCGAGGCGGCGGCTTCACCTATGCCGACGCACGCGGCAATCCCGTGCAAGACCCTGCCACGCTCGCCCGCATTGCCGCGCTTGCCATTCCGCCCGCCTATGAGGCCGTCTGGATCTGCGCCGACGCTGGTGGACACCTCCAGGCCACGGGCCGCGATGCCCGCGGCCGCAAACAGTACGTCTACCACGCGGACTGGAGCGCGCTGCGCGACATCGACAAGTATGCGCGCCTGCCCGATTTCGGCCGGGCCCTGCCACGCTTGCGCGGGCGCGTCGAGCGCGACCTCGGCCGCAACGGCATGCCGCGCGAGAAGGTCATTGCCGCCGTGGTCCGCCTGCTCGACGCCACGCTGGTGCGCGTCGGCTCGCCGCGTTACGCGCGGCAGAACCGCACCTACGGCCTGACCACGCTGCGCCGGCGCCATGTCACCGTGCGCGGCAGCAAACTGCGGCTGCAGTTCACCGGCAAGAGCGGCATCACTCACGACGTGTCGGTCAATGACCCGCGCGTAGCGCGCGTCGTGCGCACGTGCGCCGAGCTGCCCGGCCAGTGCCTGTTCAAGTACGTCGACAGCGACGGCGAAGTGCGCGAGATCGGCTCCGCCGACGTCAATGCTTACCTGCGCCAAGTCACTGGCGGCGAGTTCACGGCCAAGGATTTCCGCACCTGGGCGGGCAGCGTCCATGCGCTGGCGCTGCTGCGCAAGGCTGCGCGCGAAGCCGACGGGACCGAGGCCCGGCGCCGCAAGGCCGTGGCCGACGCCATCAGGACCGTGGCGCAGCGCCTGCGCAATACCGTCGCGGTTTGCCGCCAATGCTATATCCACCCCGCCGTCGTCGACGCCTTCCTTGCGGGCGACGCGGATGCCGCCGGCACGGGCCAGGCGCGCACGCACCTGCGCGCCGACGAAGCACGCCTGCTCAGGCTGCTGGAGAAGGCCGGCGCGGGTTGACCGGCGGCCGCTAGCAGGACAACCGCCCGATATAGCCCGGCAAGTTGCGCGCCTTTGCGCCCTGGGCGAGGCGAAACGCGCGCACAAACGCCGCCGCGAATGACTCGGGCGTATCGAGCGGGCCTTCGATATGCCGGCGGAAGAAGTCGGCCCACCTGAAATCGGGATACGCCTGCCGGACCTTCCGGTAGCCGCCCGCCAGCTGGACGAAGGCTTCGAGGCTGCGGTACGGGTCGTCGCGCATGTCGTGGAGCGACGCGGGCAGCTCGTTCAGGGGCCGGCGCCGGCCCTGCTCGTCATAGGGATGGACCATGTGCTGCGCCACCATCCACTTCCAGAACGCGCGCGCGCCAAGGCGGCTCAGGTCGCGCCGGACAAGCGCCGGCACATGCGTCAGGCCCAGCTCGTGCCAGGCTCGGACCCAGTGGTGATGATCGACCACGTAGGGAACCTGCTCCGGCCCGATGACAAGATGCACGCGATGCCGGTCCAGGAATGCCGGCCGCCGCGCCGGCGGTATCCGGCGTGTGACGTGCACCTTTTGGGCAACGTGGTAGGCGCCCACCGTGATCTGCGTCGGATGCAGAGCGTCGAGCGGCATCATCAGCTTGGCGCCGCTGCGCAGGAGCCGGGGTTCGCGCATGGACGGCAGTCGCGGCGGCCAGGCCGCCGCGACTGTGATCAGCTCTTGTTGAGCGTGCGGTCCGGCGACGTGTCCCCTTCTTCCAGGTGGCCTGCCACCGGGCCCGCGCGTTCCGTGCCCTCGTTGCGCTGCACGCGCAGGCGGTTCTCGACATCCGTCACGCCGAATACGGCTTCGGCGATCTCCTCGATGACGTATTTCTCGCGCCGCGCCATCACCGTGCCCTCGAGCATGACGACGCCATTGGAGACTTCTACCGAGACATCGGAGACATCGACATATGGGTTCGTTGCCAGCCGTTCGCACACGTCTTCGCGCACCCGTTCATCGGGTCGGCGATAACCCTTGGGGCCAACCGGACGCCGTACCGCGCCCGACATGCCGCCGCGGCCCGGGCGACTGCCCCGGTCGTCTGGATACAGGCGCTGGCCGCCACTGTACGACTGCCCGCCGCTGCGCGGATCGCCGAAATAGCCGCCGCCATAGGACGGCTGTCCGCCGCGCTGTGCGCGGTCGCGCGCCATGCCTTCGTCCCAGTGCATCGCCCGTCCGCCGTGTCCTGCCTGCGTGCGGCCCGCATCGTCGCCCGCATCGAAGCTGCCCTCATAGTTGCCCGTGTCGTAGCCCGTCTGGCCCCACCGGCCCCGTTGGGACCGCTGCTCCTGTTCCTGCTCGTGCGCCTGGTAGCCGCTGTCTTGCGCAGACGGCTGGTATCCGCGGTAGGCGCCGCTGTACGGATGTCCCGGACCGCCCATGTCCGCGGCGCCGTAGCCCTGTTCGCCCCGGCTGCCGCGCGACGACGCGCCGCGCCAGTCCTCGCCCCACTCCTGGCCCCAGTCCTCTGAACCGCCGCCCCGGCTTTCATCGTGCGCGGCCCGGCGCGCTTGCTGCTGCCGCGCGTAGTCGCTGACCTCGCTGCCGCTGCCGCGGCCCTTGCGGAAGTTGAACATGTCTGCCTCCTTGCAGTCCTGGCCCGGCGGGCTCCGCCCCGCGCGCGGCCGCACATCGAGTACCAGCAAGCCGCAAGAACCGTGCCCCGGTTGCAAGCGAGTGGACGTGCGAAGCCGCGCACAGGTACATCCTTCACGCCTGGCACGCGCCACGGTAAGGATTTCCAGGCTGATGTAAGGCTTACGGCCGGCGAGTCAAAGCTGCCGCACTGTGACGCAGGCGCGGCCCGAGGCATGAAACTTGCGCAACGCCGAGCGAAGCAACACTGCCAAGGAGCACGCCATGTCCCGGCCCAAAGCGCTTCCCCCGCAACACCAGTCCCGGCAGCCCGGCCTGGAGAGCGCGATGCACCCGCAACCGGACAGCGGCGCCGACGACTATGTGGGCAGCGCCCGCTTGGCCGGCAAGATCGCGCTGGTAACCGGCGGCGACAGCGGCATCGGCCGCGCCGTCGCCGTGGCCTTCGCGCGCGAAGGCGCCGATGTCGCGATCGCTTACCTGAACGAGCATGGCGATGCGCGCGAGACGGTCCGGCTCGTGGAAGATGCGGGCCGCAAGTGCCTGTCGCTCGCGGGCGACCTTGCCGACGCAAGCCATGCCGATGCCGTGGCCACGCGCGTGATCGACACCTATGGCAGGCTCGACGTCCTGGTCAACAACGCGGCCGAGCAGCATCCCCAGCCGTCGCTGGAAGACGTGGACGCCGGGCAGGTGGAAGCCACTTTCCGCACCAACGTCTTCGCCATGTTCCATCTCACGCGCGCGCTGTTGCCGCATATGAAGAAGGGAGCGGCGATCCTCAACACCACTTCGGTCACGGCTTACCGCGGCAGCGCGCACCTGCTCGATTACTCGGCCACCAAGGGCGCCATCGTCTCGTTCACCCGTTCGCTGGCGCTGCAGGTCGTCGGGCGCGGCATCCGCGTCAATGGCGTCGCGCCGGGGCCGATCTGGACACCGCTGATCCCGTCCACGTTCAGCGCCGAAGAGGTGGCGGAGTTCGGCAAGAAGACGCCCATGGGCCGGCCGGGGCAGCCGTTCGAGGTGGCCGCGGGCTTCGTGTTCCTGGCGTCGGATGCGGCCAGCTATATCACCGGGCAGATCCTGCATATCAACGGCGGCGAAGTGGTGAACGGCTGATGGCCAGCGCCCGCACCAGGATGCATGGCCGCAGTGCGAGGAGACAGGTTATCGATTTCAGCAGGAGACCATTCATGTCACCGATCGTATTCGGACGGTTCGAGACCGTCTCCGCCGCGGAGGAAGCGGCGCGGGCGCTGTACGCGCGCGGGTTTTCCGTCTGGGATGTCTCGATCATCCCGGCCGCCGGGCCCGAGGCACGCCACGCCGGCGTACGGCCGCGCGTCGTGCTGGCGGCCTGCGTGCGGCGGGCGAACGCCGGGGTTGCCGCCAAGGTCCTGCGCGAAGCCGGCGTCCTGGACCTGGACCGCACGCAAGGCACGTGGGACAGCGGCCGCTGGACCGATTTCGACCCCGCCCTGCACGGGCGCCGCCGTGACGCCGTGGCGGACGAATGCTTGGACTGCGAGAGCACCGGCAACGAAGACCCGGGCAGCGAACTGGAGCAGTTCGTCGACCCGCAGCGGGCCAGCCATGGCTAGGCGCGGCAAGGCAATCGCCGAACTGGCCCGCCTGCGCCCCACCCAGCTCACGCTGGGCTACATCCATATGCGCGACAAGATGGCGGTGACGCGCCGGCAGCAGGACGCCGGCGGCGCCGCGCTGCGCCGCTTCCTGCGCCGCCACCGTATCAAGACAGTCGCGGGACCGGGTGGCACGCTGTTCATCGTCGATCATCACCACTGGGCCCGGGCGTGGTCGGAACTGGGCTATCGCCGCGCGCCGGTACGCATCCTGCACGACCTGGGCGGCCTCGGGCCCTCGGCCTTCTGGAAGCGCCTGGATGCGCTCGGCTATGTGCATCCCTACAATGAACTTGGCGATCGGCTCGGCGTCGCGGCGCTTCCCGCCAGCGTGATGGGCATGCGCGACGATCCCTATCGCAGCCTGGCGGCGTTCACGCGCATGGCGGGCGCGTATCGCAAGCCCCCCAATGCGGCGGGCGACTTCCGCTGGGCCGGCTTCCTGAGGGAGCATGTCGAGGAAGACATGGGCACGATCGGCGGCTTTGCGCTGGCCCTGTCCCTGGCCATCCGGCTGGCACGCAGCAGCGCCGCGCGGCGCCTGCCGGGTTACTGCGGCCCCGCCGCGGCGTAGTTGCCCAGCGTCATGCTGTCAGGCCCTGCGGGAAGCCCCGGCAGCACCTGGCCGGCGCCATGTTGTCCATGTTGTGAAACAGACGCCACAAGGCAGGCCACCAGTCCGTTCCGATGACGCAAAAGTAGGACCCCGGCGGACGGCAGCAGGCATCCGGAGCATGTAGAACACAGCCATGGGTTCGCATTGGAGGTGTCTTACATGTCCAGCCGAAGTTGTTCCGTTCAGGTCTTCCAGACCGAGGCCGGCCAGTGGTCCGTACAATCGGATGCCCCGGGCGCCGGCCTTGTCGACTACCCGTCGCAGGTTGATGCCATTAGCGCTGGCGTCCGCATGGCGATGGCCGAAGGTGCCCTGCTCACGATCCACGCAGCCAACGAGGCAAAGAGCGAGATCGACTTCGCCGGGTGCAGCGTCCCACAGATCGCCGTCCCACAGATCGCCTGACGGGAACGACTTGCAGCTTGCGCCTACTTCGGTCGCGGCGCGGCCAGGTCACAACCCACCGCCGGCAACTTCCCCTCGCGGCGCAGCATGACTGCCTGCGCCAACGCGGCCGCGGCGTTCCCGGCCTCGCGCTGCACGCCCTGGTCTTCGTCGAGCGCGCGGTGCGAGGTGGCGTAGGGCGAGTAATAACCGATGAAGCGGTCGAGCTGCGCATAGGGCCCGGCATCGATCAGGCCCATCCAGCCAAGCCAGTCGCCCAGCGCGCGGCGCACGCCTTCGACGCCTGCCACGTCCCCGTGCACGATCAATCCATAGACACGTCCCGCCAGGTGCTTGGGATAGTCCCATCCCTTCAGCTCCAGCGCCTTCGCCTCGGCCACGTTCTTGCCGTGCGTGCTGCTCGGGTCGGGATTGCCGCCGTCCGCGCAAACCAGCCGGTCCATCATCAGCTTGAGCGGGCTGGCCGCCTGGTACCAGTAGGTCGGTGTCACGATCAGTACGCCATGGGCCGCCACCCACCGTGGGTAGATCTCGTTCATCCAGTCGTTGACCTGGCCCAGCGCATGGTTGGGATAGCAACTGCAAGGCCAGTGGCACAGCGGCATGGCGGTCGATACGCAGGCCTTGCACGGGTGAATATGCCGATCGGGATCGGAAGCCAGCAGGCTCAGGTCGAGCGTATCCACCGTGATCCCCGTCGCCTCCATGCGGGCGCGTGCCAGCATCGCGAGCCGCCAGGACTTGGACACTTCGCCCGGACACGTGAAGTCATTGCGCGCGGCGCAGATCACCAGCAGCACGCGCGGCGGCCCGTTGGGATCGTCATGCCGGCGAGCGGCTTCGCGCACGGCATCGCGGGCCTGCAGCCACTCCACGGACAGGTCGTAGTCCGGATCCGCCGCGCCGGCACCCGCCTTTGCGGTGACAGGCGCCTTGCGGCCCTGGCGGTACGCATCCCATGCGATCGCTTCCAGGCGGTCGATTGCCGCATCCTCCTTGCGGAAGGCCGGATCGAAGTATCTGGCATGAAAGCGTGCACGGAATGCCTCGCGGGACATGAACTCGACAACCTGTCCCTTGCGTATGTCGTGCGCCGCGTCGAGATTTGCCTTGTCCTTGTTGGCCATGGTGGTAAGGGCAACGGGCGTTCGAACCCTAGCCTGGTGATGGTCCATTGGAAGCCGTGAGCCCGCCAGCCGCGCCGTACCGACCCATGCATCCCGAGGACGCCGCAAGTTCCGTACCTTCCGTACCCTGTGGCAGGTAGTACAGGCACAGGCAATTGCCGCGCACGTGCCACCTCAGGATGCGCAGTCGCCTAGGCATGGTCATAGCCCCGGCATGCCAGGCCCAGCGCGGCAGCCTCGACCGACTCGACCGTGATCGCCGTCGCGCATTCATGCCGGAACGGGCATTTCTGCCAGCCACACGGGCGGCATGGCGGATGGGAGGCAAGTACATGGTGCAGCGTCGCGTCCAGCGGCGCCCACCGTCCGCTTTCGCCACCGCACGACACGATCACGCTCGGCGTATCCAGCGCGGCCGCAAGGTGCGATGGTCCCGTGTCGTTGCACAGTAGCAGCCGCGCATGCGCAATCAGCGCCGCCAGATCGCCAAGCGACGTTGCGCCGGTGAGGTTGACCACATCGCCACCGATCAGCGAGCACAGCCGGTGGGTCAGCATCATCTCGTCGGGGGCGCCCGTGACCACGACCTTCCAGTGCTTGCGCAGCCGCAGCGCGACGTCGGCAAAGCGCTCGACCGGCCAGCGGCGCGACAGCATGCGCGCGCCGGGATGCACGCAGACGTACTCGCCGCCGACCAGCCCGTGCTGCTCGGCCATCTGTTGCCAGCCGGCATGGTCCTGTGGCCGCAGCGGAAACGCCAGGTGCGGATCGACGTGCGGATAACCCAGTGCGCGCATCAGCGCCAGCAGGCGTTCGATCTCGTTGCCGCCGGGCCACGGAATGAGCCGCTCGGTTTCGCCCGCCATGCCAGCCTGCGCCGCGGTCGGGCAAAATCCGGCGGTGACCCGCGCGCCCAGTTGGCGCACGACATCATTGCTGAGCGTGCCACTGCCGTGGAGCTGGATGGCCAGATCGAACCGGCGTGCGCGCGCCTCGGTGTGGAAGGCTGCCTGGGCCGCTTCGTCCACGGGCTGTCCGGGAAACCCCGGCGCGCCCGGGAAGACCAGCACATCGTCGATCAGGCTCGCGAAGCGGCTGGCGAAGTCATGCACCCAGGGCAGGCCGATCAGCGTGATATGCGCGCCCGGCTCGCCTTCGCGCAACGCGCACAGGGCCGGCACGGCACACAGCATGTCACCAAGCTGCAGCGCGCGGAACACCGCGATGCGGCGATGCGCGGTCTGGTCCGGCCCCTGAAGCGCCACCGGCGAGGGTAGTGCGGCGCCCTCTCCCCCGCCTTCGGCGGTGACCACATTCCTTAACAAGAGCGGCGCATTCATAGGAACCTCGTGTGGAAACCCACCGCACCGCGCAGGCGGCGCCCGCGGAAATGCTTGCTGCGTGGGAGTGGCAATCTGCGTCTCCCTGTGTTCGTTCCATTGCCGTGGCAAATGCCAGGCAGGAGAAGGATCGCAATGACCATGCCCGTGGCAAGCGCAATGCCGGGGCAGCCAGGCTTCGTAAGCGGCAAGCCGCAAGCGGAATTGCGCGCCCTCGTGGAAAAATTTACCGCCTGGCAAGGCGGACGGCCTGGCGCAGGCTGGCCACGATGCGCTCGAACACGGAGTCGCGTCCTTCCTCGGTAGGCTGGCGCAGGACGAACGACGGGTGGTACGTGGCGACTACCAGGTGCCCGTCCTGCTCGACCGGCGCGTCCAGCAGTGCCGCCAGTGCCACGCGCTTCCTGCCGAGCACGGCGCCCGCCGCAGTGGCGCCGAGCGCCACGATGACAGCGGGCCCGACCGCGCGGATCTCCTGTTCGAGCCACAAGCCGCACGCTTCGATCTCGAGCTGTCCGGGGGTCTTGTGCAAACGGCGCTTGCCGCGCAACTGGAACTTGAAGTGCTTGACGGCATTGGTCAGGTAAACGTCCTCGCGCTGGAGCCCGGCGCGCGCGAGCGCCTCGCCGAGCAGGTGGCCCGCGGGGCCGACAAAGGGCTCGCCCTGCAGGTCCTCTTCGTTGCCGGGCTGTTCGCCGACGAGCATGAGCTTCGCGCTGAGCGGCCCCGTCCCCGGCACGCCCTGCGTGGCGTCGTGCCACAAAGGACAGCGTCGGCAGGCATTGAGCTGGGGGCGATCCGGCACGGTGTTGGCGGCGGAGGAGGAGGAGGAGCGACGTGGCATCAGGGCACAGGCTGGAAAACGTGTCCCGAACCGATTCAAGATGCATGCCGGCCCCTGCCGCGCGGCCAGCGCGGGGCTGGCATGACCAATGCTCGGTGCCGATTGCCGGTTGACAATTGTCGGCCACACGCGAGTACCATCGTGTGCCCCGCCGCTGTCAGCCATGCCACACGCAGCTGGCGGGGGGATCGCATCAGGGACAGGCCGCACCCAACGGCGCCATACTTCTTGGCCGGCGACATCGCCGCGGATCTTTGCAGGGAGCTGACATGCAACAGCTGAAACCGAAGGTCAGGGCCACCGTCGTCTGCATCCGGGACGATCGCGTGCTGCTTGTATCGAAGGATGGCGTGCGATGGGCACTGCCCGGGGGCCGCCCGGGCAAGCAGGAATCGCCCGAGGAAACGGCGCGGCGCGAACTGCAGCAGGAAACGTCACTGGAGACCAAGGCACTGGTGGGCGTTTTCCAGTTCATCGGCGCAACCACGGTGCACCACGTCTTCACCGCTGCCATCGCCAGCTCCGCGCGGCCCAAAGCTGGTCATGAGATCAAGTCCCTGCAATGGCTCTCGCACCACAAGCTTGGCGACATCGAAACCAGCACAACGACGCGGCAAATCGTGTCGCAGTTTTTCAGCAAGGTACAACGCAGCTCATGACGCGCGTGTATCCGCTCCGGCACCTCGCAGATCGCGCGCACAGCACGTATTCGCCGGGAAAGTGGCGCGCGGACGATACCTGCGTCCATGAGCACCGCCCGCCGTCGCCGCGGCGCGACACTCTGTGGATTCGTCCCTGCCTGGCGGCGGTTCGCGCGTACACTCGATGACGGGGCGGCTAACGGGTACGCCCCAACCACTTAGAGCCCTCGACCACCCCGGCCGAGGGCTTCTTTATATCTGCCAGGTTTCACGGAAATGCCAATTCCGTGGATTTTTTTCGTTCAGAGCGTACCAACCTGCCACACCTCGCCGCCGGTTCGCGCGACGCGAATTCCCGCTGCCTGCGCCCTCTTTATTCCCTACCTAAAGAGGGTGTCCGGCGTAACGAATGCTCCGCATACTGCCGCCCTTACCGGCCATCAGAGCCGAACCTACAGGGTCAAGAATGCAGAAAGTCGTCGCTTACGGCGTGTATTTTCTCGCCTGCCTGATTGCCTTGCTCGCAGCCGCCCGCTGGATCTCCCGCAACGATCCCGCCTTGCGCGATTTCCGGCCGCCGCCAGATCGCCCCGAAAAACAGAAAACCTCCGCACCGGAGGACTGATTCCCCAGAATTCGCGCACAATCGTTATGAAATTCGCCCAATTTCGCGCAATTTTCTGGAACTGATAGTCAATACACTTGCCTTACCACTGCCGATGCGGCTGGCTGCCCTGAGGGATCGCCCTTCTGCTTCGTGCCGGGCTGATCCCCTGCGCGTCTCCTGCCGCCCGTCCTGCGGCACCAAAACAAGAAAGGAGAAACAGGGATGGCACTGACTTCCAACAAGCTGCCGGCGTGGACCGTGTGGGCCCCGCTTGCCGCGGCGGCGATCCTCGCCGCCGGCCTTGGCCTGCCCGGACAGGGTTGGCTGATCATGCTGATGGCGCCGGCGCTGGCCGGCGCGGTGTTCGCGGCGGTCCACCACGCGGAAGTGGTGGCGCACAGGGTCGGCGAGCCGTTCGGCACGCTCGTGCTGGCCATTGCGGTGACGGTGATCGAAGTGGCGCTGATCGTCTCGGTGATGCTGTCGTCAGGGCCCGAAAAGGCGGGCCTGGCGCGCGACACGGTGTTCGCCGCGGTCATGCTGATCTGCAATGGGATTGTCGGACTATGCCTGTTCGTCGGCGGCCTGCACCATCGCGAGCAGGCGTTCCAGGCACCGGGCGCCAATGCCGCCATGGCGGTGCTGGCAGCCCTGCTTGCCCTCACCATGGTGCTGCCCAACTACACCAGCAGTTCGCCGGGCCCGGTGCTGACGCCCGCACAGCTCGGCTTTGCCGGCGTGATGTCGCTCGTGCTGTATGGTTCTTTCGTGTTCGTGCAGACCGTGCGCCACCGCGACTATTTCCTGGCCGAGGGCAGCTCGGACGAAGATGACCATGCCCCGCCGCCGCCGGTGCGCGTGGCCACCGTCAGCGGGCTGCTGCTGGTGGTCTGCCTGGTGCTGGTGGTCGGCCTAGCCAAGCTGCTGTCGCCTTCCGTAGAGGCTGCCGTGCTGCGCGCGGGCGCGCCGGCGGCAGTGGTCGGCATCATCATCGCCGCCACGGTGCTGTTGCCCGAGGGACTGGCGGCGCTGCGCGCGGCGCGCGCCGACCGCATCCAGACCAGCCTGAACCTCGCTCTCGGCTCGGCGCTGGCCAGCATTGGCCTGACCATTCCGTCGGTCGCCGCGGTCTTTATCTGGATCGACCAGCCGCTGGAATTGGGGCTTGGACCGAAGGAAACGGTGCTGTTGATGCTGACGCTGATTGTGTCGTCGCTCACGCTGGGTCGGGGACGGACAACCATCCTGCAGGGCGTGGTGCACTTGGTGATCCTGGCGGCCTATCTGTTCCTGTCGGTGGTGCCCTGAGGGGAGGCTGGGGTGGTGATCAGGTTGTCGTTCTTGGCGGGCGCCTGCCAAGGACGACGAGCCACTCATCCCCCAATTCCAGCAAAGACCCCCACTCTTACAAGCAATCCCGCCGATAGCACGCGAGCTTGTCTTCATCGAGCGCAAGCCCCAGCCTCGGGCCTTCAGGCAGGTGCAGGCTGAAGTCGCGATAGGTGGGCCGCTCGACCACGATGTCATC
>NZ_JBYOJR010000065.1:0-11576 GCF_057798915.1 Cupriavidus sp. 22TCCZM01-5
GAAGTTAACACCGGCTTGAGAAAGTTAACAGACCCTATGGGTAATTTCGCAACAGCTTCTTAGGAACGCCGATTCGCATTGGGCTGGCTCACACAGGGGGCAACTCTGGGAGATTCCGCACCAGGTGCTTGAACCGCCCCCAGTCCATGGCCGGATAGATCGTGGCCTCGCCGTGTCCATAGGCACGCACTAGGACCGACACACGCATGGCGCCTTCAACGTCGTTTGCCTCGAAGATATCGAGGTAGTCATAAGGCCCCATGGTGGCATAGCTGCCCAGCCATTTCACATCGGGACAAGCCTTCTCGAGATAACCTGCCACACCGCGCTCAAGCACCTCGAACGACCGAGGCTGCCGCAGCGATTCCACAGACACACGGGTTTCCATGATGAAGATTGGCATCTTCCACTCCTAAACTGATGGGCGGGATGGGCGCCGCATACTCATAGCCTAGTGACTGCTGGATAGGTTCCTTTGTCTCAGCGCAATATCTGGCAGGCCAAGCTACGGACGTTCAGGCATGCTTCTGGCGGCGCTGCCGGTACCAGCTTGGCCACGGAATGCGGCTCAACCAAACAGCTTTTTGATCGGGACGTGCGGTATCCGGATCAACGCGTGGCGGCCACCTCGGCGTTAGTGCGCCCGCCAGTCGTGGCGCGTTGCTGCGCCGCCGCCAGCGCCGCTTCCAGCGGGCCAACCCGGCTGGTCACCTTCCATAATCGGCTGTAGCTCGCTTTGTGCGGGGGGGGTGAAGATTACGACGCATTTTCGGCGGGGGTTGCGGTTGACGGCTGTCCCTATAGTGTTGATAAGTGCTGAAAACGTACGACACCAGCCAGGCAGTGCGCGTTGCATGACCAATCCTTTCGCCCCCGAAGGCAAGGCCCAGCCGCCATCGTCCAAAAAAACGCCCCCGCTTGCTATCGATTTCGCGATTGGCAGTGGTGCGGTCATGCTTTGCATTGCGCTGGCCTACCTCACCGCCGAACGGTACCCCCAGATTCTGGCAACGTTAATACCCTTGCTGGGGGCAAGCGTCGGCCTCATGGTTGGTCTCTACTGGATCCGGCTCAGGCGCGCCTCCGGAGACGGTCTTCAGAGGGTGAAGGAAAGCGAGGCGCGGTTGGCGGGGATCATCCGCTCCTCTGTGGAAGCGATCATCACCGTGGACAGCGACCAACGCGTCGTGCTGTTCAATCCAATGGCCGAGGCCTTGTTCGCGTGGCCTGCCGAACTCGCGATTGGTCGCCCGCTCGGCGATTTCATTCCCGAGCGTTTCCGGGCCGCGCATGAGGAGCATGTACGCCGGTTTGGTATCACGGGGATGTCGGATCGCCAGATGGGACGTCAACGAGCCCCCTACGCCTTGCGGCGAGACGGAAGCGAATTTCCGATCGAAGCGTCCATCTCGCAAACGGCGGACGGAGGCACCAAACTGTATACAGTGATGCTGCGCGATATTACCGAACGTGCACGTGCCGATGAGGCGCTGCGGAGCAGTCTCCAGCGCGTGAAGGAAAGCGAGGCGCGCTTGGGGGGCATCATCCGCTCGGCCATGGAGGCGATCATCACCGTGGACAGTAATCAGCGCGTCGCGCTGTTCAATCCAATGGCCGAGAGCTTGTTTGGCTGGCCTGCCGAACTGGCGATTGGCCGCCCGCTCAGCGATTTCATTCCCGAGCGCTTCCGGGCCTCCCATGAGGAGCATGTGCGCCGGTTCGGCATTACCGGTGTGTCCGAGCGCCAGATGGGACGTCAACGGGCACTCCATGCCTTGCGTCGGGACGGCAGCGAATTCCCGATCGAGGCGTCCATCTCGCAAACCGTTGACTGTGGCACCAAGTTGTACACGGTGATGCTGCGCGACATCACCGAACGCGTACGCGCCGACGAGGCTCTGCGGCGTTCGCGCGAGGATCTGCAGCAGCTCTCTGGCAGCATTCTCTCCACACGCGAGGAGGAAAAGAGGCGCGTTGCGCGCGAACTCCATGATGACCTGGGCCAGCGGCTCAGCGCGCTGAAGATGGACACGTCCATGCTTCGCGCCGACATGAAGGACGGCCGTGATGCTGCGGACCTCCTTCAGGAGATGGATGCCATGGACGAAGTCATCGACGACGCTGTAGCCTCGGTTCGCCGCATTGCCAGTGACCTGCGACCGGCCCTGCTCGACGAACTGGGCATGCTGCCCGCCATCGAATGGCTGGCCAACGATTTTGCCAACCGGTACGGATTGGCGGTAAGCGTCGATGGCGTCGATGCGGAAGTTCCGGAGCAAACGGCAATCGCCATGTTCCGCATTGCCCAGGAGGCGTTGAGCAATGTCATCCGGCATGCCGATGCAACGGCCGTACAGATCCGCCTTACCCGGGAAGAGAGCCAGATAGAACTGCAAATACAAGACGATGGCGTAGGTTGGGACAAGAAACCTTCCGGGGGCGGGCTGCGCAAGTCGCTGGGCCTGCTCGGCATCCGGGAACGGGCGCGCCTCCTGGGTGGCGCCGTCTCGATCGATAGCATCCCTGGAAAGGGGTTTTGCCTGATGGTACAAGTCCCCCAGGTCAAGGAGACATAACGTGGTACGTGTCATGATTGCCGACGATCACGCATTGGTCCGCGACGGGCTCAGGCAAATCCTGGAGCGAGCCGGCAAGTTCGAGGTCGTCGCCGAAGCTGCGGACGGGGCGCAGGTCCTTTCTCTGGTGCGCGATTGCAGCCCGCAAGTGATGCTACTTGACCTCTCCATGCCGGGACGCAGCGGGTTGGAACTGATTCGTCTGTTGCGGGACGAGCAGCCCGCGTTGCGCATCCTCGTGCTTACCATGCATGCGGAGGAACAATACATTGTTCGCGCCTTCCAGGCGGGCGCTGCCGGCTACCTGACCAAGGAGAGCGCCGCGAATGAAGTGGTCGCTGCCATTAGTCAGGTAGCCAATGGCAGCACCTACGTCAGCCCGGCGATCGCTGGAAAACTCGCGACGAGCTTGCAGGATCAACATAGCGAGGCGCCTCACCTGCACTTGTCCGACCGCGAACTGGAGGTCTATCGCCGTCTGGTCCTGGGCGAGTCGCTGACGACCATCGCGGCGGCGCTGTGTGTCAGCGCCAAGACCGTCAGTACCTACAAGATGCGCCTGATGGAGAAGATGGGGATGTCGAGCGAAGCTGCGCTGGTCCGGTATGCCCTGCACCATCACTTGTTCGGCGAGGACGAGGACTGCTAAGACTTAGCGTTGGGCCTCGATAGAGGCGCTACCCAGTCGAAACGAGTGCTGGCTGCCGGAAGCATTTGCGTGCGCGCGGGCGAGGCGTGCCGACACTGTTGCCTTTGCCTGACCCCCAGCGCGCGTCAAGCGCCTCAAGGTCGCATAGCGTGACTTGCTTGCCATGGACCCGGATCATGCCTTCCTGCTGGAAGCGGGACAAAGTACGGCTCACCGTTTCGAGTGTCAGGCCCAGGTAACCCCCAATCTCCTCCCGTGTCATGCGCAACGTGAAGTCAGTCGCCGAATAGCCCCGGCGCTCGAACCGTGCCGAGATGTCGAGCAGGTACGCGGCCACGCACTGCTCGGCGGTGAGGTTACCGAGCAGCATCCTCTGACCGGCTTCGCGTACGATTTCCGCGCTCAACATCTTATGAACATGTAGCTGCAACGGCTTGACCTCGCGGCACAGCGCTTCCAGGAGATGAAACGGGATCACACAGACGGCGCTGTCCTCGAGGGCAACGGCATCGCAGGTGTGCTGCTCCGTCGCAATGCCGTCTAAGCCGAGCGTTTCACCAGGCAGGAAGAACCCGGATACGTATTCCCGGCCACTCTGGTGCGAGAGAACAGTCTTGAACGAACCTGAGCGCAAGGCGTACACGCTGTGGAACGGATCCCCGGCCCGGTATAGCGCCTGCCCCTGCCTGAGCGTTCGCCAGTTGAGGACAACGCCACTCAGGCGAGCGACCTCCTTCTCATCCAGGGCGGACGCCATGCAGATGTGCCGCAGCGCACAGGAGGAACATTGGGCCTTTGGCTTTGGCGACTTGGACACGATGTGACCAAAGTCCTCCGCTTCCGAGGTAACGGCATCGAATGCCGTCAGGGCTGTCGTCCCCGCAATGCTTGTTTCGAACATCGTTGTCTCCATCTCGATGCCAGTCGTTGACCGGCCGAACGGCGAACCTGCGCATTCTTGACAGCGCGCATTTGTCACCGATTGCAACCTCCCTATGGTTCCTTGGCGTTCTTGACCGCAACTGCTTCCATCAGCGCCGCCCGCAGTTCATTGATTTCGAGAGTCCTGTCAAAGCAATAGCGCCCGCCTGCCTTCAGGCACGCCTTACGTAACAACGAAGCACCGCTTTCGGCAAGCACAATCAAGATGCTATCTGGGAGTGCTTTCGACACTGTCCGGATCTGCGCCAGCCAGCCCGGCTGCGAGGCGCGCAGTCCAATCAGAATGATGTCCGGCCTTACACCGATCAGCATCTGCAGTTCGGTCGCCGCATCTGTCCCCATTCCTATCACCTGAATGCCAGCCAGCGTCTTCAGCATTCGCAACTGTCTGCGCCGGATCGGGATGGCATGTTCGAGCAGATAGACGGTTAGGCCATCTTGTCGGGTGGGATCACTCATGTACCCAGTATTGTGGATGTCCGGGTGTGTCGAAATGAGGCGAAGCTGAGAGTCACGTCAGATTTGGAGGCGGCGCTGTCAGACTTCCCTGACGGACGGTCGGCGTTCAGGCCCCGACTGCAAGGGAAATATCCGCCTCACCGCCCGTAGTGAGGTGGGCATTCCTTTCGCGAACCCGCTTTCCGAGCATCTCGCAAAGCATGCCAACCAGGGCGTACACGGCGCACCATGGATGGCTCAGTAACGTCTCCACTTGCTCGCTGCGGCTCTCGCCGAACAGGCACCATGTGCAGAAGTGCTCGCAGTTGTTGGTGAGAATGCGGTAATCGTTTTCACCCAGCCTCGATGCCGCGTGCTGAACAACCTCCGCTCCGGAAAACCTGGCCTGCGAAGTCGTTTCGGTACCGAATCCGTATTCACGGGCAAAACTTGCCAAGGGAGTTTTCTCGACCGGCCCACAGCGGAAGAATCCTTTGAAGCCGGCATAGTGCATCCCCTTATACAGAAGTAGGACCGTCTTGGCAGCGGGGCATGGAGCCTGAGGCCTCGGAAATTTTGAGGTCAGGGGTTGTTAACTTCGCCGGACTCGCGTTTACTCTCGGATTTTGCGCGGCAATGGGCAACGAGTCGGGGGCATGGGTGGACGAGGAATTTGAGAATCTGGATCTTGGTGATCCGCGGCGAGATCGGCGGGCCAAGGAGTTGCTCAAGCGGTTTGCGGCACTGCCGACGGCCAGCATTCCCGGCGCATGCGATGACTGGTCGCAAACCATTGCGGCGTATCGATTTCTCAGCAATGAGCAGATCGATTGGCGCGACGTGATGCAGCCGCATTGGGAGCGCACGGCGGAAAGAGTCGCGCAGTTTCCGGTGGTGCTGTGCATCGCTGATACGACCGAGCTGAACTTCAATGGCCAGGAAATGGAGGGGCTGGGGCCGCTGAGCTACGAAGCCCAGCGGGGCATGTATCTCCATCCGACCTACGCGGTGACGCCAGACCGTGAACCGCTGGGGGTGATCGATGCCTGGATGTGGGCTCGGGAACCAAAGGACGCCGACGGCAACCGCGGCGGGATCAAAGAAAGCGTCCGCTGGATCGAGGGGTACGAACGGGTTGCGGAGCAAGCCGCGCTGCTGCCCCAGACACGGCTGGTCTATGTGACGGACCGCGAGGGTGATATTGCCGAGTTGATGGCGCGCGCCCAGGAACTTGGCCAACAGGCCGACTGGTTGATCCGCAGCCAACACAACCGCAACGTTGCTGAGGGCGGCAAGTTGTGGGATAGCGTCGACGCCAGCCCGGTACTCGGCGAAATCACCTTTATCTTGCCAGGGCGTGCAGACCAGAAGGCACGCGAGGTCAAACAGGAGTTGCGCGCCCAACGTGTGAAGCTGCCGGGTAAGGCCGGAGCGGCGATCACTTGCGTAGAGGCCAGGGAGATCGGCGCGCCCGAAGGCGTCAAGCCAGTGGTTTGGCGGCTGTTGACGAACCGAGAAGCACAGGGCGCCGATGCGGTCATCGAACTGGTTGAATGGTATCGGGCCAGGTGGGAGATCGAGATGTTCTTCCATGTCCTGAAGACCGGCTGCAAGGTCGAAGCGCTACAGCTCTCGCACATGGATCGTGTGGAGCGGGCCTTGGCGCTGTACATGGTGGTGGCGTGGCGCATTGCGCGCTTGATGCGGTTGGGCAGAACCTGCCCGGATCTGGACGCGTCCGTATTCTTCGACACCGACGAGATTCGGGGGGCATACGTGCTCGCCAAGAAATCTCGCCCGAAGACACCGATCACACTCAATCAGATGATTCGCTTGGTTGCTTCCCTGGGTGGGTTCCTTGGGCGCAAAAGCGATGGCGAGCCTGGCGCTAAGACGATCTGGATCGGCATGCAGCGAACCATGGATGCCGCGCTCACCATTCAGGCACTGCGCGAAGAGTCATGACTTCTGTATAAGGAAATGGGCATAGTGCACTACGTTTCCGTTGCCGACATAGATTCCGTGATGAACATAGCCGATGCGCTTCGTCACCAGATGCGCGCCTATGAAAAGACCCTCTGCTATATCCGCACGATGCCGTACAGGTTCGATGTTTTTGTCACGGTTGTTCATCGTTCGCCCCCCTGGTTATTTTGTCATCGCGGGTTGACTGCTGTGTGCTGCGTGGATGAACTGAAGTATTGGCGCCGCAATGCACCGCCGAAATCAGCAGCGCCTGAGAAGGTTGTCCGATCATTGCCATGGCACCGGTAGGCCAAATGCGGGGGCGGGAGCCTGATACTGGAACCCCACTGTCAGGGGAACCGTACAGTGGGTGGGATGAGAAGTGACACGTTTTTGCCGTGCACGAACCGGATGCATTGGAAGGGACTTCTGCCTGAGGCATCCCCCTTGCGAGTGGCGCCGAGTGCGCCAGAGCGCGCATTACAGATTGTTACATGCCGACCGTTTGGGATTTGGTTTAGCGCCAGTAGGATGCATCGATGGAGAACATCGAATGAGCACTGCGACATCTACGCAGCAATACGCTCCACATGCCCAGCAAATGCATCAGGAGGCAGTGACTTACATGTTGAGTCAACATGAAATTCCACCCTCGTTCTGGTAAGTACGCCACACGTCCGCTCACGCGGGATTCTGAACGTGAGCTGTTCAAGGTCGATAAACGTCACCTGATGCATTCGGGCCAAGGCTACTTGGTAGCTGTCAAACTGCGCCGCTGAGGGCAGCGTTGTTGGCCAGCGGCCTCTGGCAACTGCATTAGTCGGCGGTGGGTAGCTTACGCTCACTCCAGCATGCTCCCTAGTAGTAAGTCCATATTGATTGATTCCCAACCCCGGCCAATTGCACCGGATTCAGTTCAGGAGCTTGATCATGCCATCCTCACCCTCCGAACAGATGCAAGCAGCGCAGTCCGCTAGCTTCGATGTCTTTTGCGGCCTGGCCAATAAGGGCCTTGACAGCCTGCAGAAGCTGGTCGAGTTGAATCTGCGGACCCTCAAATCGACCTTGGTGGACACCCAAGAAGCCACACGCAAGGTGCTGGCAGCCAAAGATGCGGCCGAGCTGCTCGCCCTGCAGGCGAGTTTGCTCCCGCCGGCCATTGAGAAGGCGCAGGCGTATCAACGCGACCTCTATGAGGTTGCTGCAGCGGCACAAGGCGATTTTGCCAAGGTCGCCGAGGCGCAGCTCGATGAGACCAAACGCAAGATGAAAGACGTCATCGACAATGCCGCGACAGGCGCGCCCGGCTCAGAGGCGGCTTTGGCGGCCTGGCAATCGGCCCTGACCGCCGGCGCTACCTTATGCGAGACCATGCAGCAAACAGCGAGGCAAGCGATGGAAGCTGCTGAGAACAATTTGAACTTGGGTTCCGCGGCCGCTTCGAAGGCGCAGCGGGACACTGATAAGGCGGGCCGTGCTACCAAGCACTAGAGCGTCGAGTTTGTGGCGACGTCACCAGGTGCGCCGCCGATCTGGCGGGGCCTGGCCGGAATAATTTCCTCCTTCCGGCGGGCCGCATCACCGACGTGCCGAAAAAAAACGGATAGACACCTGATTTCGGCTGCCGCACCATGGCACGATCACGGCGTCGGTGTGCGGCATGCCGTCGCAGCCGGCCACAGCCTGGCAATTGCAGGCTCTCCCCTTTGCGCCCGGCACAGGTCTGGCACGAAGTGAGAAATTCTCGCATGATGAATGTACGGACCCCATGGGCAGCCCGATGCAGAATGCCCGAGGCGTCCGCACAGCGTGCAATAGTGTTCCATGGCAATTTCCTTCGTCGATAGCAGAGCGTTGTTAACTCAGTATCGAAGGGACACCCCACTACTGCCATCAGGAGACTCTGATTGTCATGTCAGCGCCGTGGCGCTCCGTTTGTCGGCCGTGCCCCTGCTTGCGTAGGTAACTACGGCAGGCCTGTCAGCACAGCCTGACAGTGGTCGACTCCTGATTTGTCGCCGGGTGTCGTGAACACAGGGAGCCTTTCACTTGGGGCTCGGCGAGCCCAGGTCGATCACCGCATCATGCTGCCCCGAAGTAACCGAGGCACGACCGGTGCTTGTGCGCCAGACTCGCAACCGAGATCGTGGCAGCGAGCAGCGCTCGGTCATCTCGATCATCGGAACACTTCGAACGCGATGCCCACCAGCAGTCCGCTGAATTTGGCGCGATCGTTGACCAGAAGCTTTTGGCGAGCAACAGGATGCCAGTCGTTGCAGTAAGTCAGGTAACCGGTTCCATCCGCAAGGTAGCGAATGGCAGTCGGGTCGGGATTGCCCACGGCAAGTAGGCCGACGACGGTCGCCCGATATTTCAGGGCCCGTTGCGCCGCAAGATGCAACCGCTGGTATACGCGGCGGCTGGCATCCAGGGGAAACATGATCGTGGCGTTGTCCATTGACAATCTCCGGGAGACAGCGTGAGGGATCCCTCATTTAGCCCGGAGCAACCTCGGTCATTTGTCGCACCACATCAAAGAGGGCCGGGGAAATGGCAGCATGCCGCGCCCCTCCCCTAACCAGCCGGCGGTATCGGGAAGGGCTGGACTGCACGTTTGACACAAGTCAACTCCTACGCGCCACCGGCACCTAGGCTTGAAACTGTCTGGCTGCCATCGCGGCAGTCGCCCTTTGCTGTCGAGAATCCCGCCATGTATGAACGCATCCTTGTCGCTGTTGACGGCAGCCAATCGTCGGTCCTCGCAGTCGAGCAAGCCATTGTCGTCGCCAAGGCCAGCGGCGCGGAGGTCAAAGTGCTGTTCGTGGCAGACGACAGTGACCTGTTCTTCGAGGTCAGCTACAGGGACCCGGCCGATCTCATGAAGGAAATCATGAACTTTGGGCAAAAGGTACTGGCCGCCACGGTCAACCGATTCAACGCTGCCGGTGTACCTTGCGTGACCCGTCTGCTCGAGCGTACAAACTCGCCAGGCCAGATCGCGAACACCATCGTGAACGAGGCGCGCCACTGGAATGCCGACCTGATCGTCCTCGGCACGCACGGGCGGCGCGGAATCCGCCGCCTAGTCATGGGAAGCGTGTCCGAGGGCGTGATTCGCGAGACCAGTTTGCCCGTCCTGCTGATCCGTAGCGAGACGGAAAAGTGACCCGACCAGACCGCGACCCGAAGGCCGCCGACATGAGCCAGATCTATTTCTCCGATACGAAATCGGCCTATTGCCGGGCCGGCCCCAGCCTCCAGTGTCCGGTGCGGATCGATGGGAACCCGGCAGGCTACGAGATCACGGCAGACTCACTGGAGGATCACTTTGGCGCGCGTTTGTATCTCTATGACGTTCTGGTGGCCTGCATTTTTCAACCACCGGGAAGCGATCGAAGGCGTGGCACGCGGCGTATTCGAGATGACAGGCGCGCGCAGTATCGTCCTGCATAGCGGGCATTTCTGCTTTCGTACATAGGCGTCACCGTGATCGGCACCCGGTCCCTGCTACGGGACGAATGCTGGTGGCCGAGCCGGACGCCTCTGGCAGTCGTTGCCGGAGAGGCTGTCTACGCGGCCGGCGATGACTGGCAAGCCTTGCTGCGGCTAAGAGATGCCACTCGCGACGAAATCCGCGCCAGGCTCCAGGAGCCAGACGCAACGGAATGATCGGCGCCTGCCGCTTACGAGGAGGATCGCGCCGGGCTTGCTGAACCCATACCCACTGCCGGGTCGGCTACATGGTCTGCTTCAGGTACTGTGCCCTGCACTCCAACTCGCGGCCTCGCACCACGCGCTTGCCGATCAAGGATCCGCGGGTTTCGGTGACGACGGTCCGCTGATTCTCTTCATGATCGTCGTCGTAGAAATAGAGCACCACCCAGTCCTCGGTACGCCCGAGTTCGTGGGCACGCGAGGTATTGGAGAACAGCGCGGTAAAGTGCCAGCCGTCCCGGCTCAGATGAAGCACCGGCAACCACGCCGCACCTTGGGGATTCAATCGTTTCGGGGCAATGGTCGGCAGCGCGTTCGCTGCGGCTTTCTCGCGGTAGAAACGATCTACCTCCAGCAGCAGGGACACCGGCGGCTCCACCAGCGGTGTCTTGCGCTGCCGCTGCGCCCGCCACTGGCGCCGTCGGCTCAGTACCTCCTCCAGCGCGGCGCGGATGCCTGCCGCGCGGCGCGGGCCGATGCCTTTGATGTCCTCGAGACGCCCGTCGCGAGCCGCAAGCTCCAACGCTTCAAGCGTATCGATATGCAGGGTGTCGTGGATCCGGGTAGCGAGTTCCGGACCAACCCCCGGCACGCTCTGGAACAATGCCGCGTAGGCATCTGCGCCGCGAAGCCGCTCGAGTTGGCGCCAGCGGTCCGTGATGAGCATTTCGGCAATCGCGCCCGCGATACCCTTGCCAACGTGAGGTAGCGCATCGAGCGCGTCGACGCCCCCCTTTTCAAAGAGCATCCGGATATCACTGTGCAGGTTGGCAACGGTATCGGCGGCGGCCCTGTACGCCCCGGCCCGGAACGGGTTGGCGCCCTGCTCTTCGAGGTGATGCGCCGCTTCCTGCAAGCATTGGGCCACCTGCAGATTGTCGGGAAATGCGCGGGAAGGCGTCATCTTCGCTTGCCAATCAAGGGAATCCGCGCCGGCGGCCAGCGACACCGGACCGGTGTTCATCCCGGCTCATGTCAGGACCTGCTCCGCAGGCACGTGCGCATAGCCATGGGCCCTGGCGACGGCCGCGTGGGTGACATACCCGGACCGAGCACTCGGCGAGGCCATACACGGGAGTCATGGCGATTGGATCAAAGCCATACCGAGCAAAGCGTGAAGCAAATCTCTCGATGGTTTCCGCGCTGACCGGTTCGGCGCCGTTGTAGGCCAGGCGCCATGCACTCAGGTCCAGGCCGGCCAGATCCCGTTCGTCGATTTTCCCCGCGCACGCACGGATCGAACGTGCTGAGGCCGCACGCAACGCCGGTCTGGCAATGCCGCTGACCCATGG
>NZ_JBYOJR010000066.1:0-10148 GCF_057798915.1 Cupriavidus sp. 22TCCZM01-5
CGCCCGTGCCGACATTTGAATTGAGCTGGCGGGACGACCTTTCAAAACCGGCTGGACAATCGCGTGAGGTAGCGGACCTCAGGGCTTCTCCGCCGCCCCGTGCTCCTCGCCCAGCTTCCGTCGCACCATGCCACGCTGGGCCATTAACAGGAGCGGCGTGGCAGCCATGGACAGCGCGACCACAGCGGTCACGATCGACATTTGCTCTCCATTTACCAGGCGGGCTTCCTCGGCCGCAGCCATGACTACAAACGCGAACTCGCCGCCTTGGGAAATCAGGATCGCGAAATACAAACGTTCCCGCTGCGGCACCTGGAACCGCTTTGCCAGGTACAGCAATGCCCCCAGCTTGGTACCCACGAGCAGGAAGACCAGCACCGCGACCAGCAGCGGATTTCTTGCCAGCACGCCAAAGTCGATGGACATGCCAACCGCCATGAAGAACAAGCCCAGCAGCACGCCTTTGAATGGCGCGATATCCGCCTCGATTTCCTCGCGACAATCGGAACCGGCCAGCAGCACGCCGGCCAGGAACGCGCCAAGCGACATCGACAGGTGCACGCTGTGCATGAGCAGCGCAATGCCAATCACCCAGAGCAGCGCGAATACCGTCAGCGTGTCCCGGGTGCCGCTCTTTTTGATGAAAGGCAGCAGATAGCGCAACGCGAAGCTGCCGGCAATGATCACGGCGGCGAGCATGGCCAATGCCTTCAGGGCAAGGCTCCAGCCCTCGTTCGCACTGTGGGCATCCGGTATCGGGGACAGCAGCGGCAACAGCGCGATCATCGGAATCGCGGCGATGTCCTGGAACAGCAAGATGCCGAAGCTAGTCTGGCCAAGGCGCGTATGCATCAGGCCCTGTTGCTCCAGGATCGCGATGACCATCGCCGTGGACGACAGGGACAGCGCAAATCCGGCGGCAATGCCAACGCGCCAGTTCACGCCGAAGCCGATGAATGCAGCCGCCAGCAGCGCCGCGCACAGCGCCACCTGCATCCCGCCGTAGCCGAAAATGGACTGGCGCATCTTCCATAGCTTGCGAACATCCATTTCGATACCGATGACAAACATCATCAGTACGATACCGAGTTCGGAGACATGGAAGACCGGGTCGACCTCTTCGACCAGGCCGAGCACGGAAGGCCCTATCGCCACGCCGGCTACCAGATAGCCCAGCACGGAGCCGAACCCCAGTCTGACCGAGATCGGCACGGCGACGAGGGCGGCTGCAAGGAATAGCACGGCGTCGACGAGGAGATTCATGATCCGCGCATCGCTTCGTGTCCGATGATTCGCGAATTCTAGACGCTATTGCCGTGGCGCAACAGGGCGCCCGCCGTGGGATGTCGCCGCTTCGCCACCCTGCTCCCGCATCGGATGCTTTCCCACGCTAAGCCATCAGTAACGCCTCGTACTCTTCCCGGAACTGGTGGAGCGAGCTGTCCACCACCGTCACGGCGCCGTCGATCAGGCCGCAGCGCCCGCTGCCGGGCAGGATACGGCACAGGTTCTCCAGCGCTTCCAGGTCTGCGCGCACGCCGCGACCCGTATCGATCCGGTTGAGCACTCGCATCATCTGGAAGGTCCCGCCCTTGCATGGCGGGCACTGGCCACACGAACCCTGCGCGAAAAAGCCTACATATTCAGCCACCTTGCGCACGATGCTGGTGCCTTCCGAGACGACGATCATGGCCCCGGTCCCCAGGCGCGAGTGCCGCTGCCGGACCGAGTCGAAATCCAGCGCCACGTCCAGGTCACGCTTGGTCAGCAAGGTATTGGACGGGCCGCCCGTGAACACCGCCTTGAACTCCTTGCCCTGGAGCATCCCGCCGCCATGCCGGAACACCAGTGTCTCCAGGCTGGTCCCCATCGGCAGTTCATACAAGCCAGGCCGCAGGACGTCGCCCGAGAGCGAGTACAGCTTGGTGCCCGCGGCATTGCCGATTCCCAGGTCCCGGTACCACTGCGCCCCGTGGCGCAGGATGCCCGGCACATGGGCCAGCGTCTCGGTGTTGTTCACGACCGTCGGCGCGCCGTGCACGCCGTGCTGGGCTGGGAAAGGCGGCTTGCGGCGCGGGAACGGGAATCCGCCCTCGACGCTTGCGATCACCGCGGTTTCCTCGCCGCCGATATACAGGCCCGAACTCGGCACCACGCTGAGCGATACCGGTCTGCCAACCACTCGGGCAAGCTCGGCGAACAGTGCATGCGCCTGCCACTGCTGCACCGCTTCCCGCGCCATCGCGAGCGACAGCGGCTGGTGCGGATTGACGTACAGCACCACATGGTTGGCCCCGGTCGCGGCCGCGGCGACCAGCGCGCCCTCGATCACCTGGTGCGGCGTGTGCTCCAGCAGGAACCGGTCCTTGAACGTGCCCGGCTCGTCCTCGTTGCCGTTGCAGATGATGTATTTGTCGGCATCCGCCGCGGCGGCCACCGGCGCCCATTTGCGATGCGTGGCAAAGCCCGCGCCGCCCATGCCGCGCAGGTCCGCCTGCTCGATGATGGCGAGGATGGCACCTGGATCGCGCAGCGCCGTGGCCAGGCCTTCTCCGCCGCCGCACGCAAGCCAGGCGTCCAGGTTGGCGCCGACCCGGATGTCCGGCTTGAGGAGAACCTGATTCAAGGTATCCATCGCGCGGTCCATGGACCGTTCACCGCATCCCGCCGACCGCCCGGCCACGGGCGCCAGCGTTCAGCCCGGCATCGACGCGCACGTCGAAATGCGCATACCCCGGGAAGAGCTGGGGCGCCTTGACGTGCAGCGGCAGCCCGGCCAGCGTCAGTTCGCGCTGCCACGCATGCACATGGCCGATGCCTGCACGCGCAGCCATCAGGCCTCCCCGCTCCTGCGCCGCGCTGGCGCCGGCCCGCCTGCCCATGCTCAGGATGTCCAGCAGCGCGTTTCCCATCAGCCGGTTGCGGCCATGGATGCCGCCCGTGACTTCGCCAACGCAGTACAGGCCCGGCACGCTGGTCGCGCCACTCTTGTCGATGGCGACGCCACCATTCTGGTAGTGCAAGGTCGGGTAGACCAGGAACGGCTCCTGAGCAGCATCCTGGCCGCATTTGCTGGCGAGATGGCGCAGCGTGACGAGCCGCTTGGCAAGGATGCCGGGGTTTTCCATTTCCAGCGTCGGGGTATCGAGGAACACCCCGACCTGTGCGCCGCGGACAATGCCGCGCCCCTGCGCGCATTCGCGCAGGATGGCCGATGCCACCACGTCACGCGGCTTCAGTTCGTCGACGAAGCGCTCGCCCTCGCCGTTGAGCAGCCTGGCGCCGGCCGACCGCGCCGCTTCCGAGATCAGGCCGCCGGCAAGATGCGGCGGGTAGGCGATGCCGGTCGGGTGGTACTGGAACGAATCGAGTTCGCGCAGGCGCGCTCCGAGCCGGTAGGCGAGCACCAGTCCGTCGGCCGTGGCGCCGTAATGGTTCGAGGTCGGGAACGCGTTCAGGTGCAGCCGCCCTGCCCCGCCCGTGGCCAGGATCACGGCGCGCGCGCGCACCAGCACGAACGTGCGCCATTCGAGGTTGTAGATCACGGCCCCGGCGCAGCGGCCGCGCTCGTCGGACAGCAGCTCGACCACCGGGCAGCGGTTCCACACCGCCACGCCAGCCTGCATGTCGACCGCCTCGCGCAGTACGCGCATCATCTCCAGGCCCGTGTAGTCCCGGTACGAAAGGATGCGCGCGGCGGAGGCGCCGCCCGGCTTCTTGCGCATCAGGTTGCCGCCGAAAGGCCTGTCCTCTTCCTGGTCGAACATCATGCCCAGCCGGATCAGCCAGCGGATCACGTCGGGGCCATCCATCACCATCTGCGCGACCAGCTCCGGGTCGCCGCGGAAGTGCCCGGCGCGCAAGGTGTCCTCGAAATGCAGCTGCGGGCTGTCGTCCTCGCCTATGGCCGCCTGGATGCCCCCTTCTGCCATCACGGTATTGCTGTCGCCAAGGCGCAGCTTGGTGGCAAGGATCACCTGCGCGCCCTGTCCGGCTGCGGTGAGCGCGGCTGCGCACCCGCCACCGCCGCCGCCAATGACCAGCACATCGGTAGAGACCAGCTGCGCGCCGGCCATGTCGACGTCGTCGATCAGCGCATTGGCCTGCAGGCTGCGCGCGAGATCCGGCTGGCACGGGTCGCCGCGGTTGACGCCGACCACCAGCGGCACGCGCGCATTGGGCCCGTGGTCGGGGTGGTAGCCCTTGAGCAACTCGTCAACGGAGGTATCGTCGCTGCGTACCTTTGGCGCCAAGCCGGGGCGGTAACGGCTGAGCGCGTCTTCGTAAGGAATGCCGGCTGGCATGATCGTGCCCCTTCAGACCGGTGGCCGCGCCCCTGGCGCGTCAAAGTCGATTGCCATCTCGCCGCTTTCGATCTGCTGCAATCGCAGCATGAGGTTGGCCGGGCGCAGCGTCTGCGCCGCGATCATGCGCCGCACGAACAGGCCGAGATGGTTGGGGCGGATATGCTCGGGACAGGCCAGCGTGCACAGGTTGCACATGACGCATTCGTCGAAGACATGGCTCGCCGCGGTCAGCCTGCCTTCCACCGCGCTGCGCACGCCCTCCTGCACTTCCAGGCCCTTCGGGCAAGCGCGGTCGCAGCCGCTGCAGTGCCGGCAATGCGCTGCCTCCGGAAACACGTTGGCGATGGTGCGCAGGGCGTCCCAGCTGTCGCCGGTCTCCTCCATGCGGTAGACGTGCCGTTCCGATTCCGTGAAGTAATCCAGGAAGGCAACCTGCATGCCGTCCTCGACCAGCGTTTCGCAGGCCAGCGCAGTCTTCACGTCCGGCTCGCCGCTGCGGCGCACCATGACGCGGCACGACCCGCATACTCCCTGGCCCATGCAGCCGACGCCTTCCACCAGCGTTTCGCCGGCATGCACGAACGCCTGCAGGATGGAGCAATTGGCGGGCGCCTCGACGGGGCGTCCTTCGATGCTCAAGCGTACCAGTCCCATTGTTTGCCCCGGTCGCAGGCGCCGCCGGCGCCATACTGGCGTTTCCGCCGAAAAGGTCATATAAACCTTAGCACAGTGAAGGTTTTGCAAAGGGAGCGTCGCATGCGTGCTGACTGGAAGCCTTTTGCCCCGGTGCTTGCGGCGGTCGTGCTGGCGCTCATTCCGGCACCGGAAGGTCTTGCCCAGCACACCTGGTTCAGCTGATCGGCGTGCCGCTGCTATTGTGAGACGGCAACCGCCGGCTCCGTATTCGCAACCATTGGGTGAACCATGAAAAGACAGGCGGGAAACCTGAGTCAATCCATCGCCGCACTGGGCTGCGCCTGCCTGCTCGGCCTCACTGCGACAACTGCCGTCGCGGCGCAGTACTTCGACACGCCCGACGCCGCCATGAACGCCTTCGGCCAGGCGGTCCGCGACAATGACGAAGCCGCGATGAAAAGCATGCTGGGGGCCAACTACCGCGACATCATCCCGCCGGTAGGCGCGGGTGTCCGGGACCGCTTCGCCAGTGCCTGGGCGGTCTCGCACAGCGTCCAGCAATCCGGCAAGCGCGCGGTCATCGCCGTGGGCAAGGATGGCTGGACCTTGCCCGTGCCGCTGGTCAGGTCCGCCAAGGGATGGCAGTTCGATACACAGGCCGGCGCCCGCGAAATGCGCGTGCGCCGCATCGGCCGGAACGAACTCGCCGTGATCCAGACCATGCAGGCCATTTGCGACGCGCAGGACGAGTACGCCCAGACCACCCACGATGACGAGAAGCGGATGGTCTATGCCAGCACGCTCGCGAGTTCACCCGGCAGGCATGACGGGCTCTATTGGCCGACCGGCCCGCAGGAGCCGCCTAGCCCGCTTGGCCCCGCCTTCCGCGACGCCGGCGAGCGCAATGCCAGCAAGGAGGGCTATCACGGCTACCAGTACAAACTGCTGACCGGGCAAGGGCCGCACAGTGACGGCGGCGCGTTGAACTACATGGTCGACGGCAGGCTGTTCGGCGGCTTCGCTGTCATCGCATGGCCGGTGAGCTACGGCGACACCGGCGTGATGAGTTTCATCGTCAACCACAAGGGACAGGTCTACCAGCGCGACCTTGGGCCCGACAGCGCCCGCAAGGCCGCTGCCACGCAGACCTTCGACCCGGCGCCCGGCTGGAAAAAGGTGTCGCCATGAAGCCGCGCGTCCTCACCACAGCGTGTTGCGCCGTGCTGTTGCTGGCGGCATGCCAGACTGCCGGGCCGCCTGCGGCCGGGCAGGCGCCCGCGATGCCTGGCGCGGCGACGCCGCAGGCACAGCGAGAGCCCGCGCCCTACAAGGCGGAGGAGATCGAGGCCATGGTCGCGCCGATCGCGCTCTACCCCGATCCCCTGCTCTCCCAGGTCCTGATGGCATCGACCTATCCGCTGGAAGTCACCCTCGCCGCGCGCTGGCTCAAGGCGCATCCGGATCTCAAGGGCGACGCGGCAATCAAGGCGGTACAGGGCGAATCATGGGATGTCAGCGTGAAGTCGCTGGTGGCGTTCCCGCAGATCCTGGAGCCCATGAGCGACAAGCTCGACTGGACCCAGAAGCTGGGCGATGCCTTTCTGGCCCAGCAGAAGGACGTATTCGATGCGATACAGCGCCTGCGCGTGCGCGCCCGGCAGGCTGGCCACCTGGAGTCGGGGCCGCAGCAGACCGTGACCGTGGAATCAGCTGGCGCAGCCGGCGCACCGCAGACCATCGTGCGCATCGAACCAGCCAATCCGGACGTGGTTTACGTGCCGGTGTACGACCCGGCGATCGTCTACGGCGGCTGGGGCTATGCGGGCTACCCATACTACTACTGGCCGCCCTATGGCGCCTATTACCCCGGAAGCGCGGTCGGCAGCGGCATCGCATTTGGCATCGGCCTGGCCGCGGCCGCCGCGATCTTCGGCAACTGCGACTGGAACAACGGCGGCGTCCATGTGGAGCACCACAAGGCCAGGAACATCGACCGCAACTTCGACGCCAGCAAATTGCAGGGCGACCGCTGGCAGCATGACGCGCGGCACCGTCAGGGGGTTGCCTACCGCGACAATGCCACGCGCGAGAAGTTTGGCCGCAGCAACGCCGGCGCCGCGGGCCGCGACGGCTTTCGCGGGCGCGACGCGGCCGGTGGCCGCGACAACGGCTTCCAGGGCGTGGGCGGTGGCGGCAGTGCTGTACAGCGCGACGTCAATCGCGGGCGATCCAGCCTCGGGTCGGGTTCAGGCCGGGGTGGGGGCTTTAGTGGCGGCGCGCGTGGCGGCGGGTTTGGCGGACGGGGTGGCGGCGGGCGGCGGTAGCCGGCGCGGGGGCCTGCCAGCGAGCTTTCACAGGCGAGCGATCTTGGCATCACCCGCCCCTCGCATCCTGAACCGCCTCGCCGTGGAACGCGCATTGTAGGATCGCACCCGACAGCAGACCGCCGCGCTTTCGGTCACTATGGCGAGAGTTCCAACCGCGTCCCCGCCATGTCGGCATCCGGCCCCGCCAGCCCCACCCCCGGCCCCACCCCCAGCCCCGCGCCTGAACGGCACGATATCTTCCGTACGCTCGTCGAGACGATTTCCGACTACGCAATCTTCCTGCTCGATACGGACGGCACGGTCATGAGCTGGAACCGCGGTGCGCAGCGCATCGAGGGGTATGAGGCGGGTGAGATCATTGGCTCGCATTTCTCGCGCTTCTATACCGAGGAAGCGATCGCCCGCGGCTGGCCGCGCAAGGAACTGGAGCTGGCCAGGCGGCATGGCCACCTGGAAGACGAAGGCTGGCGCGTCCGCAAGGACGGCACCCGGTTCTGGGCCGACGACCTGATCACCGCCTTGCACAACGAAGCAGGCGAAGTCATCGGCTTTGCCAAGATCACGCGGGACATGACCGAGCAGATGAAAAGCGCGGCAAAACTGCGGGAAAGCGACGAGACGTTCCGCTTGCTGGTGCTGAACGTCAAGGACTATGCGATTTTCATGCTCGATCCGCATGGCCATGTCGTGAGCTGGAATGCCGGCGCCGCGCAGATAAAGGGCTACCGGAGCAGCGAAATCGTGGGCCGGCACTTTTCCGCGTTCTATCTGCCCGAGGATATCGCGGCCGGCAAGCCGGAACGGCTGATCCAGATAGCCCGCGAGCACGGCAGCGTGCAGGACGAAGGATGGCGTGTCCGCAAGGACGGCTCCCTGTTCTGGGCCAGTGTCACGCTCACGGCAATCCACGACGAGCATCGGCAGTTGCGCGGCTTCGCCAAGGTGACCCGCGACATGAGCGAGCGCAAGAAGCTCGAAGAGGTCGAAGCTTCCGCGCAGCGCATGAAGGAATTCCTTGCAACCCTGGCCCACGAACTGCGCAACCCGCTGGCGCCCATGTACAGCGCCACCTCCATCATGGAGCGGGAGCCCGGCAACGAGGCGCTGGTCAGGGCGAATCTCGGTATCGTGGCTCGCCAGCTCAGGCACCTCACGCGGCTCGTGGACGATCTGCTGGACGTCGGGCGCATCGCAGCCGGAAAGCTGGACCTGCGCCGGTCGGTGATTTCCATCCGCGAGGTCATCGCGGCCGCCATCGAGGCCAGCATGCCGGAACTCGACGCGAGGTTGCAGCGCATCGACATGCAGCCTGGGAACCCGGACTTCCACGTCTTTGGCGATCTCACGCGCCTGGCGCAAGTGCTGCAGAACCTGCTGATCAACGCTTCCAAGTTTTCGCCGGAAGGGACGACGATCACGCTGCGCTGCCGCGTCAATGGCCGCATCGGACAGATTTCCATTGCCGACCAGGGCTGTGGCATTGCTCGGGAAGCCCTGTCCGACGTGTTCAACCTTTTCGTGCAGGGCAGCCAGCCGGGCACGACAAGCACCGGCGGGCTCGGCATCGGATTGTCGCTTTGCCGGTCGATCATCGAACTGCACGAAGGATCGATCACAGCGTCGAGCCAGGGCATCGGCCTGGGCAGCACCTTCCGCGTCAGGCTGCCGGTCGTCACCGAGTCGCACGCCCCGGCGCCGCCCCTGCTGGCCAGTTCCCGCGAGGGACTCAACCTCCTGATCGTCGACGACAACAGCGATGCCGCCGACAGCATGGGCCTGCTGCTCCAGATGACTGGCCACGCTGTCAGGGTTGCCTACGATGGCGTCACGGCACTGCGCAGCGTGGAAGACTTCACGCCGGATGTTGCGCTCATTGACCTGGCCATGCCCGACATGGACGGCTTTGAGCTGGTGCGCGAGCTTCGCGACTATGCCCACCTGCACCACACCCGCTTCTATGCCCTGACGGGCTTTGGCGAGCCCGGGATCAGGGAAGAAGCGGCCCGGGCCGGCTTTGACGGGCATATCGTCAAGCCGGTCGATATCGACGCGCTGACCGAGATTCTGCGGAACGCCGGCAGCGGTCCTGCCAGGTGACGCCGGAGGGAACCGTTTGCCTGGTTCGCCGCGGCTCCAGGTTCAGCGCCGCGGCTTCGACCGGTTCAGCGCCACGGCGGCCTGGATCAGCGCCCGCAGCGCCTTCTCGTCGACGTCCTCGCCCTCGTGGATATCGATCGCGCGCCGGGTATTTCCTTCCAGGCTCGAGTTGAAGACTTTCGAAGGGTCGGGCAGCGACGCCCCTTTGGCAAAGGTCATCTTCACGACGTTCTTGTATGTCTCTCCGGTGCACAGTATGCCGTCGTGCGACCACACCGGAACCCCCCGCCACTTCCACTCTTCCACCACGTCCGGATCCGCGGCCCGGATCAGCGCGCGGATGCGGCCCAGCATTTCGCCGCGCCAGTCGCCAAGCTCGCGGATTCTCTCGTCGATCAGCTGGGAAGGAGACTTGCCGTCCTGCACCTCGGTGTTCTTCATGCCCGCGCTCCTGAAGCCAAGGCGGACATTCTAGCTTTCTCCAGGCCACCGGTCGGCTGCATCCGGCGCCGGGTGTCGGCGCGCTGCAGACAGGCGCTTCGGCATGTGTTTGCCGCCGCCAGACACGCCACGGCGGGAACAGCCCGCGGGAGAGCCAGGGTACGTATAGATTTTTCCTTTAATTTCAATGACTTGATTAGGCGGCGCGGGGCTGGAACGAGAGCTGGCACACCCCATGCGTATATGACTGCGAGCGCAACACCCGATGCTCTCTAAACCAAACCAGACCAGCACCCCAAGGAGTTACATCATGTCCCTCACCATCCAGAACCTGCCCGTC
>NZ_JBYOJR010000067.1:0-8833 GCF_057798915.1 Cupriavidus sp. 22TCCZM01-5
GGTCGGCAAGAACCTCGACTCGCTCGGCGCCGACCACGTGCGCCAGGTGCGCAAGGACTGCGCGGCGGTGATCCTGTACACGGCCGAGAAGGCCACCTGGATGGCCGGCGAGACCGTGCAGATCCTGGGTGGCAATGGCTATATCAACGAATACCCGGCCGGCCGTCTGTGGCGCGATGCCAAGCTGTATGAAATCGGCGCCGGGACTTCGGAGATCCGGAGAATGCTGATCGGGCGAGAGTTGTTTGCAGAAACGATGTGATTTTTATGGCACCTTTCGCAGTCCCGACGGTTTTCCTCCTCTCCCACCCACGCAGCGGGAGAGGAGGAGAAAGCCGAAGCCATGCAAGGGGGGCTGCACACCAAATCGAGCCCTGAAACCCATTTACAATCTCAGTACCCCGCCAGACCGTCCACCCCGTCCCATGTCCCACTTCCCCAAACTGCTCTCTTCGCAGATTGCCTTCGACGTGGCGCGGACCATGCTGGACGGGTTCGACAAGCACTACCGGCTGTTCCGCGAGGTCAGCCACCAGGCCAAGATGAAGTTCGAGGCCGGCGACTGGCTCGGCCTGCAGCAGATCCAGCGCGACCGCATTGCGTTCTATAACGAGCGCGTGCGCGAGACCAGCGTGATCCTCGAAGACGAGTACGACGCCGAGAACATCGAGGACGAGATCTGGCAGCAGATCAAGCTGCACTACATCGGGCTGCTGACCAACCACCACCAGCCCGAGCTGGCCGAGACCTTCTTCAATTCGGTCTGCACGCGCCTGCTGCACCGCTCGTACTTCAACAACGACTTCATCTTCGTGCGCCCGGCCGTCTCGACCGAGTACATCGAGAACGAGGAGTCGCCGATCAAGCCGACGTTCCGCGCCTACTACCCGGGCAGCCGTCACGGCATGGCGGACTGCTTCGAGCGCATCGTGCACAACTTCCAGCTCGAGCGGCCGTTCGAGGACCTGCGCCGCGACGTCGGCTATGTGGTGAGCACCGTCGAGGCGCATTTCGGCGATTTCCGCATTGCGCCGAATTTCCAGATCCACGTGCTGTCGTCGCTGTTCTTCCGCAACAAGTCGGCCTTCATCATCGGGCGCATCCTGAACGGCGACCGCACCTATCCGCTGGCGATCCCGATCGTGCACGGGCCGTCGGGCAAGCTCGTTCTGGACGCGGTGCTGCTGAAGAAGCTGCAGGTGCTGATCCTGTTCTCGTTCACGCACTCGTACTTCATGGTCGACATGGAAATCCCGTCGGCCTACGTGACGTTCCTGCGCGACATCATGCCGCGCAAGCCGCGCGCGGAAATCTATACCTCGCTGGGTTTGCAGAAACAGGGCAAGAACCTGTTCTACCGGGACTTCCTGCATCACCTGCAGCATTCGTCGGACAAGTTCATCAGCGCGCCCGGCATCAAGGGGCTGGTGATGCTGGTGTTCACGCTGCCGTCGTACCCGTACGTGTTCAAGGTGATCAAGGACTTCTACCCCGCGCCCAAGGAAACCACGCGCGAGCTGGTCAAGTCCAAGTACCAGCTCGTCAAGCAGCACGACCGCGTCGGACGCATGGCCGACACGCTGGAGTACTCCAATGTGGCCTTCCCGCTGTCGCGTTTCGATGACGAGCTGGTGGGCGAACTGGAACAGCATGCGCCGTCGATGATCGAGTACCAGCGCGGCAAGGACGGCGGCGAGGAGATCGTGGTGCGGCACGTCTATATCGAACGCCGCATGACGCCGCTGAACATCTGGCTGCAGGAAGGCACCGAGGAGCAGGTGGAGCACGGCATCGTCGAGTATGGCAATGCGATCAAGGAGCTGATCGCCGCGAACATCTTCCCCGGCGACATGCTGTACAAGAACTTCGGCGTGACGCGCCATGGCCGCGTGGTGTTCTACGACTACGACGAGATCGAGTACTTCACCGACTGCAATGTGCGCCGCGTGCCCGAGCCGCGCAACGAAGAAGAGGAAATGTCGGGCGAAGTCTGGTACACCGTGCGTCCGCACGACATCTTCCCGGAGACGTTCCGTACCTTCCTGCTTGGCAACCCGCGCGTGCGCGACGCATTCCTGCGTCATCACGAGGATTTATTCGACCCTGCCATGTGGCAGGGCCACAAGGACCGGCTGCTGGCCGGACAAGTTCATGACTTCTTTGCCTATCCCACTTCCGAACGCTTCATCTACCGCTTTGGCAATACGGGGCACAGCACACCCGTCGCCGGCCTTGCAAGGAGAGTCGCATGAGTGACGCGATCGCCCAGCTGTTCCGCAACAACCGTGACTGGGTCGACCGCGTCAACGCGGAAGACCCGACCTTCTTCATGCGCCTGGCCAACCAGCAGGCGCCCGAGTACCTGTGGATCGGCTGCTCCGACTCGCGCGTGCCCGCGAACCAGATCCTGGGCCTGGCGCCGGGCGAGGTGTTCGTCCACCGCAACATCGCCAATGTGATCGCGCACAGCGACCTCAATGCGCTGTCGGTGATCCAGTTCGCCGTGGAAGTGCTCAAGGTGCGCCATATCACGGTGGTTGGCCACTACGGCTGCAGCGGCGTGAAGGTGGCGCTCAAGCGCGAGCGCATCGGCCTGGCCGACAACTGGCTGCGCCATGTGCGCGACGTGGCCGACAAGCACGAGGCCTACCTCGGCACCATCCTGCGCGAGGACGATGCCCACACGCGCCTGTGCGAGCTCAACGTGATCGAGCAGGTCAACAACGTGTGCCAGACCACGGTGCTGCAGGACGCGTGGGCACGCGGGCAGGAGGTGACCGTGCACGGCTGGGTCTATGGCGTTTCCGACGGCCTGCTGCGCGACCTGGGCATGGCTGCCAGCAACAACGACGAGCTGCGCGAGCAACTGGCCACGGCCTACCGCCAGTTCGGCGACCCGCCGCAGGCTTCGATCCGCTGACGCGCCGTCCACATCGACACCGCATTGCACGCCGTACCCCCCAAGACGCATACCGATATCAGGAGAACAGACATGCAAGACCCGATCGTCATCGTTTCCGCCGCCCGCACTCCCATGGCGGCCTTCCAGAGTGAATTCGCGTCGCTGACCGCGCCGCAGCTCGGCGCCGTTGCCATCCGTGCAGCGGTCGAACGTGCCGGCATCCAGCCGGAGCAGGTCGAGGAAGTGGTGTTCGGCTGCGTACTGCCGGCCGGCCAGGGCCAGGCGCCAGCGCGCCAGGCGGCGCTCGGCGCGGGCCTGCCGCTGGGCGTGGGCTGCACCACGGTCAACAAGATGTGCGGCTCGGGCATGCGCGCGGCCATGAACGTCTATGACGGCCTGGTGGCCGGCTCGTTCGAGATCGCCATTGCCGGCGGGATGGAGAGCATGACCAACGCGCCGTACCTGATCCCGAAGGGCCGCGGCGGCTACCGCATCGGCCACGGCATGATCTACGACCACATGATGCTCGACGGCCTGGAAGACGCGTACGACAAGGGCCGCGCCATGGGCACCTTCGGCGAGGACTGCGCCGCCAAGTACGGTTTCACGCGCGAGCAGCAGGATGCCTTCGCGATCGAAAGCGTGCGCCGCGCGCAGCAGGCCACGGCATCGGGCGACTTCCGCTGGGAGATCGCACCGGTCACCGTGCCGGGCAAGGGCGGCGACACCGTCATCGACACCGACGAAGGCCCGCGCCGCATCAAGCTCGACAAGATCCCCGCGCTGAAACCCGCGTTCGCCAAGGACGGCACCATCACCGCGGCATCGTCGTCCTCGATCAACGACGGCGCCTCGGCGCTGGTGATGATGCGCGAATCCACCGCGAAGAAGCTCGGCCTGCAGCCGGTCGCACGCATGCTGGGCCACACCACGCACGCGCAGGCGCCGGGCTGGTTCACCACCGCGCCCGTGGAGGCCATGGCCAAGCTCTACCGCAAGCTGGACTGGACCACCGACAGCATTGACCTGTTCGAGATCAACGAGGCCTTTGCCGTGGTGCCAATGGCGGCCATGCACGACCTGAAGATCCCGCACGAGAAGGTCAACATCCACGGCGGCGCCTGCGCGCTCGGCCACCCGATCGGCGCTTCGGGCGCGCGCATCATGACGACGCTGATCGGCGCGCTGCGCAAGACCGGCGGCAAGCGCGGCGTGGCCAGCCTGTGCATCGGCGGCGGCGAAGCGACGGCGGTGGGGATCGAGATCGTCTGACGCGAAACCCGACTGCTTGTTTTCCCCCCTCTCCCATGATTGGGAGAGGGGAGGAACCCAAGGCCATCGATCAACCATCGCCAGGAGCCAGCCTTGCCAACCGCACTCATCCTCGGTGCCTCGCGCGGCATCGGCCTTGAATTTGTACGCCAGTACCGTGCCGACGGCTGGCGCGTCATCGCGGCGGCGCGCACGCCCGAAGGCGTGGCCGCGCTGAAGGCGCTTGGCGCCGAAGCCCACCAGGCCGACCTGACCGACCCGGGCGCGGTGGCCGGCCTGGGCTGGAAGCTCGATGGCGAATCGCTCGATGTGGCCATCTACAACGCTGGCGTGATGGGCCCGCGCACCGAAGGCGCGCAGCCGGTCACGCGCGAGGACTTTGACCGCGTCATGCACGTCAACGTGCTCGGCCCGATGATGGCGCTGCCGCTCGTGCTGCCCTATGTCGAGACCGGCCTGGGCGGCCACGGCGGCGTGCTGGCGGTGCTGTCCTCGCGCATGGGCAGCATGGGCTCCATGGACAGCAATGGCAGCTGGCTGTATCGCGTCAGCAAGGCGGGCGTCAATGCGGCGCTCAAGGCGGTGTCGCTGGACGCGCGCCATGCCACCTGCGTGGCGCTGCATCCGGGCTGGGTGCAGACCGACATGGGCGGCAAGGCGGCGGACATCACGCCGCAGCAGAGCGTGAAGGGCATGCGCCAACTGCTGGCCGGGGCCAAACGCCGCGACAACGGCAGCTTCTTCAACTACGACGGCACCCCTATCCCCTGGTAAGCGCGGGCCGGACTTACCTCATACAGAAACGACATGCTGCTGACATCCGAACAGGAAATGATCCGCGACGCCGTGCGCCAGTTCGCGCAGGAGGTGATCGCGCCGCAGGCCGCGCAATGGGACCGCGACAAGACCTTCCCGAAGGACGTGCATCGCGACCTGGCGGCACTGGGCGCCTATGGCGTGGCGGTGCCGGAGCAGTACGGCGGCGCCGGCCTGGACTACCTGTCGCTGGCGCTGATCCTGGAGGAAATCGCCGCGGGCGACGGCGGCACCTCGACCGTCATCAGCGTCAACAACTGCCCCGTGTGCAGCATGCTGATGGCGTTCGCCGATGAAGCGCAGAAGCAGCAGTGGCTGGTGCCGCTGGCGCGTGGCGAAATGCTGGGCGCGTTCTGCCTGACCGAGCCGCACGTGGGCTCCGATGCCGCCGCGCTGCGCACCACCGCCGTGCGCAATGGCGACCACTTCGTGCTCAATGGCGTCAAGCAGTTCATCACCAGCGGCCAGAATGCCGACGTGGCCATCGTCATGGCCGTGACCGACAAGGCGGCTGGCAAGCGTGGCATCAGCGCGTTCCTGGTGCCGACCAGCACGCCGGGCTATGTGGTGGCGCGCCTCGAAGACAAGCTCGGCCAGCATTCGTCGGATACCGCGCAGATCGTGTTCGAGGATTGCCGCGTGCCGGCCGCCAACCTGCTTGGCGACGAAGGCGCCGGCTACAAGATGGCGCTGTCGGGGCTGGAAGGCGGGCGCATTGGCATTGCCTCGCAGAGCATCGGCATGGCGCGCGCGGCGTTCGACGCGGCGCTGGCCTATGCCAAGGAGCGCGAGAGCTTCGGCCAGCCGCTGTTCCAGCACCAGGCCGTGCAGTTCCGCCTGGCCGAGATGGCCACGCGCATCGACGTGGCGCGCCAGATGGTGTGGCACGCCGCCTCGCTCAAGGACGCCGGCCGGCCCTGCCTGAAGGAAGCGGCCATGGCCAAGCTCTTTGCCAGCGAGATGGCCGAGAAGGTCTGTTCGGATGCGATCCAGGTATTCGGCGGCTATGGCTATGTCACCGACTTCCCGGTCGAGCGCATCTACCGCGACGTGCGCGTCTGCCAGATCTACGAAGGCACCAGCGACATCCAGAAGATCCTGATCGCGCGCGCACTGGCGTAGCCGCGGCGCGCCGACACGCGTACCATGGGGCTTGGGAAGCACGGCCAGGCGTCCTGGAGGCTTCCCCAAGCCATCCAACACTCACGACAGAGGGCCCCCGTTCATGACCGCAGCGATCGACTTCTACTTTGATTTCTCGTCGCCGTATGGCTACTTCGCCAGCACGCGCATCGACGAACTGGCGCAGAAGTACGGCCGCTCCGTGGCCTGGCATCCGATCCTGCTCGGCGTGGTATTCAAGACCACCGGCTCCTCGCCGCTGCCGCAGATCCCGCTCAAGGGCGAATACTGCTGGCGCGACTTCGAGCGCACCGCGCGCTTTCACGACATCGAGTACAAGCGTCCGGCGCACTTCCCGCTGCCGACCACGCATGCCGCGCGCGCCATGCTGTGGCTGCAGAACCACCACGGCGCCGATGTCGCCACGGCGTTTGCCAGGTCGGTCTACCGCGCGCTGTTCGTGGACGATATCAACATCGCCGAGCCGGCGGAGATCTCGAAGCTGGCCGAGCCCCTGGGCGTTGACGTGCATGCCATGGACGCCGGCGCCACCAGCTACCAGATCAAGGACCAGCTCAAGGCCGAGATCGAGGTCGCCATGGCCAAGGGCGTGTTCGGCTCGCCCTTCGTCATCATCGACGGCGAGCCGTTCTGGGGCTTCGACCGTTTCAACCAGATTGAAGACCACCTGAAGCGTGACCGCCAGACCGAACTGCGTGCGGTGACCAGCGTGGACAGCAACAAGGAAAAGAAACCCGCATGACCGTAGCAGACGGGGCCGCGAACGGCCCATCCTCGCGTTTCGACTGTGTGATCTTCGACTGCGACGGCGTGCTCGTCGACAGCGAGCCCATCGTCAACCGCGTGCTCAACGAAATGCTCAACGAGCTTGGCATCGCCATCTCGCTCGAGGATTCGACGAAGTGGTTCCTGGGACGCGCGGTGCGCGAAGAGCTCGACAACATCGAGCGCAGGCGCGGCGCGCCGTTGCCGGAGAACTGGCTGTCGCAGTGGTTTGTGCGGCGCAACCAGGTGCTGGAGGCCGAGGTACAGAGCGTGGCGTACGTGCGCGAGGCGGTGGCCGCCATCGCCGCCACCGGGGTGCCGGTGTGCGTGGCTTCCGGCGCGGACCGCATCAAGGTCAAGCTGCAGCTCACGCGCACGGGCCTGGTGGAACTGTTCCAGCAGGACGGGCGCGAGCACATCTTCTCGGCCACCGAGGTGGAGCGCAGCAAGCCGGCGCCGGATGTGTACCTGCTGGCCGCCCGTACCATGGGCGTGGAACCGTCGCGCTGCGCGGTGATCGAGGACAGCCCTACCGGTGTCACGGCCGGCGTGGCCGCGGGCATGACGGTGTTCGGCTACGCGGCGCGCAATGACGCCGCCATGCTGCGCGACGCAGGGGCCCGCCACCTGTTCACCGACATGCGCGACTTGCCGGAGCTGCTCGGATGAGTGCAAAGCGCCCGCCTCGCGCCACGGCCGCGCCGTGCCCCTGCGGCGTCGGCGCGGACTATGCCGCGTGCTGCGGCCGCTATCACCGCGGCGACGCCGTGCCGCCCAATGCCGAGGCGCTGATGCGCTCGCGCTACACCGCGTATGTCATGGGCAAGATGGACTGGCTGCGGCAGACCTGGCATCCGTCCACATGCCCCGCGGACCTGGCGCCGGACACGGGCACCCGCTGGCTGGGTCTCACCATCAAGGCCCATTCCCAGCAGGACGATACGCATGCCGAAGTGGAATTCGTGGCGCGCTACAAGGTGGGCGGGCGCGCCTGGCGGCTGCATGAGCGCAGCCGGTTCGTGCGCGAGCCGCGCGCGGCCGGCGAGGCGCCGGTGTGGCTGTATGTGGATGGCGACATGATCGGGGAGGCGTCATGAGCGTGGAAGCCCAGGCATCCGGCGGCACGCCGGAGTACCTGCTGTACTGCTTTGCCCAGTCCGGCAATGCCTACAAGGTGGCACTGCTGCTGGAGACCGTCAGCGCGCAGCGCGGCCGGCAGTTGTGGCAGCCGCGCTTTGTCGATTATTTCAATGGCGAGACCCGCACGCCGGAGTACCGCGCCATCAATGTGATGGGCGAAGTCCCGGTGCTGGAGTTCGGCGGCCAGCGGCTGTCACAGTCCGGCGTGATCCTGGAAACGCTGGCATCGCGGCTCGATGCCTACGGTGCCGCGAACGAAGCCGAGCGCGCTGAAGTCATGCGCTGGCTGCTGTTCGACAACCACAAGTTCACTTCGTACACCGCCACTTACCGTTTTCTGCGCACCTTCGCCGCGTCACCGGACCCGACCGTGCTGCAGTTCTTCCGCACGCGCTGCGAAGGCGCATGGAGCGTGCTGAACGCGCAGCTGGCCGGCCGCAGGTTCGTCATCGGCGAGCATGCCACCATCGCCGATTTCTCGCTGGCGGGCTATGTGTTCTTCGACGACGAGATCGGCGTGCACTGGCGCAAGGAGTATCCGCATATCCACGCGTGGGCCGAACGCATGCGCGCGCTGCCGGGATGGAAGCATCCGTATGAGCTGATGCCGGGGCATCCGTTGCCGAAGCGCAGCGGCTGACGCTGGCGGCGGCGATCAAGCGGCGATCAAGCGGCGACTCCGAGAGACCAAGCGGCAAGAGACCGGGAAGAGACCTCAACATGCCAACGCTGGAAACCAAACTCAACGCACGCTCCGAAGCGTTCAAGGCCAACGCCGAAGCCATGCAGGCGCTG
>NZ_JBYOJR010000068.1:0-8754 GCF_057798915.1 Cupriavidus sp. 22TCCZM01-5
CCGTGGTCCCTGCTGCTACCGACATCGTGTAATCGCCTTCGGCTGCGCTACGCGCAGAGCCCTGGTCTGAGCACCCAGGCCGCAGGCAAACCGCGCCGCAGCGAAGCAGAGAAACCGAACCGTTGGCACCGGCGACGATGATGCCCGTCGCAAACCGACTAGGACGTGCGCGCAGCGCAGCTGTAGGCGTCCCACCACTGACGCTTTTGGAACGCTGTACCCGAGCCCTACATGGGGATCGTACAAGAGCAGGTTATCGCAGGCACTGGTTCTGAATCACTATGCGTAGCAGGTTCGAACGGGCACCCAAGCGTCGCGAGACCAAAGCCGCTTGAAAACAAGGAGCGCATCGTTGATGGCCAGCCGCCAGCCGCCAGCCGCCAGGCGACGCGCTTTTTCTGCATACTCTTTTGTCGCTCGGACAAAAAGTGACTCGCCGGCTGCGCCGGCGAAACAGCAGCGCCCGCCAAGCACGACAACCCCGTCATTACCCCTTCCCCGCATTCAGCGAAGAACCTTTTTTTGGCCTTTTGCCGAGAAAAGAAGATTGCCTAGAAGCCCCGCTCAGGCGCGTCCTCGGTCGCCAGAATCCGATCACACGCCCCATAACACATCGACCCCTTCACGCTGCGAGGCCCGCAGCATGTCAAGGAACGGATAGGCGCGCTGCCCGAGGTGCAGCGGTTCCTCCTCGTCGTCTTCATGCTTGCCGTCGCTGACCGAGGTTTCGGCGGGGTGGTTGCGCTTGGCATCGCTGACGGCGGCTTCGAGCTTGTGGATCGCGCGAGGCAGCTCTTCCACGGTGATCACCCCCCGCTCTCCGAGATGCTTGCCGATGATGCCCAGAAGCGTCACGGCCAGATCTCTCATCATGATCAGGTCCTGCGCGGCGTGGGATTTGAAGGTGATCAGCATGATGATGTTTCCTTTTACGGACATGCGGAACGCGGGCCCCCGGGGGCGGGAGCGGCCGCGCGGATTGTGGCTCTTGCGAGCCGCGCGCATGATGTCAGCATAGCACCTGATAAAATTCCGCGTTTCCGAATTCCATTGCCGGTCACGCGGCGCGGCGTTCACATGCGCGCCACTTCGCGGCGCCTTGCCCGTGGCTTTCCGCCGGCATTGCCGGCTGGCACCCGGGCGCGCCGCGCCGCCTGCCGGACTACTGCCCACCAGGGCTTCGACATCCATGCTGCCTGTTCAGACCTCCAATCTTGCCGCTGCGTTCACTGATGCGGTACGCGCGCTTGCTCCGGCCGACGCGACCCTGCCGGCCGTGACCTTCGAGCGGCCCAAGGCCGCAGCCCACGGCGACCTGGCCTGCAACATCGCCATGCAGGTGGCGCGCGCGCTCAAGAGCAATCCGCGCGAGCTGGCCCAGCGCATCGTGGCGGCGGTCCAGGCCGATCCGCGCGCGGCCGGCCTGGTCGCGGCCATGGAGATCGCCGGCCCGGGCTTCATCAACCTGCGCCTGACGCCGGCGGCCAAGGCCGATGTGCTGCGCGCGGTGCTGACCGAGGGCGACCACTACGGCGCGCAGGAGCGCGGCATGCACGGCCACGTGCTGGTCGAGTTCGTCTCGGCCAACCCGACCGGCCCGCTGCACGTCGGCCACGGCCGCCAGGCCGCGCTCGGCGACGCGCTCGCCAACCTGCTGTCGTGGCAGGGCTACGACGTGCACCGCGAGTTCTACTACAACGACGCCGGCGTGCAGATCCAGAACCTCGCCGTGTCGGTCCAGGCCCGCGCGCGCGGCTTCAAGCCGGGCGACGCCAACTGGCCGGAAGCCGCCTACAACGGCGACTACATCGCCGATATCGCCGCCGACTTCCTGGCCGGCAAGACCGTGAGCGCCTCGGACGGCGAGCCGGTGACCGCATCGGGCAACCCCGAGGATGTCGACTCGATCCGCAAGTTCGCGGTGACCTACCTTCGCAACGAGCAGGACATCGACTTGCAGGCCTTCGGCGTCAAGTTCGACCACTACTACCTGGAGTCGTCGCTGTACACCGACGGCCGCGTCGAAGCCGCGGTGCAGGCGCTCGTCGCCAAGGGCAAGACCTACGAGAGCGAAGGGGCGCTGTGGCTGCGCACCACCGACGACGGCGACGACAAGGACCGGGTCATGAAGAAGACCGACGGTACCTACACCTACTTCGTGCCGGACGTGGCCTACCACACCACCAAGTGGGAGCGCGGCTTCACCAAGGTCATCAACGTGCAGGGCAGCGACCACCACGGCACCATCGCGCGCGTGCGCGCCGGCCTGCAGGGCCTGGACATCGGCATCCCGAAGGGCTACCCCGACTACGTGCTGCACAAGATGGTCACCGTGATGAAGAACGGCGAGGAGGTGAAGATCTCCAAGCGCGCCGGCTCCTATGTGACCGTGCGCGACCTGATCGAATGGTCCAACGGCCAGGATGACACCTGCGAAACCATCCGCGCCTGCCTTGACGCCGGCGTGGCCGACTGGCCCGCGCACTTCACGCGCGGGCGCGACGCCGTGCGCTTCTTCCTGCTGTCGCGCAAGGCCGACACCGAGTTCGTGTTCGACGTGGACCTGGCGCTCAAGCAGAACGACGAGAACCCGGTGTACTACGTGCAGTACGCCCATGCGCGCATCTGCTCGATCTTCGAGTCGTGGGGCGGCGCCGACTGGGAGAGCCGCCTGCCCGAACTGGCCGGCGCCGACCTGGCGGCCGTCACCGGCGCCGACGCCAGTCCGCAGGCGCTCGCGCTGGGCCAGCGCCTGGCCGAGTTCCCCGAGATGCTGGCCGCCGCCGCCGGCGAGCTGGCGCCGCATGCGGTCGCGTTCTACCTGCGCGACCTGGCGGGCGATTTCCACGCGTTCTACAACGCCGACCGCGTGCTGGTCGACGACGAGACGGTCAAGCGCGCGCGCCTGGCGCTGCTGGCGGCAACGCGCCAGGTGCTGCGCAACGGCCTGGCGGTGATCGGCGTTTCGGCGCCGCGCCGCATGTAAGCCACGGCTGTCATTCACGGCACACGCGCGCGATCGGGCCGGTCGCATCGCGGGGCAGTGCTGCCCCGCGATGTTGCCGGTGCCGCCGCGGGCGGCGCTGGCACTATAATCTCCCGGCAACACCTAAGAGGACTTATGCAACAGCAACGCAAGCGCGAGGCGCGCAGTGCCCGCCGCAGCCAGCAGCGCGGTGGAACGTTCCTGGGCCTGGTGCTCGGGCTGATCGTCGGGCTGGCCATTGCCGTGGTGGTCGCCTTGTATATCACCAAGTCGCCGGCGCCGTTCCAGCAAAAGAACGCGCCGCGGCCGTCCGAGCCGGGCAACGTGGCCAGCACGCTGCCCAGTCCCACGCAATCCCAGTCCCAGCCGGAAGCCCCGACCGACCCGAACAAGCCGCTGTGGAGCAAGACCCCGGCCAAGCCGGTCGGCCAGCCCGCGCCCGCACCCGAGGCGCAGCCGCAGGCGCCGGTCGCCGCCGCGCCGGAGAACCATAACGGGGAGCGGCAGGCCGAGCGGCAGCCGCCGGTGGCCGTGTCGCGCCCGGCGGAAAAGCCTGCCGAAAAGCCGGCGGATAAGCCCGCCGAGAAGCCTCTCGCCATGAACAAGCCGGCCGAGAAGCCGGTGGTCGACCCGATTGCCGAGATCGCCCAGGCGGATGCCAACAAGGTCGGCTACCTGCTGCAGGTGGGTGCGTTCCGCTCGTCCGACGACGCCGACCGCCAGAAGGCCAACCTGGCCATGCAGGGCTTCGAGGCCAAGATTACCGACCGCGACGTCAACGGCGTGAAGATGTACCGGGTCCGGATCGGGCCGTACAACCGCATCGAGGACATGAACAAGGCGCGCGACCGGCTGCAGTCGGCCGGCTTCGATGCCTCGGTGATCCGCTTCACCAAGCAGTAACGCGCTGTAACCCCCAGGCTGGCGGCCCGCTGAACCGGATGCCGTCGCCGCTGTCATACGCTCATCGCCCCAAAACCGGAAGGCCGCTCCAAGATGAAGAAACTCGCCGCACTGATCGCCACGTTCGCCGCTGTCGGCGGCCTGCTGATGACCGCTCCCGCCCAGGCGGCACCCGCCGAAGGCAAGGAATACCAGGTGCTCAAGGCGCCGCAGCCCGTGCCGGCCGGCAAGATCGAGGTCACCGAATTCTTCTGGTACGGCTGCCCCCACTGCTTCGACTTCGAGCCCGAGCTCGAGGCGTGGGTCAAGAAGCAGGGCAAGGACGTGGTCTTCAAGCGCGTGCCAGTGGCCTTCCGCGACGACCTGCTGCCGCACACCAAGATCTTCTATGCGCTGGAGTCCATCGGCAAGCTGGACGCCATGCACGCCAAGGTCTTCAATGCGATCCACGTCGACCGCAAGCGCATGCTGGACCCGAACGAGATCGCCGACTTCATGGCCAAGAACGGCATCGACCGCAAGGCCTTCCTGGACGCGTACAACTCGTTCTCGGTGACCACCAACGCGCAGCGCGCGAACAAGATCGCCGACGCCTACAAGGTCGACGGCGTGCCGACCGTGGTGGTCCAGGGCAAGTACGTGACCTCGCCGTCCGTCGCCGGTACCAAGGCCAGCGCGATCCAGGCCATGGATTACCTCGTGACCCAGGTCCGCGACAAGAAGCTCTGAGCGGCATTCCCGAAGGCCGGTACGTTGCCGTACCGGCCTTTTTTCATTTGAGCCTCCGGTAACCCGATGCGCCCCCTGAAAGTTTTCCTCACCGGCGCTTCCAGCGGCCTCGGCCAGGCGCTGGCGCGCGAGTATGCGAGGCAAGGCGCCGTCCTCGGCCTGGTGGCGCGGCGCGAGGACGCCTTGCGTGATCTTGCGCAGAGCCTGCCCAATCCGGGCGCTGTCCACGTCTATGCCGCCGATGTGCGCGATGCCGACGCGATGGCGGGTGCCGCGCACGACTTCCTGGACCGTATCGGCGTGCCCGACGTGGTCATCGCCAACGCCGGCGTGTCGGTCGGCACGGTGGCCAGCGAGCGCGAGGATCTCGAGGCCTTCCGCATGGTGATGGACACCAACTGGTTCGGCGTGCTCACCACGTTCCAGCCCTTCCTGCAGCCGATGCATGAGCGCGAACCCGGCGCCGGCGGCTGGCGCGGTACGCTGGTGGGCATTGCCAGCGTGGCGGGCGTGCGCGGGCTGCCGGGCGGCGGCGCCTACAGCGCGTCCAAGTCGGCGGTGATCAAGCTTCTGGAAAGCCTGCGGCTGGAGCAGCGGCGCCATGGCATCCGCGTGGTGACCATTGCGCCGGGCTATATCCGCACGCCGATGACGGCGCATAACCCTTACCGCATGCCGTTCCTGACGGATGCCGACGTGTTCGCCCGCAAGGCCGTGCGCGCGATTGCGGCGGGGAGCAGCTTCAAGGTGATTCCGTGGCAGATGGGCGTGGTCGCGGCGCTGATGCACGTGATGCCGCGCTGGCTCTACGACGCGCTGGCCGCAAAGGCTCCGCGCAAGCCCCGCCGCGGCTCGGGAGACTGACATGTGGCGCGACGCCATCGGCCAGCAGCACGCCGCGGCCAGCGGCGATGTCCGCATTGCCTCGCTGGTGCCGTCGGTGACCGAACTGCTGTTCGCGCTGGAACTGGGCGGGTCGATGGTGGCGCGCACGGGCTTCTGCATCCATCCCGAGCCGGCAGTGCGCGCGGTGGCCAAGGTCGGGGGCACCAAGGACGTGAAGCTGGACCGTCTGCGTGCGCTGGCGCCCACGCATGTCGTGGTCAATGTCGACGAGAACCGGCGCGAAACCGTCGACGAGATCCGCCGCTTCGTGCCGAACGTGATCGTCACGCATCCGTGCGCGCCGGAAGACAATCTCGAACTTTACCGGCTGCTGGGCGGCATCTTCGGGCGGCAGACGCAGGCGGAAACGCTCTGCGCCGCGCTGCAGGCGGAGCTGGATGCCATCCGCGCCCGCGTCTGGCCGGCGCGCAAGGTGCTCTATGCAATCTGGCAAGACCCGTGGATGACCGTGTCGCGCGACACCTATATCAGCCGCATGCTGGCGCTGGTGAACTGGCAGACCTGGCCGGAAGCGGCACCGCAGGCCTGCGCGGACGGCGACTGCACCCGCCCCAACACGGCGGGCGAACGCTATCCGAGCTTCCGCTGGAACGATGCGCTGGTGCGCGGGCTCGACGAGGTGCTGCTGTCCACCGAGCCCTATCGCTTCACCGAAGACCACGCCGACGCGCTGGAGCGCCAGCTCGGCAAGCCGGTGCAGCTTGTCGATGGCGAGATGCTGTCGTGGTACGGCAGCCGCGCCATCGAGGGGGTGCGCTATCTGGCCGCGCTGGCCGAGCGCGGCTGAGCCATCGCAGGGATCAGGCCGCCCGGAAGCGGATCACCCCGTCATCCCCCGTTTCCCGCACGAGTTCCCCGCGGTGCCACAGCGCGTGCAGATGCGCGAGCGATTCGCCCATGGCAAACGTCATCTGGTGGATGTCGAACTGGCGCCTGAAGATCACGCTGACGATGTCATGCGCGCAGCACGGCTTCTCGCGGCACGCTTCCAATGTCTCGGCCAGGCGCTCGACATGGTGCTCGCGCAGCTGCGCAATGCGCGTGTGCAGGTTGCGGAAGGGGCGGCCGTGCGAGGGCAGGATCAGTACGTCCTCTGGCAGGCCTTCGTACTTGCCGAGCGAATCCAGATAGAGCTGCAGCGAGTTGGCCTCGGGCTCCATGTCGAACACGCTGACATTGGTCGAGATGCGCGGCAGCACCATGTCGCCGGAGATCAGCACGTTGGCGGCGGCGTTGTACAGCGCCACGTGCTCGGGCGAATGGCCGAAGCCGGTGATCACGCGCCAGCCGGCGGTGGCCGGATCGGCGCCGATGGCGACGGTATCGCCGTCCATCAGGCGGCGGTACTGCGTGGGCAGGTCCGGCACCAGCGACGGGTAGTAGGTCTTGCGGGCGCGCAGCTTTTCCTGGCTGTCGGGGTCGGTCAGGCCGTGGCGCGCGAAGTGCTCGGCCGCCAGTTCGCCGCCGGCGCTGGAGCCCGCACCGGTGCCGCTGCCCATCACGCGCGCGCTCATGTAGTCGCCCAGGCTCATCCACAGCCGCGCGTCGAAGCGCTTGCACAGCCAGTGCGCCAGGCCGACGTGGTCGGGGTGGCTGTGCGTGACCAGCACGCGCAGCACCGGCAGGCCTTCGAGCTCGTTGGCGAAGATGGTTTCCCAGTGCGCCTTGATGGTGTCGTTGGTGATGCCGCAGTCGATGATGGTCCAGCCGTCCGTGCCGTCGCGCCGGTCGCGCAGCAGCCACAGGTTGATGTGGTCCAGCGCGAAGGGCAGGGGCATGCGCAGCCAGTAGACGCCGGGCGCCACTTCCTGCTTGCTGCCGGGCTCGGGCATGGTGTCCGCGAACGGGTATTGGAGCTGGTGTTCGAGTGCGTTCATGAGGAGTCTCGTCATCGAAGCCCTGCGCCGTGTCACGCCGGGCAGGCGGGGCTTTCTCGTCTTTGCCGTGATGCCAGGCCTTGCCGACCAGGCACGAAGGCGCCGGTTGCCAGTCGCGTGAGTTGACGCTAACGTAAACGTCAATTCGTACGAGTCGTCTCCATCTTAAGCCAAAAGTTGACTTCGCAACGAACGACCGTTCACTTTCTTTGGGCGCACCATGGCAGCCACCAATGTTTCCGGATCATCCTCCGGCCCGGCCACCTATACCATCACCGACCTCGCGCGCGAGTTCGACGTCACGCCGCGCGCCATCCGATTCTATGAGGACCAGGGCCTGTTGTCGCCCGAGCGCGCAGGCCCCGGCGGACGCACGCGCGTCTACAACGGGCGCGAGCGTACCCGCCTGAAACTCACGCTGCGCGGGAAAAGGTTGGGGCTTACTCTCAACGAAATCCGCGAAATCCTTGATCTCTACGAGTCGCCGCGCGACAGCGCACCGCAGCTCGAGCGTTTTCTGGATGCGCTGGCCGGCCACCGCGCCGCACTCGAGCGCCAGCTTGAAGACCTGCAGGCGCAACTGGCGGAGATCGACCAGCATGAAAAGCAATGCAAAGCGTTGCTGGATGCACAACAGGCGCGTACCGGTGGCCCGGCCAAACGTGAAACTGCCTGACGTTGCACTTTCCGTGCATCTTCGTGTCTCTGTGGATTGACGTTTACGTAAACGTAAATAGAATAGCCCGAACCATCTCACCAGGGAGCCGCCATGACGCAGGACCTTGATGCTGCTGCCAGCCCAGTCCAACCCGAACTGCTGTCGGCGGCGCGGACTGACACCATTGCCAGCAGCTTTGCGCGCCAGGGACTGATGACGACCTTTGGCGCCGCGCTGGCCCGCGTCGAGCGTGGCGAAGTGGAAATCGCCATGCCGTGGTCCGAAGGCGTGACCCAGCAGCATGGTTTCTTCCATGGCGGCGTCGTCGGTGCGCTGGCCGACAGCGCGTGCGGGTACGCAGCGCTGACCATGGTGGGTGAGGGCGAGGCGGGTCTGACCGCCGAGTACAAGATCAATCTGCTGTCCCCGGCGCAGGGCGAACGCCTGATTGCCGTGGGGCGCGTGCTCAAGCCCGGCCGCACGCTGATCGTGGTCCAGGGCGATGTCTTCGTCGAGCAGCAGGGCCGCCGCAAGCTCGTGGCGACCATGCTGATGACCCTTTGCGTGGTACGCACGCTCGAACACGTCTGACGCGCGTTGTTCCCGCGCCAACAAGATTCCAACAGGAGACCATCATGACCGAACTCCCTGGCCTGAAATTCGACCTGGGCGAAGACATCGAGATGCTGCGCGGC
>NZ_JBYOJR010000069.1:0-7095 GCF_057798915.1 Cupriavidus sp. 22TCCZM01-5
GGCCGCGCTCTTGCTGCCCATCGCGTGGATCGCGGAGGCCGGCGGACCGATGAAGACCAGTCCCGCAGCCGCGCAGGCCTCGGCAAAGGCCTCGTTCTCGGAGAGGAAGCCGTAGCCGGGGTGGATCGCCTGCGCGCCGGTCTCCTTCGCCATCTCGATGATGTGGTCGGCGCGCAAGTAGCTGTCGCGCGCCGCGGCGCCGCCGATATGGACGGCTTCGTCGCAGAACGCCACATGGCGCGCATCGGCGTCGGCGTCCGAGTACACCGCGACCGTGCGGATGCCCAGCCGGCGGCAGGTGGCGGCGACGCGGCAGGCGATTTCGCCGCGGTTGGCGATCAGGATCTTGCTGAACATGAGCTCCCTCCTTTTGACCCGGTTATCGGGATCTTACGGCGGGGAGCTCTCCGCGTGGTGATTTCTTAACTATTCAGCCTGCGTAGCCTTCCGCGCGGATGTCCAGGCGGGCCAGCAGCGCGCGGTCACGGTCGGCCTGCGGGTTGCCGGTGGTGAGCAGCTTGTCGCCATAGAAGATGGAGTTGGCGCCGGCCATGAAGCACAGTGCCTGCAACGCTTCTTCCATCGCCTCGCGCCCCGCGGACAGGCGCACCATCGCGCCCGGCATGGTGATGCGCGCCACGGCAATGGTGCGGACAAACTCGAACGGGTCAAGCGCCTCGGTGCCGGCCAGCGGCGTGCCTTCCACCTGCACCAGGTTGTTGATGGGCACCGACTCCGGGTACGGATCCATGTTGGCGAGCTGCGCGATCAGCCCGGCACGCGCCTCGCGCGATTCGCCCATGCCGACGATGCCGCCGCAGCAGACGTTGATGCCGGCATCGCGCACATGGCCGATGGTATCGAGCCGGTCCTGATAGGTGCGCGTGGTGATGATCTTGCCGTAGAACTCCGGCGACGTATCGAGGTTATGGTTGTAGTAGTCCAGGCCGGCGTCCTTGAGCGCCTGCGCCTGCTCGGCCTTCAGCATGCCCAGCGTGACGCAGGTCTCCAGGCCCATGGCCTTGACCTCGCGCACCATGTCCATCACCGGCTCGAGGTGGCGGTCCTTCGGGCTGCGCCAGGCGGCGCCCATGCAGAAGCGCGTGGCGCCGTTGGCCTTGGCGGCGCGGGCGGCTTCCAGCACTTCATCGAGCGCCATCAGCTTCTCGGCCTTGACGCCGGCGTCATGGTGCGCGCTCTGCGGGCAGTAGCCGCAATCCTCTTCGCAGCCGCCGGTCTTGATCGACAGCAGCGTGGACAGTTGCACGGTGTTGGCGTCGAAGTTCTCGCGGTGCACCTGCTGCGCGCGGAACAGCAGGTCGTTGAACGGCAGCGCGAACAGCGCGGCGACGTCGTCGACGCGCCAGCGGGCGTCTTCGGGCAGCGCGTGGCTGCGTGCGGTCTGGCGCAGCGATTCTGCGGAAATGGTGGCGACGGTTTGAGTGGCTTGGGTCATGATCGGGTTCTGTTTTATGTTATGCAGCGAGGTCGTGGGCCTCGGACTGGTATTGGCTAGATCGGGCAGTCTGGGCCAGCAGCGGCGCAAGGTCGAGGCGCGCGGCGGCATCGGCCGGCGCCACTTGCCAGGGCAGCTCGCCCAGGCACGGCGCGTCGAGCGCCTGGTGCAGCGTCGCGATGTTCTCTTCGGCCAGCAGCACGTCGGGGTCGACGCGGTTGGCGATCCAGCCGGCCAGCGTGAGCCCGCGCGCGCGGATGGCCTCGGCGGTCAGCACGGCGTGGTTCAGGCAGCCCAGGCGGATGCCCACCACCATCACCACCGGCAGCGCCAGCATCACGGCAAGGTCCGCCGTGCTCCAGCGCACCGCGCCGGTATCGAGCGGCACATGGAAACCGCCGACGCCTTCGACGACCACGGCATCGGCCTGCTTGCGCAGCGCGTCGAAGGCATGGCGGATCGGCGCGCGCGTGATGCGCACGCCTTCCTGCGCTGCAGCCAGGTGTGGCGAGCATGGTGTACGCAGCAGGAACGGACAGGTCTGCGCCAGCGGCACCGTGACCGAGCTGGCGGCTCGCAGCGCGGCCACGTCATCGTTGTGCCAGTGGTCGCCGCGCCATTCGCTGCCGCTGGCCACCGGCTTCATGCCGGCCGCGGCATAGCCCGCCGCGCCCAGCGCGTGCAGCAGCGTGGCGCTCGCGTGGGTCTTGCCCACGCCCGTATCGGTGCCGGTGATGAAGCACTGGAACTTCGCAGGCCGGCTCATGCGGCCTCCTGCTTCGCTTCGGGCAGCACGACGCTGGCCAGCACGCCGACCAGCCGCTGTACGTCCGCGGCCGTATGCGAGGCCGACAGCGTGATGCGCAACCGCGCGGTGCCCTCGGGCACGGTCGGCGGCCGGATCGCGCCGACGCGGATGCCGTCGGCCTCCAGCCGCGTCGACAGCGCGAGCGAGGTGGCGTTGTCGCCGACGATCAGCGGTTGCACGGCGGTCGCACTGTCGCCCAGTTGCCAGCCCGCTGCCGCCGCCAGCGGCGCCAGGCCAGCGCGCAGGTCAGCGATCAGCCGGTTCAGGTTGGCGCGGCGCTGCCGGCCCTCCTCGCCCTCGATGATCGCGAGGCTGGCCATCAGTGCGTGCGCCACCGCGGGCGGCGCGGCCGTGGTGTAGATGTATGGGCGTGCGGTATTGACGAGGTGTTCGATGATGGTCTCGTGCGCGGCCACGAAGGCACCCGCCACGCCGGCGGCCTTGCCCAGTGTGCCGATGTAGATGAAGCGCTCCGAGTTCAGCCCAAGCGCCTGCAGCACGCCGTGGCCATCGTCGCCGAGCACGCCGAAGCCGTGCGCATCGTCGACGATGATCCACGCGTCATGCCGTTCGGCCAGCGCGAGCAGTTCGGCCAGCGGCGCCAAGTTGCCGTCCATGCTGAACACGCTGTCGGTCACGATCAGCTTGAGCGGACTGGTGCTGGCGCCGAGCAGCGCGTCCAGCGCGGCGGCATCGCAGTGCGGGTAGCGCTGCACGTCGGCGCGCGCGAGCCGGGCGCCGTCGATCAGCGAGGCATGGTTGAGCGATTCGCAGAACAGCGTCGCGCCGGCGGTGCCCAGTGCCGTCAGCACGGCCATATTGGCCATGTAGCCCGTGCAGAAGTACAGCGTGCGCGCTTGCGGGATGTACGGCGCGAACCAGCGCGCCAGTTCCTCTTCCAGCCGTGCGTGCGCCAGCGAATGGCCGCTGACCAGGTGCGAGGCGCCACTGCCGGCGCCGTACAAGCGCGCGCCCTCGGCAAGCGCGGCGACGACATCGGGATGGCTGGCCAGCCCCATGTAGTCGTTGCTGCAGAACGTCAGCAAGGACTGCGGAGCGGGCGTATCCACCGTTCCGACGGACTGGTGCGGGGCGCAGGCCGTATGCGCGATGCGGCGCCGGCGCGTGAGCGCGCGGGCCTGGCGTTCATCGGCGGCGCGGCGCAGTTGTTCAAGCAGCATGGCGAACCTCCTCGCTGGCATTGGCGGAACCGAGCACATCGTCCAGCGTGGCGAGCAGTTGCCCGGCCAGCCAGCGCGCCTGCGCGGCATCGAAGACATAGGGCGGCATCACGTACAGCGTGTTGCCGATCGGCCGCACCAGCAGCTCGCGCGCACGCGCAGCCTGGTGGAAGCGCCCGGCGAAGCTTTCGCCGGCCACCTCGTCGCGCACGTCGATGGCCCAGATCAGCCCGCGCTGGCGCATGCGGTGCAGGCGCGCATCGCTGGCGAACGGTGCCATCGCGTCGGCCAGCCATTGCGCGCGGGCACGGTTGTGCGCGATCACGTCGTCCTGCGCGAAGACATCGAGCGTGGCCAGCGCGGCGCGGCAGGCCAGCGGGTTGCCGGTGTAGGAATGCGAATGCAGGAAGCTGCGCGCGAGTTCGTCGGCGATGAAGGCACGCTGGATTTCGGGGCGCGACAGCACCAGCGACAGCGGCAGGTAGCCGCCGCTGATGCCCTTGGACAGGCACAGGAAATCCGGCCACGCATGCGCGGGCAGCGGCTGGTCCCCGTCGCGGCATTGTTCCCACGCGAAGAAGGTGCCGGTGCGTCCGCAGCCGACCGCGATCTCGTCGGCGATCAGGTGCACACGGTAGCGGTCGCACAAGGCGCGCGCGCCTTCGAGGTAGGACGGGTCATACATGGCCATGCCGGCCGCGCCCTGCACCAGCGGCTCGACGATCAGCGCGGCGATCTGGCCCGCGCGTTCGCGCAGTAGCGTCTCCAGCGCGGCCAGTGCACGCGTGGCTACGCCGGCGGCGGTCTCTTCCGAGGTGGCCTGGCGCGCGTCCGGCGACATCACCACATGCGCGCGGCGGATCAGCGGGTCGTAGGCATCGCGGAAGACATCCAGGTCGGTCACGCCCAGCGCGCCCACGGTTTCGCCGTGGTAGCCGTTGGCCAGGCAGACGAACTCGCGCTTGGCCGGCAGGCCGGTGTTGCGCCAGTAGTGGAAGCTCATCTTGAGCGCGATCTCCACGGCTGACGCACCGTCCGATGCGTAGAACGCGTGGCCGAGCGCGCCGCCGGTCAGCGCTGACAGGCGTTCGGCCAGTTCCACCGCCGGCGCATGGGTGCAGCCGGCCAGCATGACGTGCTCCAGCGTCTGGAGCTGGTCCGCCAGCGCGGCATTGATCCTCGCGTTGGCGTGGCCGAACAGGTTGACCCACCATGAGCTGGTGGCGTCGAAATAGCGTCGGCCATCGGCATCGTGGAGCCAGGGGCCCTCGCCGCGCACAATGGCCAGCGGCGTGGCGTCGTCGTCAGGGCGCAGCCGCGTGCACGGGTGCCAGACCGCGCGCTTGCTGCGCAGGCCAAGCGAATCGCCGGCCGGGACATGCAGGGACTGTTGTTCCAAGGGAGTCCTCCTTTGTTGACCCTTCTGCGTTGCGCGCCTGCGGCTGGGCCGGGCGATGGGAACGTTTAAGGGTTGGGGAGGGTCATGTTAGGAATGTCTTGGCGGGGCTGGCAAGGAGGATGGATTTCTTTAAATTGCCATCAGTTAGGCGAAGTTATGGCCTTTTTTATGCACAAAACACCCTAACTTGCTGTTGCGTGATGGGATCTTCACGGAAAATTCGGTTTGAAGTTTTTTGATGGGATGGGGTGCTTGGCGGGCGCCGCTGTTTCGCCGAGGTAGCCGGCGAAACAGCGGCGCCTGCCAAGAACGAAAACCCAATCATCCCCCACCCCCAACCTCACCCCACCCGCCACGACGCCACCCTCTTTTCCAAAAACGCCCTCACCCCCTCCCTCCCCTCCCCTGAAGCCCGAATCCTGGCAATCCGGTCCGCCGTATCAGCCAGCAAGTCGTTGTCGATGATCCGGCCCGAAACCTCCTGCACCAGCCGCTTGCTTTCACGCACGGCATTGGGACTGTTGCCAACCAGCGCCGCGGCAATCTCGGCGATCTTGGCATCCAGAGCCTCCGCAGGCACTACCGCATGCACAAACCCCAGCCGCAGCGCTTCGGCCGCGTCAAACCGCTCGGCGGTGATGAAGTAACGACGCGACGCCTGCTCCCCCATGGCACGGATCACATACGGGCTAATGGTCGCAGGCAGCAGGCCAAGCCGTGCCTCGGAGAGGCAGAAATGCGCATGCTCGGCCGCCACCGCGATATCGCACGCGGCGGCCAGCCCCACGCCCCCGGCATACGTATCCCCGTGGATTCGCGCAATGACCGGCCGCGGACACGACCAGATGGTGTGCAGCATCTGCGCGAGCGTCATCGCATCGGCGCGGTTCTCGTCTTCCGAGTAGCCGGCCATCTTCTTCATCCAGTTCAGGTCGGCGCCGGCACAGAACGCCGGCCCGTTGCCGGCAAGCACGATGGCGCGCACCTCGTCCATGTCGCCGAGCGCGCGGAAGGCGCCGGTCAGTTCGGCAATGACGGTTTCATTGAAGGCATTGCGCACATCAGGCCGGTTCAGCGTGACGCTGGCGATGTGGCTGGCAACGTTGACGGTAAGGGTAGTGAAGTCCATGTTGCGCTCCGGATGGAAGAGAAATGCAGGCCCGCGCGGCAGAAGCCGGCGCCGGATCAGGAGCCGTTCTCGAACGGCAGGCCAAGCGATCGGAAAAAGGCGCCGACTTCCGGCAGCCAGATCGGAATGCCCTCGCGCGCGCTGAACAGGCGGTGCGAGTCGCCGCCGAACTCGCCTACGTCGACCATGCGCGCGTCGGCCGCAGGCCCCTTGGCATTGGCCTTGTAGGCGTTGAACATGCGGTCAGGCAGCGGTGCGGGCCAGTAGCTGTCGTTGTCGCCGTAGATCCACAACGAAGGATAGCGCGCGTCCTTGCCATAGTCGCCGAAGGTCTCGATCAGCCGGTCCTCCCAGTCTGCACAACTCAGGTTGCGCAGGCCGCCGGCAAAGTTGACCACGCCGAGCACGCCGGGATACGAGATCGTGTTGAACGCCATGGTCGTCAGTCCGCCATGCGACTGGCCGATGACCACGATGCGATCCTTGTCCACATAGGGCTGGCTGACCATATAGTCGAGCGCGGCGACCACGTCCTCCGCCTGCTGCAGGCCATTGGTCTCGATATTGCAGCTGCCGCCAATGTACGGGCCGCCCGAGCGCGCAAAGCCCTGGCGCATCGGCAGCACCACGACGTAGCCGCGGCGCAGGAACTCGACGCTCTGCGCGGGAAAGCGCGCACGTCCCTGGAAGACAGGCTTGCCCGGTGACTTGCCGTGGTTGATCACGACCAGCGGAAACGGTCCTTCTCCGGACGGGCGGAACACTGTCGCCTCAAGCTCGATGCGGAATGGCGAGGCAGCCTTGGGCAGCAACACCACCTGCTCGGAAAACCGCACACGGCTCGCCTGCGCGGCCGACGCCGCGGGCGGCTGTGCCTGGGCCACGACCTGCGCATACAGCAGCAGGCCAAGCACAGGCAGCGTGGCAAGACGTCGAAGCAGTGACACTGGACAACCCATCACGGTGGCGCGAGGCGTGTGTTGCGAATGCCCTTACATGCGGAACACGCCGAACTTCATGTCATTGATCGGCGCGTTCAGGCTCGCCGACAGGCCCAGCCCCAGCACCGTGCGCGTCTGCGCCGGGTCGATCACGCCGTCGTCCCACAGCCGCGCGCTCGCG
>NZ_JBYOJR010000070.1:0-6755 GCF_057798915.1 Cupriavidus sp. 22TCCZM01-5
CATGGTGGCCATGGCCAGTTGATGGGCCCGGATGGTGGGCAGGTCGACCAGGATGGCTTCGACCGAGGTGATCGTGGTTGTCATACCTTCTCGATACAGTGAATGTCGTATGCGAAAGTATGGGAGCCTGATTTTCTGCTGTCCAAGACCGATCACGTCTCAACGCATACCCTTTAGGTATGGCACCGAGCAAATGACGGATGGGTCCCGCGCAGCCCGCTCACTCATGGCCGGGCGGATTGTAGGGAATGCCCAATTCCTCGTAGAGCCGGTAGATCATGGCCTGCATCTCGCGCAGGTCTTCCGACTCGTCGAGCATGCGCATGCTCATGATGATCGGCGAGACCAGGCTCGGATCATCGAGTTCGACATAGCTGACATCGTCGCGCTTGAGCCCGTACACGCTGCTCGGCACCACGGAGATGCCCTCGCCCATCGCCACAAGCCCTAGCGCAATCTGCAACTCGCGCACCTCATGCAGCCGGCGCGGCTTGAGCGCGCGATCGTGGAATGCCGCCAGCACCTGGTCCGCAAAGCTCGGCCGCGGCGCCTTCGGGAAGATGATCAGAGATTCCTCCACAAGGTCATGCAAGGACAAGGTGGCATGCCCGGTCGCGAGATGGTGGCCAAGCGGCAGCGCCACGATCATGCGCTCCTCGCGCAGCACCACGCGGCGCACGGCCGGGTCGTCGTGGCGGATGCGGCCGAAGCCCACATCGATCCGCCCGTCCTTGAGCGCCTTGATCTGGTCCATGGTCGACATCTCGTGCAGGCTCATCTCGATGTCGGGGTGTTCGGTGCGAAAGCGCCGGATGATCCGCGGCAGCATGCCGTACAGCGTCGAGCCGACAAAGCCCACCGACATCTTGCGTTCGATCTTGGCCACGCGCCGCGTCATCGCCTCCAGCTCGGAGGTCTGCGCCAGCAGTTGCAGCGCGTGCGTGTAGAAGAAGCGGCCGGTGTCGGTCAGGCGCAGCGGGCGCGTATTGCGCTCGAACAGCTGCACGCCCAGCACCTCCTCGAGCTGCTGGATCTGGCGGCTCAGCGGCGGCTGTGCGATATGCAGGCGCTCCGCCGCCCGGGTGAAGTTGCGCTCCTCCGCGACGGCGACGAAGTAGCGTAAGTGCCTCAATTCTATGGTCATACCCTGGAGGTATAAAAAAGATACTAAATCGGTGTTGGACGCCAAAAATCCCCACAACTATGCTCCGTACCAAGTCGAACGGCAAGTCTTGATACCCCAAACGCATTATCTGACCGACCGTTCGATGCCATTGGATACAACGACAATCCCCCGGAGCAGACACATGACGCACGCTGAAATCGAAGCACTGGTAAAGCAATTCATCGTCGATACCGCCACGCAGGGCACCCCCAACCCGCGCGTCCAGCAAGTGGTGCTGCGCCTGACCACGGACCTGTTCAAGGCGATCGAGGATCTGGACCTGAGCCAGAGCGAAGTGTGGAAGGGCATCGAATACATGGCCGAAGCCGGCGCCAGCCAGGAACTCGGCCTGCTCGCGGCCGGGCTGGGACTGGAACGCTTCCTGGATGTCCGTGCCGACGAGGCCGACGCCAAGGCCGGTATCTCGGGCGGCACCCCGCGCACCATCGAAGGCCCGCTGTACGTGGCCGGCGCGCCGGAAAGCAAGGGCTTCGCCCGCCTGGACGACGGCAGCGAAGACGGCAAGGGGGAAGTGCTGTTCATGCAGGGCACCGTCTATGACGACGCCGGCAAGCCGCTGCCCGGCGCGAAGGTCGAAGTCTGGCATGCCAACCTGCTGGGCAATTACTCGTTCTTCGACAAGACCCAGTCGCACTTCAACCTGCGCCGCACGGTCATCACCGACGACCAGGGCCGCTACCAGTTCCGCAGCAACGTGCCGATGGGCTACGGCTGCCCGCCGCAAGGCACCACCCAGCGCCTGCTGGACCTGCTCGCCCGCCACGGCCGCCGCCCCGCGCACATCCACTTCTTCGTGTCCGCGCCGGGCCACCGCAAGCTGACCACGCAGATCAACATCGACGGCGACGAATACCTGTGGGACGACTTCGCCTTCGCCAGCCGTGAGGGCCTGGTGCCGGCGGTGACGCGTGTGAGCGATGCCGCGGCGCTGGACAAGCATGGCGTGGACAAGCCGTTCGCCTCGATCGACTTCGACTTCCGCCTGAACGCCGAACGCGACAACGCGCCGCCGGCCGAAGTCGAGCGCACCCGCGCCGCCGCATAAGCCAGGCAGCCGCAGGCTGCACCACCGGGGACGGCCGCCCGGTTCCACCAACGGGCCGCAAGACATTGCATCAGGAGACGATTCCATGATCCCCATCCACGTGGACCGGGGCACGGCCCCCGCACGCCCGCGCCTCTCGCTCGACCAGTTCCTCGTCGAGAACCACGAGACCGGCGACCACCGCCTGCACCGTAGCGCGTTCACCGACGAAGCCCTGTTCGAACTCGAGATGCAGCACATCTTCGAGGGCAACTGGATCTACCTGGCGCATGAAAGCCAGATCCCGAACAACAACGACTACTACACCACCCACATGGGCCGCCAGCCCGTGGTGATCGCCCGCAACCGCCAGGGCGAGCTGAATGCCTTCATCAATGCGTGCAGCCACCGCGGCGCCATGCTGTGCCGGCACAAGCGCGGCAACAAGGCCACCTACACCTGCCCGTTCCACGGCTGGACCTTCAACAACAGCGGCAAGCTGCTCAAGGTGAAGGACCCCGAGGAAGCCGGCTACCCCGACTGCTTCAACAAGGAAGGCTCGCACGACCTGAAGAAGGTGGCGCGCTTCGAAAACTACCGCGGCTTCCTGTTTGGCAGCCTGAATGAGAACGTGCTTCCGCTCAAGGAATTCCTGGGCGAGGCCGCACGTATCATCGACATGATCGCCGACCAGTCGCCTGACGGCCTGGAAGTGCTGCGTGGCTCTTCGACCTATACGTTCGAAGGCAACTGGAAGCTGCAGGCCGAGAACGGTGCCGACGGCTACCACGTCTCCGCCGTGCACTGGAACTACGCCGCGACCACCAACCACCGCAAGCAGCAGAACGAGCGCGAGGACAAGATCCGCGCCATGGATGCCGGCAAGTGGGGCAAGCAAGGCGGCGGCTTCTACGCGTTCGAGCACGGCCATATGCTGCTGTGGACGCGCTGGGCCAACCCCGAAGACCGGCCCAACTTCAGCCGCCGCGCCGAATTCGCCGAGCGCTGCGGCGAAGAGACCGCCGACTGGATGATCCAGAACTCGCGCAACCTGTGCCTGTACCCGAACGTGTACCTGATGGACCAGTTCGGCTCGCAGATCCGCCTGCTGCGCCCGCTGTCGGTCGACAAGACCGAAGTCACGATCTACTGCATTGCGCCGAAGGGCGAGCCCGACGACGCGCGCGCGCGCCGCATCCGCCAGTACGAAGACTTCTTCAACGTAAGCGGCATGGCCACGCCGGATGACCTGGAAGAATTCCGTGCCTGCCAGCAAGGCTACAACGGCAGCGCGCTGGCCTGGAACGACATGTGCCGCGGCGCCAAGCACTGGATCGAAGGGGCGGACGAAGCCGCGCAGCGCATCGGCCTGAAGCCGGTCATGAGCGGCCTGCGCACCGAAGATGAAGGACTCTACACCGTGCAGCACCGCTACTGGCTCGACGTCATGAAGAAGGCGATGGCCGCGCAAGACACGCAGGACAGCAACGGGAGCGCCGCATGAGCACCATCGACATCGCCGCCGTCCAGGCGTTCCTGTACCGCGAAGCCCGCCTGCTCGACGACGAGCAGTGGGACGAGTGGCTGACCTGCTACCACCCTGAGGCGCAGTTCTGGATGCCGTGCTGGGATGATGACGGCCAGCTCATCACCGACCCGCAGCGCGAGATCTCGCTGATCTTCTACCCGAGCCGCCAGGGCCTGGAAGACCGCGTCTTCCGCATCAAGACCGAGCGCTCGAGCGCCACGATCCCCGACACGCGCACGAGCCACAACCTCAGCAACGTCGAGATCATGGAACGCGACGGCGACAAGCTGACCGTACGCTTCAACTGGCACACGCTGGCGCACCGCTACCAGACCAACTACAGCTACTTCGGCATGTCGCGCTATGTGATCGACTTCGCCGGCGGGCAAGCGCAGATCCTGGACAAGTATGTCGTGCTGAAGAACGACTACATCAACCAGGTCATCGACATCTATCACATCTGATTCACCAGGCTGGAGGACAAGGCCATGGAACACACGATCGCACTGCAGTTCGAGGACGGCGTCACCCGCTTCATCACCTGCGGGGAAAACGAAACCCTCTCGGATGCCGCTTATCGCCAGAAGATCAACATCCCGCTGGACTGCCGCGACGGCGCCTGCGGCACCTGCCGCGGCCTGTGCGAATCGGGCAGCTATGACCTGCCGGAATCCAGCTACATCGAAGACGCGCTGACCCCGCAAGAAGCGTCGCAGGGCTATGTGCTGGCCTGCCAGACGCGCCCGCGTTCGGATTGCGTGATCCGCGTGGCGGCCTCCTCGACGGCGTGCAAGACCGGCGTCACCAAGTTCGAAGGCGCCATTGCCAGCGTCGATAAGCTGTCCGACTCCACCATCGGCTTCTCGATCGACCTGGACAATGCCGGCGCGCTGGACTTCCTGCCGGGGCAGTATGTCAACGTGGAGATCCCGGGCAGCGGCCTGACGCGCTCCTACTCGTTCAGCTCCGCACCGGGCGCGGCGCGCACCGGCTTTGTGGTGCGCAACGTGCCGGATGGCCGCATGAGCAGCTACCTGACGAAGGATGCGCAACCCGGCCAGCGTATTGCCTTCTCGGGCCCGTACGGCAGTTTCTACCTGCGCCCGGTGCAGCGCCCCGTGCTGCTGCTGGCCGGCGGCACCGGCATCGCACCGTTCCTGTCGATGCTCGACGTACTGGCCGCCAACGGCAATCCGCACCCGGTGCGCATGGTCTATGGCGTCACCAACGACATCGACCTGGTCGAGCTGCCGCGCATTGACGGCGCGGCACAGAACCTGACGGGCTTCGAATACCGGACCTGCGTCGCCAGTTCCGAGAGCAGCCACGGGCGCAAGGGCTATGTCACGCAGCACGTGGAGCCCGAATGGCTCAACGGCGGCGATGTCGACATCTACCTGTGCGGCCCGGTGGCGATGGTGGACGCCGTGCGCAACTGGCTGAAGGACAGCGGTGTAGAGCCGGCTGGCTTCTACTATGAAAAATTCTCGGCCAGCAGCGCGGCCTGACTGTCATGACGACTCGCAAGCGTTTTGAAGGAAAGATCGTCCTCATCACCGGCGCCGCACAGGGTATCGGCCGTGGCGTGGCGCTGCGCGCCGCCGCCGAAGGCGCCACGCTGGTACTGGCGGACCGTTCGGAACTCGTCCACGAGGTGGTTGCGGAAATCGGCGCGCAGGACGGGCGCGCGACGGCCGTGATCGTCGACCTGGAAACCTATGCCGGCGCGCAGGCCATGGTCGACGCCGCACTGTCGGCCCATGGTCGCGTGGATGTGCTCATCAACAATGTCGGCGGCACGATCTGGGCCAAGCCCTTCCAGCACTATGAGGAAGACCAGATCGAGGCCGAGATCCGCCGCTCGCTGTTCCCGACGCTGTGGAGCTGCCGCGCGGTGCTGCCGGGGATGGTGGAACGGCGCCACGGCGCGATCGTCAATGTGTCGTCGATCGCCACGCGCAGCATCTACCGCGTGCCCTATGCAGCGGCCAAGGGCGGCGTCAACGCGCTGACCGCGAGCCTGGCGTTCGAGCATGCCGGTGAAGGCATCCGGGTCAATGCGGTGGCAACCGGCGGCACGGAAGCTCCGCCGCGCCGGATTCCGCGCAATACGGCCGAACAGACGCCGCAGGAGGCAGCGTGGTATCAGGGGATTGTCGACCAGACTATTGCCACGAGCCTGATGCATCGCTATGGCACTATCGACGAACAGGTGGGTGTGATCTTGTTCCTCGCGTCTGAGGAGGCCTCCTATATCACTGGTACTGTGCTGCCTGTGGGTGGGGGGGATTTGGGATAAAGGTTTCGCCGACGTGGCCGGCGGGGACTTTTTGGTTGGGGTTGGGCTGTTGTTCTTGGCAGGCGCCGCTGTTTCGCCGGCGTAGCCGGCGACCTACTTCTTGTCCGAGCGACAAGAAGTAACCAAAAAACGCGTCGCCTGGCGGCTGGCCATCAACGATACGCTTCTTGTGTTCAAGCGGCTTTGGTCTCGCGATACGTGATCGCCGTTCGAACCTGCTATGCATAGTGATTCAGAACCAGTGCCTGCGATAACCTGCTTGTGTACGATCCCCATGTAGGGCGCGGGTACAGCGTTCCAATAGCGTCAGTGGTGGGACGCCTACGGCTGCGCTGCGCGCACGTCCTAGTCGGTGTGCGCGGGGCATCATCGTCGCCAGTGCCAACGGTTCAGTTTCTGCTTCGCTGCGGCGCGGTTTGCCTGCGGCCTGGGTGCTCAGACTAGGGCTCTGCGCGTAGCGCAGCCGAAGGCGATTACACGATGTCGGTCGCAGCAGGGACCACGGACAGTTTCGGGGCTCGTTCAATCAGCGCCCTAATCCCGCCCATGGACGCGCACCACGCGGCAGGCAGCCGGGCACACTCTGAAGCCCATACCCGTACAACACCCGCAGCACACTACGATCAATATTCGCCCGCTAGGGCAAGTAAACGCGCTTTTTGGTTACTTTTTGTCGCTCGGACAAAAAGTGACTCGCCGGCTACGCCGGCGAAACAGC
>NZ_JBYOJR010000071.1:0-1611 GCF_057798915.1 Cupriavidus sp. 22TCCZM01-5
CGCACGGATCGAACGTGCTGAGGCCGCACGCAACGCCGGTCTGGCAATGCCGCTGACCCATGGCAACGCCAAGCGGGGAACGCCATTGATGCTCGCGGCACCCAGCGTTGCGCTGGACTTGCCCCTGGTGCGCGATGACTGCCAGGGCAGTATCTGGGTGAGCTTCTACACCGCTGAGGAACTGGAAGGCGCTCACCCATTGCCGGCCGGCAGCGTAGCGCCGCTGACTATGGCGCAGAGGCAGATTCTTGACACGGTGGGCGCGCAAGGCGCCCCGGGGCGATTTATCCAGCCAGGCCCTTGTTCGGGTTGATCAGGTACTTCTCCCCCGTCGCACGCTTGTTGTAGACGGCGATCACGTCCAGGTCCAGTGCCTCGGCCAGCGAGATCTCTTTCGAGTAATGGCTGGCAAAGGTGGTCTTCAGCTCCGCCACCACGCGTTGCTTCAGCGCGTTGGCCCGCTCGCGCCCGATCTTTTGCAGGAACGGGAACACCAGCCAGCCGCCCATGCCCCACGCCATGCCGAAGTTGCGGTTAAACTCGGTCGGGCTTGTGTCCAGGCCGCCGTAAAGGTAGACCTGCTTGTGGGTGGTCGAGCCATAGCGGCTGTATTCGCGGGCCGACTTGTTCAAGGCTGCTTCCATGCAGGTGAGGATCTGGCCGCCGAGCTTGCCGCCGCCCGTGGCGTCGAACGCGATCGTTGCGCCAGTGGCGACGAGTGCCTCGGTGAGGTCCTGCATGAACGTGGGCGACGCGGCGTTGCAGACGTGGACCGCACCTTGTGCCTTGAGCAGGTCCACCTGCTCTTGCTTCCGCACGATGTTCACCAGCTTGATGCCATCCTTGAGACAGATCTGATTGAGCATCTGGCCCAGGTTGGACGCCGCGGCGGTGTGCACCAGGGCGCTATGTCCTTCGAGCCGCATGGTCTCAACCATGCCCAGTGCGGTGAGCGGGTTGACGAATGACGACGCGCCGTCAGCAGGCGTGGCGCCTTCGGGAAGGACCAGGCACTGGTCCGCGGGAATGCAGCGGTACTGCGAGTACATCGCGCCGCCGATGGCAGCCACAGTCTTGCCCATCAAGGCTTGCGCCGCAGGGGACGAGCCTGCATCGACGACCAAGCCCGCGCCCTCATTGCCAACCGGCATGGACGCATCCAGGCGGCCCGCCATGCTGCGCATCGCGCCTTCCGGAACACGCGCGGTGACTACGGGGCGCTCGGCCGTGCCGCTGGCCTTGGCTGTGCTCATGTCAGCAGCACCGAACAGCAGACCGAGATCGGACGGGTTGAGGGGAGAGGCTTCAATGCGGATGAGCACTTCATCCGGGCCGGGGTGCGGCGTGTCGATGCTGTCTAGCGACAACTCGAGTTCACCGCTGCTCTTGATTTTCGAACGAAGTTGAAGTGCGGTGCGCATTCGATGTCTCCTTGGGCTGTCGGTTTGCGGTGAGCGGGCAGCAGCGTGGGGCTGTTTTTGCCAGAAGTCAGCAATGTAGCAAGTTCCTGCGAATCCCGTACTGGGCTGGAAATTCAGGCCATGCGTCGGCCGACGGGCCATCATGCATCGCACTGATAGCGGTGGATGGCGGTCAGCCCTCCACCTGTCG
>NZ_JBYOJR010000071.1:1814-6156 GCF_057798915.1 Cupriavidus sp. 22TCCZM01-5
GCCCCGCTAACGGACTTTCGTCTCCGGCGGCGACGAAAGTGGCTTCGTTACTTTCATTGGGTAAATTCAAGCCGCGCGCCCGGTCTGAATTCGGCCGGGCATCAGGCCGGCCTGCGAGCGATTATTTCCGCCACCTCAGTTGGGGCCGGGCACCATTGTGCCCAGCCCGCAAGCGGATCCCTCTCCCCGTCAGTCGCCGTGCGCCGCAGGCATGCCTGCGCTCACGTCGTCGAAGGGGCCGAGACCATCCGATAGCCCTGGGCGGCACCGGCGGCGGCGATCGCTGCCGGCACCTGCCGCCGCAGCCACGCGTGCGCCGGATCGGCTGCGTGGCGCGGATGCCATGCCATGACTACCGTCTCGCCGCGCGGCAGGAACGGCAGCGGCACCACCACGAGACCGAGGCCGGGCGCCATCGCCCGCCCCAATCGCTCGCTGAGAGTGGCGACGAAGTCGCCCCGTGCGGCGATGACGGGCGCCGCGCTGGCATTCGCCACGGTGAGCACGACGCGACGCGCCAGGCCGAGCGCGGCCAGCGCGTCATCGACTGCCGATGGCGCGCCTGCGCGGCGCTGCACGTCAATGTGCGACTGTGCTGCGTAGCGGCGCGCGGTCGCAGGGCGGGCGGCAAACGGATGACCGGCGCGCACGACCGCGATCAGAGATTGGGGGAACAGGTCGACGACTTCGATCTCGGTTTCTCGCGGCCTGAACGTACCGATGTCGAGGTCGACGCGACCGTCGCGCAGCGCACCGTCGTCGTCTTGTGTCTCGGTCACGAAGCGTAACTGGGCGCGCGGCATTTCTGCCGCCAGCGCGGCGCCGAGGGCACCGCCGAAGGCGATCGCGAAGCCGTCCGGCGCGCGCACGACGAAGCTCCGTTCAGTGGCCGCCAAGTCGTCACCGCGCGGCGCCTGCACCAGCGCCGCGGCCTGCGCAATCCACTGCGCCACCGGCTCGCGCAGCGCCACGGCACGCGGTGTGGGCACAAGGCGCCGGCCAGCGCGCACCAGGAGCGGATCGCCAGTGAGTTCGCGCAGGCGCGCGAGCGCGTGGCTGGTCGCCGGCACGCTCAGGTGAAGCCGATCGGCGGCGCCGGTGACGCTGCCGGCGGCCAGCAACGCGTCCAGCGTGCGCAGCAGGTTCAGGTCATATGTTTTCATGCCGTGCAATATTGGCTTCAGAACATTGCACTAGTCAAGTGGGTCCTTCAGACCCACACTAGCCCCATCGCGCACCCTGTCCGACGCCGGCGGTGCGGTTTCAACGCAGTAGACGGTCGGCGCGCGCTCGATCAAGGCGATCGCGGGCGAAGAGCTTCCGTGTCGCGGGAACTGAATTTCAATGACTGTCGCATGCGCAGTATGCAGCGCCGATTCCTATCCCTTCCCTCACAACCTGATTCCCAAGGAAACGTTATGACCCCCCTTTTAGATATCGATTTTCCCATCCTCGTGACCGGCGCCGCCGGGGCGGTCGGCGCCATCGGCCGCAGCGTCACCGAGATGCTGCTGGCCCAGGGCCACAAGGTGCGCGCCATGGTGCGACGGGAGGACGCGCGCGCGGAAGGCCTTCGCCGCCTCGGCGCTGAGGTGGTAGTGGGCGACCTGACCGACCTCGCGTCGGTGCATTGCGCCGTCGAGGGCTGCAAACGCATTTACTTCGGCATGTCGGTCTCCGCGGCCTATCTCGAGGCCACCGTCAACATTGCTGCTGTCGCCCGTCACCACGGCGTCGAGGCCATCGTGAACATTTCGCAGATGACGATCTCGCAAATGAGCATCACCGAGACAACCGACAGCCCCCAGCACAAGCTGCACTGGCTCGCCGAGCAGGCGCTTGCGTGGTCCGGCCTGCCGGTCGTCACGATGCGGCCGACGGTGTTCCTGGAAGGCTTCTTCCTGGCGGCCGCCGCGACGGGCGTGCGCGACAGCGATGCGCTCGTGCTGCCACTTGGCGGCGGCCGCACCGCGCCCATCTCTGCGGTGGACGTCGCGCTCGCCGTCGCCTTGGTGCTGGACGAGCCGGCTGCGCACATCGGCCGCATCTACAACCTCACCGGTCCCGAGTCGACCGACCTGACGCATTTCGCGAAGATCTTCTCCGAGGTGCTCGGGCGCGAGATCATCTACCGCGACGTGCCGGTTGACGCCTGGATCGGCAGGATGCGCGACGCCGGTCTTCCGGCGCATCTGCTGGCGCACCTCGCCGCGATGGCGCGCTTGCATCAGCAGGGCCGCTACGACCGCATGACGGACGACTTCACGCGGCTGACGGGCCGTGCGCCGATGAGCATGCGCGAGTTCGTGGAGGCGCACGCTGCGGAATTCACCCGAGCCGCCGCGACCGCCTGAACCACGACCACGCATCCTCTTACAAACGATCATGCCCGCTACGCTTGCCAATCAGGCCGAGAAGATTTCTCCGCCTCCGGATAACCTGCCGGCCAACAGACTGCTCCACGGTCCGTTGTTGTCAAATTTGATCCGCCTTGCCTTGCCGACGGTTGCAGTGCTGTTCATGACGACCTTGGTCAGTGTCGCCGAGACCTATTTTGTCAGCGCACTAGGCGTGAAAGCGATCGCCGCCGCATCCCTGGTGGTTCCCGTCATGGTCATGATGACCACGATAGCGAGTGCCGGCATCGGGGGCGGGGTGTCGTCGGCGATCGCCCGCGCCACCGGCGCCCGCCGCCAGGACGAGGCGGAAAGCCTGGCCTGGCATGCGGTGATCACCGGCGCCGTGGCAGGCGCACTGTCATCCCTGGTGGTGCTGTTGGCCGGACCGGCACTGTACCGCAGCCTGGGTGGCAGCGGACCATCGCTGGACCAGGCGGTGCTCTACTCCAACATCCTGTTTGGAGGCGCGATCCCGTTCTGGATACTCCTGCTGCTGCAGGCGGCGCTACGCGGCGCCGGCAACGTCAAGGTGCCGGCGATGATCATCCTGGGCGGCGCAGTTGCCGGCCTGATACTGTCACCGGTACTGATTAACGGCTGGCTGGGTGCGCCCCGCATGGGTGTGGCGGGCGCCGGCGTCGCCCAGGTGCTGTGCAATATCGCCGCGCTGGGCGTGGTGGTCGTCTACATGCGTTTGCCCTCGTCAACGTTGCGCCTGCGCCGCTATCCGCTGCAACGCAAGCATTTCAGTGCGATGCTTGGCGTCGGCTTGCTGTCGTCGATCAACGCCGTCATGTCGGCCACCTCAGTCAACGCGCTGACCGCTGCGGCCGGTGCCGTGAGCGTCGCCGCCATCGCCGGCTACGGCATTGCCTCACGCCTCGAGCTGCTGCTGGTGCCGGTGATGTTCGGATTTGGAACCGCCGCGATCACGCTGGTGGGCACGAACCTGGGTGCGGGCAACGTGGCGCGTGCCCGGCGCGTGGCGATCGTGAACGTACTGTTTGTTGCCGGCGTGGTTGGCCTGGGCGGACTGGTTGTCTCGCTCTTCCCGCAACTCTGGCTGGGCTTGTTTACCAGCGATAGCGCCGTGATGGCGGTGGGCGCCCAATACCTGCATCTGGTAGCGCCTTTCTATGCGGCGATCGGCGTGATTTTCGAGCTCTACTTTGCAGGTCAGGGCGCACAACGCATCCTCTGGCCGATGACCGCAAGTGTGGTGCGCTGCGTATTTGCGCTGGCTGCCATGGTGCTGGTCCTGCAAGGCTACGCAAGCTTGCATACGGCTTTCGTACTGGTGGCCGTCAGCATTGCCGTGGCAGCGACCATTAGTCTGGTTGGATTTCTGCGGACCCGCTGGGACCGCTAGACACCAGGGCAATGGCCAGCCTGCTCAACTGATCGCGTATTACCCGAGAACGTCGATCGGCGCCTGCAAGTATTCGTGCAGCCGCGGGCCAACTGCGCACGAATCCAGCGTTCTGCAGGTTTCCCACTCAAATAGGGGATTTCAGATGATCCACACACGCTTGCTAATGCGGGCGATTACAACCGCTGCTTTCGCCGCTGCCGCCAACCTTGCCTTGGCTACTGTCAATGACCACGCGGAACGACCACCTGTCGGCGCAGTTCAGCCAAACGGAAATGCCTGCAGCGAACTTGCGGGCAACCCGCTGGACAACGCGCGCGAAGCCGATGGCACACTCTACGGGTATCGCGTGTGAGGGCAGTTTGAAGACTGGTCATTCGTGACCATGGAACAGCCCGGTCAACGCTCCGGCAAGAACTTGAATTGCACGCCGCTGCGCGAGAAACAGGCCCGCGTTGGCTGCTCACTCGGCGAACTCAATGCCTTCCAATTGCCGGAGCGAACGTGTGCGCGGATGACCGTTGGACCTAGATAGCGGCCCCTGATGCGTTCAAAAATCGACCGGCGGCTTGGG
>NZ_JBYOJR010000072.1:0-3158 GCF_057798915.1 Cupriavidus sp. 22TCCZM01-5
GCTGTCGAGGGGTTTTGCATTGTAAGAGCCTGGCGATGACCTACTTTCACACGGGTAATCCGCACTATCATCGGCGCGGAGTCGTTTCACGGACCTGTTCGGGATGGGAAGGGGTGGTTCCAACTCGCTATGGTCACCAGGCATAAGGGGTTGTGGCGCTGACAGGTGGGTCAGCGTCACCAATTCGGGATGTAGTCTTTGTAGTCTTCGGGTTGTGCTGTATCGGCACAAGGCGATTTTCCACTCACCAGGCTAAAACACACTGGTTATAGGATCAAGCCTTACGGGCAATTAGTACTGGTTAGCTTAACGCATTACTGCGCTTCCACACCCAGCCTATCAACGTCCTGGTCTCGAACGACCCTTCAAGGCGGTCAAGCCGCCAGGGAATCCTCATCTTCAGGCGAGTTTCCCGCTTAGATGCTTTCAGCGGTTATCTCTTCCGTACATAGCTACCCTGCGATGCCTCTGGCGAGACAACAGGTACACCAGCGGTACGTCCACTCCGGTCCTCTCGTACTAGGAGCAGCCCCCGTCAAGATTCCAACGCCCACGGCAGATAGGGACCAAACTGTCTCACGACGTTTTAAACCCAGCTCACGTACCTCTTTAAATGGCGAACAGCCATACCCTTGGGACCGGCTACAGCCCCAGGATGAGATGAGCCGACATCGAGGTGCCAAACACCGCCGTCGATATGAACTCTTGGGCGGTATCAGCCTGTTATCCCCAGAGTACCTTTTATCCGTTGAGCGATGGCCCTTCCATTCAGAACCACCGGATCACTATGTCCTGCTTTCGCACCTGCTCGACTTGTCGGTCTCGCAGTTAAGCACGCTTTTGCCATTGCACTTTAGGTACGATGTCCGACCGTACCAAGCGTACCTTCGAACTCCTCCGTTACACTTTGGGAGGAGACCGCCCCAGTCAAACTGCCTACCATGCACTGTCCCCGACCCGGATTCACGGGCCAAGGTTAGAACCTCAAACAAACCAGGGTGGTATTTCAAGGACGGCTCCACGTGAACTAGCGTCCACGCTTCAAAGCCTCCCACCTATCCTACACAGATCGGTTCAAAGTCCAATGCAAAGCTACAGTAAAGGTTCATGGGGTCTTTCCGTCTAGCCGCGGGGAGATTGCATCATCACAAACACTTCAACTTCGCTGAGTCTCGGGAGGAGACAGTGTGGCCATCGTTACGCCATTCGTGCAGGTCGGAACTTACCCGACAAGGAATTTCGCTACCTTAGGACCGTTATAGTTACGGCCGCCGTTTACCGGGACTTCAATCAAGAGCTTGCACCCCATCATTTAATCTTCCGGCACCGGGCAGGCGTCACACCCTATACGTCCACTTTCGTGTTTGCAGAGTGCTGTGTTTTTATTAAACAGTCGCAGCCACCATTTTATTGCAACCCCTTCACCCTTCTGGCGCAGGCCAGTCAAGCTACCAGGGCGTACCTTATCCCGAAGTTACGGTACCAATTTGCCGAGTTCCTTCTCCCGAGTTCTCTCAAGCGCCTTAGAATACTCATCTCGCCCACCTGTGTCGGTTTGCGGTACGGTCTCGTATGACTGAAGCTTAGAGGCTTTTCTTGGAACCACTTCCAATTGCTTCGCAGCATAAAGCCGCTCGCCCCATAGCCTTGAATTGCGCGCCCGGATTTGCCTAAGCGCCTTCTCCACTACAGGGACCGGGACTTCCAACACCCGGACAACCTTCCGCGATCCGTCCCCCCATCGCATCATACGACGGTGCAGGAATATTAACCTGCTTCCCATCAGCTACGCATCTCTGCCTCGCCTTAGGGGCCGACTCACCCTACGCCGATGAACGTTGCGTAGGAAACCTTGGGCTTACGGCGAGGGGGCCTTTCACCCCCTTTATCGCTACTCATGTCAGCATTCGCACTTCCGATACCTCCAGCATCCTTTACAAGACACCTTCACAGGCTTACGGAACGCTCTCCTACCACGCACATTGCTGTGCGTCCGCAGCTTCGGTGACTGGCTTAGCCCCGTTACATCTTCCGCGCAGGACGACTCGATCAGTGAGCTATTACGCTTTCTTTAAAGGGTGGCTGCTTCTAAGCCAACCTCCTGACTGTTTTAGCCTTCCCACTTCGTTTCCCACTTAGCCAATCTTGGGGACCTTAGCTGGCGGTCTGGGTTGTTTCCCTCTTGACACCGGACGTTAGCACCCGATGTCTGTCTCCCGTGATTGCACTCTTCGGTATTCGGAGTTTGCTATGGCGGGGTAATCAGCAATAGACCCCCCAACCATGACAGTGCTCTACCCCCGAAGGTGACACACGAGGCACTACCTAAATAGTTTTCGGAGAGAACCAGCTATTTCCAGATTTGTTTAGCCTTTCACCCCTATCCACAGCTCATCCCCTAACTTTTCAACGTTAGTGGGTTCGGTCCTCCAGTACGTGTTACCGCACCTTCAACCTGGCCATGGATAGATCATCTGGTTTCGGGTCTACACCCAGCGACTCATCGCCCTGTTCGGACTCGCTTTCGCTACGCCTGCCCTAATCGGTTAAGCTCGCCACTGAATGTAAGTCGCTGACCCATTATACAAAAGGTACGCCGTCACCCGTTTCCAGGCTCCGACTGTTTGTATGCATGCGGTTTCAGGATCTATTTCACTCCCCTCCCGGGGTTCTTTTCGCCTTTCCCTCACGGTACTGGTTCACTATCGGTCGATCACGAGTATTTAGCCTTGGAGGATGGTCCCCCCATCTTCAGACAGGATTTCACGTGTCCCGCCCTACTTGTCGTACACCTAGTTCCACAACGCTGTTTTCGCATACAGGGCTATCACCTGCTATGGCCGGGCTTTCCATCCCGTTCTGCTAACAACACTGCTAAAGAGTACAAGGCTCTTCCCATTTCGTTCGCCACTACTTTGGGAATCTCGGTTGATTTCTGTTCCTGCAGCTACTTAGATGTTTCAGTTCGCCGCGTTCGCTTCCCTGGCCTATGTATTCAGCCAGGGATGACCCATTCGGGCCGGGTTTCCCCATTCGGACATCTCCGGATCAAAGCTCGTTTGCCAGCTCCCCGAAGCTTTTCGCAGGCTACCGCGTCCTTCATCGCCTGTGATCGCCAAGGCATCCACCACATGCACTTGTTCGCTTGACCCTATAAC
>NZ_JBYOJR010000073.1:0-4251 GCF_057798915.1 Cupriavidus sp. 22TCCZM01-5
GCCCGGTTCGGTGGTGGTCGACCTGGCTGCGGCTCAAGGCGGCAACTGCCCGCTGACCGTGGCCGACGAAGTAGTCGAGCGCCATGGCGTGACCTTCGTCGGGCACACCAACCTCGCCAGCATGGTTGCGGCCGATGCCTCGGCGCTCTATGCCCGCAACGTGCTGGACTTCCTCAAGCTGGTCATCGACAAGGAAGGCCAGTTCACGCTCAACCTCGAAGACGACATCGTCGCCGCCTGCCTGATGACGCGGCGCGAAGAAGCGGCCCTGGCCTGCTAAGGAGAGACCGATGGAAATGGTGAACCACACGGTGATCAACCTGATCATCTTTGTGCTGGCGATCTACGTGGGCTACCACGTGGTCTGGACAGTCACGCCCGCCTTGCATACGCCGCTGATGGCGGTGACCAATGCGATTTCGGCCATCATCATCGTCGGCGCCATGCTGGCTGCCGGCCTCACCGAAGGCAGCGTGGGCCGCGCGATGGGCACGCTGGCCGTGGCGCTGGCCGCCGTCAACGTGTTCGGCGGCTTCCTGGTGACGCAGCGCATGCTCGAGATGTTCCGCAAGAAGGCGCCCAAGGTGAAGGCCGAAGGGAAGGCTGAAGCCAAGGCGCCGGCCCATGCCGGCGGCGAACTGGTGGAGATGCCGCGATGAACGCCCTGTCCATGAATACGGTGACGCTGTTCTACCTGGGGGCGTCGGTCTGCTTCATCCAGGCGCTCAAGGGGCTCTCGCATCCGGCTTCGGCCCGCAAGGGCAATGCCTTCGGCATGATCGGCATGGCGGTGGCGGCGCTCACGACGGTGGCGCTGATCGCCAAGATCAAGAGCGAGTTCCTGGCGTCTGGCGCGGCGGGCACGGAGACGGGCTTCGGCCTGTCGCTGATTCTTGCCGGGCTGGTGGTGGGCGGTGGTATCGGCGCCTACGTGGCCAAGAAGGTCGAGATGACCAAGATGCCCGAACTGGTCGCCGCCATGCACTCGCTGATCGGCCTGGCCGCGGTGTGCATTGCCGTGGCGGCGGTGGCGGAGCCTGCGGCCTTCGGCATCGCACCGGCGGGCTCGCACGAGATCCCGACGGGCAACCGCGTCGAGCTGTTCATCGGCTGCTTTGTCGGCGCCATCACGTTCTCCGGTTCGGTGATCGCGTTCGGCAAGCTGGCCGGGCGCTACAAGTTCCGCCTGTTCCAGGGTGCGCCGGTGGTGTTCGCCGGCCAGCACATGCTGAACCTGGCGCTGGCGGTCGCGATGGTCGGCTTCGGCATCGCGTTCTTCATGACGCAGGAGTGGCTGCCGTTCCTGGTGATGCTCGCCATTGCCTTCGTGCTGGGCGTGCTGATCATCATCCCGATCGGCGGTGCCGACATGCCGGTGGTGGTGTCGATGCTGAACTCGTACTCGGGCTGGGCGGCCGCCGGCATCGGCTTCTCGCTGAACAACCCGATGCTGATCATCGCCGGCTCGCTGGTGGGTTCGTCCGGTGCCATCCTCTCGTACATCATGTGCAAGGCGATGAACCGCTCGTTCTTCAACGTGATCCTGGGCGGCTTCGGCAGCGATGCCGCAGCAGCCGGTGCCGGCGGCTCGCAGGTGCAGCGCAATGTGAAGTCGGGTTCGGCCGATGATGCATCATTCCTGATGGGCAATGCCGAGACCGTGATCATCGTGCCGGGCTACGGCCTGGCCGTGGCGCGCGCGCAGCATGCCCTGAAGGAACTCACGGAGAAGCTGACCGAAAAGGGCGTGACGGTGAAGTACGCGATCCACCCGGTGGCCGGCCGCATGCCGGGCCACATGAACGTGCTGCTGGCCGAGGCCGAGGTGCCGTACGACCAGGTCTTCGAAATGGAAGACATCAACAGCGAATTCGGCCAGGCCGACGTGGTGCTGGTGCTCGGCGCCAACGACGTCGTGAACCCTGCGGCGAAGACCGACCCGAAGTCGCCGATCGCCGGCATGCCGATCCTGGAGGCCTTCAAGGCCAAGACCGTCATCGTCAACAAGCGCTCGATGGCGTCCGGCTATGCCGGGCTGGACAACGAACTGTTCTACATGGACAAGACCATGATGGTGTTCGGCGATGCCAAGAAGGTGGTCGAGGACATGGTCAAGGCTGCGTAAGCAGGCTTTCACGCAGACAACAGAGAACACAGGAGACATGGCAATGACGCAGCACGATGGACGCGGCCTGGGCCCGTTTGCCGACCTGGAGGGCAAGGTGGCGCTGGTCACCGGCGCCTTCAGCGGGCTTGGCCTGCATTTCGCGAAGACGCTGTCGCGCGCGGGCTGCAAGGTGGCATTGGCCGGGCGGCGCGTGGGCGAAGGCGAGGCCTTGCTGGCCGAACTGCGCAAGCAGGGCGGACAGGGGTGCGTGGTCGCGCTCGACGTCAGGGATCCCACCTGGGTCGATGCGGCATTCGAGGGTGCGCGGCGCGAACTCGGGCCGGTGCAGATCGTCGTCAACAGCGCCGGCATCGCCACCACGGGGGCGGCCATGGAGGTGGACGAGGCGCAGTGGCACAGCGTGATCGACACCAACCTGAACGGCGCCTGGCGCGTCGCGCAGCGCGCCGCGCGCATGATGCGCGATGCCGGGACGGGCGGCAGCATCATCAATATCGCTTCGATCCTTGGCCTGCGCGTGGCCCAGCAGGTGCCGGCGTACGCCGCGGCCAAGGCGGGGCTGATCCATCTCACGCGCTCGCTGGCGCTGGAGTGGGCGCGCCATGGCATCCGTGTCAATGCGCTTGCGCCGGGCTATTTCGAGACCGATATCAACCGCAGCTTCTTCGAGACCGAAAGCGGACAGGCGCTGATCCGGCGTATCCCGCAGCGCCGGCTCGGACAGCCGCGCCAGCTCGACGGCGCGCTGCTGTTGCTGGCCTCCGACGCGTCCGATTTCATGACCGGCACGGTGCTGCCGGTAGACGGCGGCCATTCCATCAATTCGCTTTGAGGCAAGCCATGTCTGAAGTCCATGATTTCGCCGGCACGGTGCCGGTGCGCGCGCAGCACCGCTTCGACCAGGCGGCTCTGGAGCGCTGGATGGCGCAGCACGTCGACGGCTATGCCGGGCCGCTGACGATCGACCAGTTCAAGGGCGGGCAATCCAACCCCACCTACCGCCTGCGCACGCCGGGGCGCAGCTATGTGCTGCGGCGCAAGCCGCCCGGCCAGCTGCTCAAGGGTGCCCATGCGGTGGAGCGCGAAGCACGCGTGATGGCGGCGCTGGGGCAGGCGGGCTTTCCGGTACCGCGCATCCACGGACTCTGTACCGACGATGCGGTGATCGGCAGCTGGTTCTTCGTGATGGACCTGGTCGAAGGCCGGATCTTCTGGGATGCCGGCTTCGCCGACGTGCCGTCCGGCGAGCGCGCTGCCTACATGGATGCGATGAACGCGACGCTGGCCGGGCTGCATGCGATCGATCCCGACGCCATCGGGCTTGGTGACTACGGCAAGGCCGGCGGCTATGTCGCCCGCCAGGTGGCGCGCTGGTCGCAACAGTACCTGAGCGACGAGCTGGCCGGGCGGCATCCGGCAATGGACCGGCTGGTCGACTGGCTGCCACGGCACCTGCCCGCCACCGACGACGTTGCCATCACGCACGGCGACTTCCGGGCCGATAACCTGATTTTCCATCCCGCCGAGCCGCGCGTGCTGGCAGTGCTGGACTGGGAACTGTCGACCCTGGGCGATCCGCTTGCCGACTTCGCGTACCACGCCATGATGTTCCGCATGCCGCCCGATATCCTGGGCGGCATCGCGGGGCGCGATCTGGCGGCGGCCGGCTTGCCTGACGAGGCGGGGTATGTGGAGGCCTATTGCCGTCGAACCGGTCGCGACGGTATTGGCAATCTGGACTTCTACATTGCCTTCAATATGTTCCGCTTCGCGGCGATCCTGCATGGCGTCAAGGGCCGTGCCGCACGCGGGACCGCCTCCAGTGCCGAGGCGCATGCCATGGGCGAGCGCTTTGCGCGCGTGGCCGATTTGGCCTGGGAGCAGGCGCGGCGAGTGAGTTGAGCGGAGGGGCCGGCGGGGGCTTTGTGGTGGTGACTGGCTCGGCGTGCTTGGCAGGCGCTGCTGTTTCGCCGGCGTGGCCGGCGGGGCTTTGTGGTTGGGATTGCGCTGTCGTTCTTGGCAGGCGCTGCTGTTTCGCCGGCGTAGCCGGCGACTTACTCTTTTGTCCGAGCGACAAAAGAGTAAGCAGAAAAGCGCGTCGCCTGGCGGCTGGCCATCAACGA
>NZ_JBYOJR010000074.1:0-3297 GCF_057798915.1 Cupriavidus sp. 22TCCZM01-5
TGGCGGTCTCGACGGGCGCTGACTTCACGATGCGTCACTCGACTTCAACTCGATTGTCCTGGCCCCTATGCGCTTGGCCATGAACCGTTGAAGAGTCGATGATCCGAGTTGATCGTCCAATCATCTGCGGAAACTGCATAGAAGCTGGGCTTCGATCGCTATGCGGCATTGGCGGTCTTACCCATTAGCAGGGCCTTGTGGAACGGTTCCTGGACGGCGTACAGCGTCGGCGCCGTGCTTCTGGAAGGTCGCCCGCGAAGTCGCGTAGAAATGCAGACTCGCTCAGACGTCCCTCATCGCCATCAAACACAATGGCAGCCGTGGCTGGTGGCGTAGGGTAGGTTTTGGCCAACGCGGTGTAGTCTTCGCCGGCATCCGGGGCTCGCGCCGCCACGAGAACCAGTGCGGAGACATTCTTGTGAACGCCAGTCGCGGTAATGATCATCCCGGCAAAAGAATGGGCGACGAGCTAGCCGTTAACAAAAGGTCTTGAGACGCAAAAAGGGCCCATCTCCTAGACAGGGCCCATTTTTTCGCCTGCTGCGTTACGCCCCATTCAATTCGTCGGAAACGTCGGAATGGGACCGACAGCACCGACGTCAGTTGAGACGCTGACCGCTTGCCAACGATCTGCATCGGCTGTTCTTGCTTGCTCCGCCTGACGCGCAATCTGGAAAGCGTCGCTTCCGAGGAGAATGTGCGGCGGTACTGTCTCAGTTTCGGCAATCCGAAGAACAACCTGAGCGACTCTGACGGGATCCCCAGACTCATTGCCCCAATAGCCTTCCATCTGTTTCACGCTTGCACCGACTGAGGGTTCGTAATCTGGCAACAAGACCGGTCGGTCTGCGTGCGCACGCTTTCCCCAATTGGTACGCATTCCACCCGGCTCAAGCGCGGTAACCTTGACGCCGAAAGGTGCAGTCTCCTGCGCCAGACCTTCGGTGAAGCCACCAACGGCCCACTTTGACGCGAAATAGGCCGCGTTGCCCGGGAACGCCGTACGACCGCCCAGCGAAGAAATCTGGATGATGTGTCCGCGGCGCTGTTGCCGCATGACAGGAAGCGCAGCGCGGGTAAGATTCACAACACCGAAAAAGCAGGTCTCGACCAGTCGGCGAAACTCGTTCGATGGAACCTGCTCAAACGGACGGGTGTCCCCGTAACCTGCGTTATTCACGACCACGTCAAGCCGGCCAAACGCATCGACCGCTGCATCGACCGCCGCCTGACCTTGAGACTCGTCTGTGACGTCGAGCCCGACCGCCCGGACATTCGCGCCAAACCGAGCCACCAGTTCGCCCAACTGACGAACGTCGCGGGCGGTCGCGACGACTTGGTTGCCAGCAGCCAAAGCTGCTTCGGCAATGATTCGACCCAGACCACTTCCGCTTCCAGTGATTAGCCAAACTTTAGACATTTTGAATTTCCTTTTCGCTATTGGGCAATCGATGCCCTTGGACGGCCTCTGCGGTTGATTCTCACCGATGGTCAGGCTGGCGACATCTCCTGCGCGGCAGAGTTGATCGAAGGGCTTACCGCGGACGCGATGATCGCGGACAAAGGCTACGACGCCGATGCCTTCGTGCAGGCCGTTCGCGCCGCAGGCGCAAAGGCCGTGATTCCGCCGCGCTCGAACCGGGTCCCCGCAAGCGACGCTACAGCCGCGCCCTGTATCGCACCCGTAATCTGGTCGAGAGATTCTTCAACCGTATCAAGCATTTTCGCCGTGTCTCCACTCGGTATGACAAGCGAGCCGACAGCTACCTTGTCTTCGCGTCGCTTGCCTGTGCCTTTGGACCAATGGTGCAATTGTGAACAGAGCCTAGCGTGCCAAATCCGTTTCCGCCGGCTGGTAGGCTTGAGTCGCCGCCATTGCCGATTCCGCACGGCGCTTCTCGTCCAGCTTACGCTGCGCCTTCTGAAGTGATTCCGGAAAGTTATCGTCGGATGGGTCGTAGCCCACGGATTTCAGTTCCTGGAGCTCATGGAGCAGCTCGGCGCGGGTGATGGGGTGGGTATCGCTTCCTGCCACCGATTGCCTGGCATCGGCTGCAGAGGCCAAACGGATGCCGCCGGCTGAGGCGAATGCGGCAATGGAAATGGTCGCGACAAAGTTGGCGAAGGACGTTTTCATAGTTGCATTCCTCAAAGCTCATGAAGTAGTTATATCGAGTCCAGGGCGGACAAGATGAAATTCAGCGCCAAGAAAATAAGCGCGGCGACTTGCGAATATTGTGAAAAAACTGGAGTGGCGAAGAGGGGTGTTACCGAGCTGACTGCTGCATGGACGAGCCGCATTGGGGCGTTCACGGGGAATCTCCTCAACAAGGCATTTGCTATCGGGTGTGTGGAAAGCGGCAGGGCCTAGTTGCGGGAGCCGTCCGTGTAGACGTCCCTCGAATCAATGCGGGCGCCATCGGAGAACACGTCGCGCGGTCCGACGCGTGCGCCATCGGTAAAGACATCGCGTGGTCCGATGCGTGCGCCATCCGTGAAGACATCACGCTGGCCGATACGCGCGCCATCCGTATAGACGTCACGAGGCGAATTGACCGCGGCAACGGCGGCTTGTGAGGCGAAGGTGGTAACGGTGGCAATCAGCAGGGCGGCACCGGAGATTTGGCTGAGGCGTTTCATGAATGACTCCTTGGCGAACGAATACAGAGATGACAGTTCAACGATCGGACCTGCGAGGCTTGGTGTGCAGCGCCATGTTGCGGTCGTTAATGCGTATACGCCGGGAGATCACGGATCATTCCCCTTGCACGATTGAAATTTCAAATTGCCCTCATAGCGCCATGACGGGGCGTGCGGTGCAGCGCGTGCCACTACGCGAGGCTGATGAATGTGGAGAACGTGAAGGCGGCGCCTGTTGCGCTTGGCCATGGGTCAGACCAATCGGTATGGACGCCGCCCCTCTCGGGCAAGTAGCGACAGGGGCTCCTGGACCGGTGGCATCGATGTGCCAAAGTGGTACTGCGTTCACATGCTTTGCCACGACGCGCGCCTACCTGGAGCGCCATGGCCACGCAGGTTGCCGCGAGGGCCATAGGGCTAGGCGGACTTCTTGGCGCTGAATCCCGCAGCGCAGCTCCTTTAGCAGGCTGGATGACTAGCTCGAACAAGGCTCGCGCGTATGGCGGCGTTCAGCGCCCCAGCTTCAGCGCCGGCTTCCATGGGCGACCGAACTCATCAACTCTGCACCAGTGCCCCCATGGCCAAGCGCATGGCGCCAGGACAATCGAGTTGAAGTCGAGTGACGCATCGTGAAGTCAGCGCCCGTCGAGACCGCCA
>NZ_JBYOJR010000075.1:0-2485 GCF_057798915.1 Cupriavidus sp. 22TCCZM01-5
GTCCGCCATGAATCAGTTTGCTATTCTGTATGGCGAGCGATTTACTGCCGCTCGAAGCTGACAAAATTCAAAACCGCCTCGCACACAAAAATACGGACAGGCCCGATCCTACGGGATCTTGTATCATTAATTAAGCTTCTTGCAGGACGCAGCTAGTGTTCCCGCCAGCACTGGTAGAGCAGTGCGGTGACAACAAAGAATGCTATGTGCGCGATCGCGAAGAACAGCATGCCGCCTGCCGTGAGCACGCTATGCCCTGCGAACCCCTGGCCGATCAGCGGTAGAACCATGCATGCATTCAACAGCCATATAGCGAGTGCGTATAAAAGACCTTTGATCAGCGCGCTGGCAGGGAGCCTCGCGAACGTGAACGCGTAGAACACGGCCATCGCGATGCCGATGGCGATGTGGAAGACCTGCTGGAACGCGTAAAGCCTGACAAGCGGTAATGCCGACATGCCGAGCGTCTGTGCGAGCAGCGTCAACAATCCGCCGCGCGCGGTGACGAGCCCGAAGTGATCGGCGATGGACAGCAGCGCGGTATTGACCGCGATGCCTGCGAATCCTGCCAGGGCCGCAGTCGACACTCTCGACGAGTCGCTAGTCGGGCGGCGCCCGGTCTTCGATACGGTTTCGTTCATATTGCGTTTGCTTGAGGGGGAAACCTCGGTAAAACGGCGCATGCCGCGTTCGCCTGTACAGTCTCAAGACACAACCGGTCCCGCACTAGCGCCACGTTGCCGAGTTTGTCGTTGCTGACCTTCTGTCGGCATCCGTGAGCCGCCATTGCGCGATTGGTCCCCGGGTCTGCCGCACTAAAGCCTGTCGACGTCGATCACGGCCTGAGCGAATGCCTGGGGCGCTTCCTGGGGAAGGTTATGGCCGATGCCCCCCGTGATAGTCCTGTGCTCGTATTTCCCGGTGAACTTGCGCGCGTAGGCGCTGGGCGGAGGGTGAGGTGCACCGTTGGTATCGCCTTCCATGGTGATGGTCGGCACACCAATGGTCGGCGCCAAGGCAAGTTGCTGCTCAAAAGCATCGTACTTTGCCTCGCCAGAGGCAAGACCTTGCCGCCAGCGATAATTGTGAACGGCAATGGCGACATGGTCCGGATTGTTGAAGGCCGACGCACTCCGCTCGAAGGTGGCGTCATCGAACTTCCACCTCGGCGAGGCTTGCCTCCAGATCAGCTTGGCAAAATCGTGGGTGTATTTTTCATAGCCGGCCCGCCCGCGATCCGTTGCAAGGTAGAACTGGTACCACCACTGGAACTCTGCCTCGGGCGGCAGCGGCGACGCACCGGCCTTCTGACTCCCAATCAGGTAGCCGCTTACCGACACCAGACCCTTGCAGCGCTCCGGCCACAGCACCGCGATGATATCGCCGGTGCGCGCCCCCCAATCGAACCCAGCGAGTGTCGCCTGCCGGATATTGAGTGCATCCATCAGCGCGACGATATCGGCAGCCACGGCTGTCGGTTGGCCGTTACGCATTGTCTCTTGCGACAAGAAACGCGTAGTACCGTAGCCCCGCAGATACGGGACAATCACGCGATACCCGCGCGGTGCCAACAGCGGCGCGACGTCAACAAAGCTATGAATATCGTAAGGCCAGCCGTGCAGCAGGATGACCGCGGGTCCGTCGACCGGCCCCGCCTCGGCGTAGCCGACATTGAGCAGCCCGGCGTCGATCTGCTTCATCGACGCAAACGATGTATGGGTACCCGGCCTGGCCGAAAGCAGGATCGACGAATTCGGCGAACGTGTCTGGCCCCTGGCGGAGCCCAGCACGCCGAACTCGGAAGCAACAAGCGCCACGGCTGTCTTGCCCATGAAGCCGCGACGACGCGAATTGATATTCTCTGACATATTCCTCTCCACCTCATCAAGCGGGGGCACGCCCGCTGGCAATCCCGAAAATCAACTCAATCTCGACGCACGCGCCAAGCGGAATCCGGGCCACCCCGAACGCAGAGCGCGCGGACTTGTCGCGCTCACCAGACAGTGCTTGAGATGAGCATGAAGCGTCGTAGCAGGTCGATAACAACCAGGCGCTCGGCGGCGCCGCCTTTTTCCTGCGCCCACGTTCGGCAATGCTATGCCGCGCTCCCTGAAATTTGCGTAAGTATCGTGTTTATGCATATTGAAGTCCTTGTTACGGCCTGCTCGCACTGGCTCAACGCGCTTCATCCACGCCGCGCACAGCTTCCGGGTGCTCAACAGCAATTTCGTGTGGGCAGAACCTAGCTTCACATCGGGGGAGCGATTTCCGCTTCCTTGACCCTGTTTTGATGCCTTTGATCGCAAAGCCAAGGTCGCCGCTCGAACTGCGCAACCCGCTCCTCAACAAGGCATTTGCTATCGGGCGCGTGGTAAGCGGCAGGGCCTAGTTGCGGGAGCCGTCCGTGTAGACGTCCCTGGAATCGATGCGGGCACCATCGGTAAAGACATCGCGCGGTCCGATGCGTGCGCCATCCGTGAAGACA
>NZ_JBYOJR010000076.1:0-1682 GCF_057798915.1 Cupriavidus sp. 22TCCZM01-5
ATTATGCGTAGCATCGCTGTTGGCGCCAGATTCTAATGTCCGCTTATAGCCAGATTCAAATGTCCGAGTCTTGGCAAGGTACCCTGTCCAGTCGCAGCCTGCCAGGGAGCCGCCATGCGACCGGACACGATCACCATGACGATGCGCCAATTGGATCGACTCAAGGTCTTGCAGGCCTTGGCGGACGGACACCTGAAGACCGGCATTGCGGCGGCTCGTCTGGGCCTGAGTCCACGCCAGACGCTGCGCCTGCTACGTCGGTATCAGAGCGAAGGCGCGCCGGGCTTGCAGAATCGTCGCCAAGGCGCTCCTGGTCATCGCCAGCTGCCGCCCGGACTCGAATCCCGCGTCCGCGGCCTGATCCGCGACAGCTACGCCGACTTCGGCCCGACCCTGGCCGCCGAGAAGCTGCGCGAGCGCCATGGCATCGACCTGGCCACGGAAACGGTGCGCCGGATCATGATTGACGCCGGTTTCTGGGTCCCGCGCAAGCTGCGCCCGCCCAAGGTGCACCAGCCGCGCAACCGCCGCGCCTGCCTGGGCGAGCTGGTGCAGATCGACGGCAGCGACCACGCCTGGTTCGAGGGCCGGGCGCCGGCCTGCACGCTGCTGGTCTACGTCGACGACGCCACCGGCCAGTTGATGCAGCTTTTGTTCGTGCCGACCGAGTCGACGCCGGCGTATTTCACGGCCACGCGCGCCTATGTCGAGCGCCACGGCAAGCCGCTCACGTTCTATTCGGACAAGGCCGGCATCTTCCGCGTCAATGCCAAGGACAGCGCCGAAGGCCGCGGCTACACCCAGTTCGGGCGCGCGCTGTTCGAGCTGAACATCGACATCCTGTGCGCCAATTCGAGCCCGGCCAAGGGCCGCGTCGAGCGCATGAACGGCACCCTGCAGGACCGCCTGGTGAAGGAGCTGCGCCTGCGCGGGATCAGCTCGATGGACGCCGCCAATGCCTATGCGCCGGTCTTCATGGCCGACTTCAACGCGCGCTTTGCCAAGGTGCCCAAGCGCGACTTCGACGCGCACCGGCCGCTGCGCGGCGATGAGGATCTGGCACGGATCTTCAGCTGGCGCGAATGGCGCAAGGTCTCGCAGAGCCTGACCTTGCAGTACAAGAAGGTGATGTATTTGCTCGAGGACCGCCCCGAGCACCGGCGCCTGATCCACCGCTACCTCGAGGTCGCCGAATATCCGGATGGCCACATCGAGCTGTGGGCCGATGGCGCCTCCCTGCCCTACACCACCTATGACCGGCTCGCCGAGATCGACCAGGGCGCGGTCGTCGAGCACAAGCGGCTCGGGCACGTGCTGGCGCTCGCCGCGCAGGTGCAGGCGCTGCGCGACAGCCGGCAAACCATCGGGCCGTCGCGCACGCTGGCGGGCGAGCCGCCGCGCCCGCACCGGCCGGCGCCGAACACCAAGCGCCAGCGCCTGATCAACCGGCTCGATCTGGAGCGCGCGTTGGCTGGCGCGCCGCGCCAACAGAAGGCGGACATTTTAACTTTGCCGACGGCAAAGGAACCGCCCCACCCTGAGTTGGACTCGGCCACGTCAGGCCAGCACCACTGCCCTACGGACACACCCCAAAAGCATCAAAACCCACACAAAAAGCACGCCCGTGCCGACATTTGAATTGAGCTGGCGGGACGACCTTTCAAAACCGGCTGGACAATCGC
>NZ_JBYOJR010000077.1:0-1659 GCF_057798915.1 Cupriavidus sp. 22TCCZM01-5
GCGGTGTGTGTCAAGGTAGTTGTCGCGTCCGCCGCTATGCTGCCTTTTTGTACTCCTTAGGCTCCTGCTCGGCCCGTTCCGGGTTTAGATAGACCACAGGATCCAACTCCCAATCCCGGATCCCTCGCGACCAGCGCTGCGGATGCCGGGCACGGGCGGCCTGATACACCATCATGCGTCGCGCCAGCAGGGGCTTCGCTTCTCCACTGTGCCGCTGGTTCGGCGTGACGTATTTCAGCCCGCTGTGGCGGTGTTCCTCGTTGTACCAACGCACGAACCGATATACCCAGTCGCGCGCCTGCTCCAACGTGTCGAACGGCCGCTCAGGCCATAGCGGACAGTACTTGGCCGTGCGGAACAACGCTTCGGCGTAAGCGTTGTCGTTGCTCACGCGCGGACGACTGTATGAGGGCACCACGCCCAATTCGTGCATCGCAGCGCGCATACTCAGCCCCTTCATGACGCTGCCATTGTCCGAGTGCAGCACCAGCGGCCGGCCAGCCGTCTGCTCGCGCAGACAGCCCAGTTCGAGCAGCCGCTTGGCATGTTCCTCCGACTCGCTTTCATGCACTTCATTGACCACCAGCTTGCGGCTGTAGATGTCCTGCATCATGTACCAGTAGAAGAAGCGGCCCTTCACCGTGGTGGGCATCCACGTGATATCCCAGCACCACACCTGGTTGCGGTCATCGGCACGGTGCGTGGTCGGCGCACGGGACTTGGCGTTGTGGGTGCGCCCGCGCCGGTGCGCTTGGCCTTCGGCCTTAAGCACGCGGTAAAACGTCGATTCCGAGGCCAGGTACCGCCCCTCGTCGGCCAGCTTCGGCACGATCTGGTGCGGCGTCAGACTCTCGTAGCCGGGGCTGTTAGCGGCGGCCAGCACGGCCTGCCGCTCGCCCTCGCTGAGCTTGTTGGCCGGCACCGGGCGCTGCGCGCCCGGGCGGCCATCCTCCGGCGTATGGCGCCAGCGCTGCAAGGTGCGCTCGTTCAAGCCCAGTTCCTTGCAGGCGTTGGACTGGCGCGCACCGCTGCCCACCGCTTCATCGATCAACGCAATGGCTTCGCGGCGATCCGAGACGTTGATCAGTCCTCCTCGTCCCTTCCCCAGATCGCCTCGGCTTTTTTTCTGAGAACCAGCAGCGCCGCGGTCTCAGCCAGTGCCGCATCCTTGCGCTTGAGTTCGCGCTCCAGGTCCCGGATCTGCTTCTTGGCGGCTTGTTCCTCGCGGCGCTGCGCCAGGCTCAACCTGACCCGCTCAGGCGCATTGGCCTGCTCGCAGGCAGCACGCCACTGCCGGATCTGCTCGGGTTGAATGCCCTTCCTGCGGCAGTATTCGGACAACTCCGCTTCACTCAGAGGCGCTGTTTCGAGCACCACCCGGAACTTGTCCGCGCTGGACCATTTGTCACTCCGCTTGCCGTTGCCTGGCACAACCTTTCCTTGTTCTCGAGCCTCGTGGCGCCAGGTGCGCAGGCTCACTGTCGTGACACCCGTTTCCTTGGCTAGCTCCGCCACTGATCGGTTCAAGGGCGGCATCATCTGCTCGACCACCAACTCCTTGAACTCGTCCGAATAGCGCTTCATTACCCAAAACCGCTTCCGCCCTCCATTGTCCTTCATCGAAAGGCGGCGAGGCGACAACTATCCTGACATGGAGGG
>NZ_JBYOJR010000078.1:0-1529 GCF_057798915.1 Cupriavidus sp. 22TCCZM01-5
GAAACCAAACTCAACGCACGCTCCGAAGCGTTCAAGGCCAACGCCGAAGCCATGCAGGCGCTGGTGGCCGACCTCAAGGCCAAGGTGGCGAAGCTGGCCGAAGGCGGCGGCGATGCCGCGCGCGACAAGCACCTGTCGCGCGGCAAGCTGCTGCCGCGTGACCGCGTGCAGCAACTGCTGGACCCGGGCACCCCGTTCCTGGAGCTGTCGCAGCTCGCCGCGTATGACATGTACGACAATGCCGCGCCGGGCGCCGGCATCATCACCGGCATCGGCCGCGTGGCCGGGCAGGAATGCGTGATCGTCTGCAACGACGCGACCGTGAAGGGCGGCACCTACTACCCGATGACGGTCAAGAAGCATGTGCGCGCGCAGGAGATCGCCGAGCAGAACAACCTGCCGTGCATCTACCTGGTCGACTCCGGCGGTGCCAACCTGCCGAACCAGGACGACGTGTTTCCCGACCGCGACCATTTCGGCCGCATCTTCTACAACCAGGCCAACCTGTCCAAGCAGGGCATCCCGCAGATCGCCGTGGTGATGGGTTCTTGCACGGCCGGCGGCGCCTATGTGCCGGCGATGAGCGACGAATCGATCATCGTCAAGAATCAGGGCACCATCTTCCTCGGCGGCCCGCCGCTGGTGAAGGCGGCCACCGGTGAAGAGGTCAGCGCCGAGGATCTCGGCGGTGCCGACGTGCATACGCGGCTGTCTGGCGTGGCGGACTACTTCGCGCAGAACGACCATCACGCGCTGTCGCTGGCCCGGAACATCGTGCAGCACCTGAACCGGCGCAAGCCCGACCAGATCCGCCTGCACGCGCCGGCCGAGCCGCTGTATCCGGTCGAGGAACTGTATGGCGTGATCCCGACCGACACGCGCAAGCCGTTCGATGTGCGTGAGGTGATCTCGCGCATCGTCGACGGCTCCGAGTTCGACGAGTTCAAGGCGCGCTACGGCACCACGCTGGTATGCGGTTTTGCGCGCATCTGGGGTTACCCGGTCGGCATCGTCGCCAACAACGGCATCCTGTTCTCGGAGTCGGCGCTCAAGGGCGCGCACTTCATCGAGCTGTGCTGCCAGCGCAAGATCCCGCTGGTGTTCCTGCAGAACATCACCGGCTTCATGGTGGGCCGCAAGTACGAGAACGAGGGCATCGCGCGCAACGGCGCCAAGATGGTGACGGCCGTGGCGACCGCACAGGTGCCGAAGTTCACGGTGATCATCGGCGGCTCGTTCGGTGCCGGCAACTACGGCATGTGCGGCCGCGCGTATTCGCCGCGCTTCCTGTGGATGTGGCCGAATGCTCGTATCTCGGTGATGGGTGGCGAACAGGCCGCGAGCGTGCTGGCGACGGTGCGCCGCGACGGCATCGAGGCGAAAGGCGGCAAGTGGAGCGTGGAGGAAGAAGAGGCGTTCAAGCAGCCGATCCGCGACCAGTACGAGCACCAGGGCCACCCGTACTACGCGAGCGCGCGGCTGTGGGACGACGGCGTGATCGACCCGGCGCAGACGCGCACGGTGCTGGG
>NZ_JBYOJR010000079.1:0-1448 GCF_057798915.1 Cupriavidus sp. 22TCCZM01-5
GGCCGCGCTCTTGCTGCCCATCGCGTGGATCGCGGAGGCCGGCGGACCGATGAAGACCAGTCCAGCCGCGGCGCAGGCCTCGGCAAAGGCTTCGTTCTCGGAGAGGAAGCCGTAGCCGGGATGGATCGCCTGAGCGCCGGTCTCCTTCGCCATCTCGATGATGTGGTCGGCGCGCAGGTAGCTGTCGCGCGCCGCGGCGCCGCCGATATGGACGGCTTCGTCGCAGAAGGCGACGTGGCGCGCATCGGCGTCGGCGTCGGAGTACACCGCGACGGTGCGGATGCCCAGCCGGCGGCAGGTGGCGGCGACGCGGCAGGCGATTTCACCTCGGTTCGCGATCAGGATCTTGTTGAACATGGTTTCTCCTGGGATGGGGGCGGGCGGTGTCGGCCGCGACCGCTGCCGCATGCCGGCAGCGGGCAGGCGCTGCCACGGCATGCTGCCGGGGTTCTCTTGATAGGGGTGTCGGGTGCGGCGGTCGGCTCTAACTTAAGCCGGCTTCCAGGCTGGCGAGCGTTTTTCCAGGAAGGCGCGCACGCCTTCGCGGCCTTCTTCCGAGGCGCGGATCGCGGCAATGCGGTCCGCCGTATCGGCGAGCAGGTGGTTGTCGATCACGCGGCCCGCGACTTCCTGCACCAGCCGCTTGCTCTCGCGCACGGCGTTGGGACTGTTGCCCACCAGCGCCGCGGTGATTTCCTCGACCTTCGCGTCCAGCGCGTCGGCCGGCACCACGGCGTGGACGAAGCCCAGGCGTAGCGCTTCGGTGGCATCGAAGCGCTCGGCGGTGATGAAGTAGCGGCGCGATGCCTGCTCGCCCATGGCACGGATCACGTACGGGCTGATGGTGGCGGGCAGCAGGCCAAGGCGCGCTTCCGACAGGCAGAAGTGCGCATGGTCGGCGGCCACCGAGATGTCGCATACGGCAGCGAGGCCCACGCCCCCGGCGTAGGTGTCGCCCTGAATGCGAGCGACGACCGGGCGCGGGCAGGACCAGATGGTATGCAGCATCCTCGCGAGGGCCAGCGCATCGGCGCGGTTCTCGTCGTTCGAGTAGCCGGCCATCTTCTTCATCCAGTTCAGGTCGGCTCCGGCGCAGAATGCCGGGCCGTTGCCGGCGAGGACGATGGCTCGCACTTCGTCGTTGCCGCCGAGTACGCGGAAGGCCTCGGTCAGCTCGGCGATGACGGTCTCGTTGAACGCGTTGCGTACGTCCGGACGGTTCAGCGTGACAGTCGCCACATGGCGGGCGATGGTGACGGTAAGCGTGGTGAATTCCATGGCTGTCTGGCTTGGATAAGCGTTGGGATCTGCGGCCGGCTTACATCCGGAACACGCCGAACTTCATATCTTCGATCGGCGCGTTCAGGCTCGCCGACAGGCCCAGGCCCAGCACCGTGCGCGTCTGCGCCGGGTCGATCACGCCGTCGTCCCACAGCCGCGCGCTCGCG
>NZ_JBYOJR010000080.1:0-1434 GCF_057798915.1 Cupriavidus sp. 22TCCZM01-5
CAGCCCCAACACGATCTTCGCCCCGGTCACGCAGGTCGATGCCTCGACCCGCACCGACGTCGATATGAAGAGCGTGACGAATACCATCAACAACGTTGGCGGGATCGTCGCGGCCCTGCAGCATTGAGCCGTACCAGGTTGTATCCGGCGGAGGAGGAGGCGCGCCCGCGTTGCCCCTTGCCTCCGCCACCGCAAGGGCCGCCCTTTGACGGGCGGCCCTTGTTTGCGCTGAGATGGACGCTGAGACTGCGCGCGCGGCAAGCGGCGCGTCCGTGCTAATACTCCAGCTTCGGATACCAGTCTTTGCCCCGCCCTTGCGGCGTGGTGTCCAGCAGGCTCCACAGCGGGTCAAGGTCCGGCGCGCCACGCGGATCCTGTCCGGGGTCGGGCGGGATGCCGAACAACTCGCCGCTCCAGAAATGCCGGATCTTCCCGTCCCGGCGCGTGAAGACCGTATAACCCGGCATGTCCGCATCCTCTGGACTGACATAGTCGCGCGTGAAATCCCCGTCGACGTCCGCATAGACCTTCAGTTTGGTCCAGCCGCGCGCCCGCCTGGCGGCCACCAGCCGGTCGATGGGCGAGCGGGCCACCATCGCCAGCGCCACGCGTTGCTCGATATCCGGCACCTTGTGGTCCCACGATGCCATGATCGACGTGCACATTGGACAGGGCTTCTCGCGCTGAGGCCCGAACATGTAGCTGTAGATGACCAGCGTGTCCTTGTCGCCGAACAGATCGCCAAGCGTGACTGGACCGTTTTCACTTTGGAACGTATAGCGCTTCGTCACCTCGCCGCCTGGCGGCAGCCTGCGCCGCTGTTCGGCCACGCGTTCAATGTGCCGGCGCAATTCGATCTCCTCTGCGAGCAGCGCGTTGCGCGCCTGGCGGTATTCCGCGCTTTCATTGGGAAAGCGGATGGGGTTGCGTTGCGCCAGTTCGGTGGCGGGAACCAGTTCTGACTTTGCGTTCATGTCGACCCTCCTTCCAATCGGTCGTGCCGGGAAATGTGAGTCGCCCGCCCCGGGGCGGTGTCGACGCATTCCATGGCCCTGTCCTGATTCGTGTCCGCTGGCGGCGAATCGTTCCTCCTGATGGCCTCGTCGTTCACCGGCTGCCGCGCGGGTGTCGGCGCGTCGCAGACACGTGCTGGAGCAGTGTCGGTCCCGGGCAGACTGCACGCCGGCCAGGCCAGCCCCTCCCATCTTCGCCGAATTCATATTTTTCTTTTTGTTTTCAGACGCTTGCCTCCGAATTCCGGTGCCTGGACCGGTGCTGGCACACACCATGCGTATATGCCTGCGAGCGCAACACCCGATGCTCACCACCCTAAGCAAACCCAGTACCCCAAGGAGTTACATCATGTCCCTCACCATCCAGAACCTGCCGCTCGAACAAGACCTTGACCACGCCAAGATGGGCGCCGTGCGCGGC
>NZ_JBYOJR010000081.1:0-1430 GCF_057798915.1 Cupriavidus sp. 22TCCZM01-5
GACTGACTGACTTGACTACTGGGGGACTGGGCGAACGGCGGTCGCCGCGCGGCATCTTGCATGAATTTTCCAGGGATCCCCGTGAGTGACTTCAGGAGTCACCAGTCCTAAGACGTCATCGAGGGGGAAGGCCCGGAAACGAGTGATAGGCGAACCAGAAGCACCTGGCTACTGAAACGCTTCATCTATCAGTATAGGGGCGATGCACACCGTCCTAACCCGCTTACAAATTGATCAGGCAGGCGCTGCGCCGCACCTGCGGTGCCCGCTGATGCAGACCTTTCGCCCGCTTCCGGCGCTACACTGAAATGGTGGCCAGAGCCGTTCACGCGGCCGGCACCGTTTCCGCCCCCATGTCGACACAAGGTCAGCAATGAACCGTCTTAGGTACTCGGTGAACCTGTGCTATGAGATCCTGGATCCCACAGGAGACTTTCTGTTGATTGTCGAAGCTGCGAAGACCGCAAGACAGTCCGTTGTCTCCGAGCGTCTGGCGCTCACGCCACCGGTTGAAGCCGATCGGTACACGGATCCACTCTGCAACCGCCTGCTCAGGATACGTGCGAACAAGGGCCCGCTGGCCATCCGCTATGAAGCTGTGGTGGACATCGATCATCGCCTGGACGATGGTATGTCACTCACGGAGGTACCCGTCGCCGAACTCCCGTTCGATGTCCTTTCGTACCTAGCGCCGAGCCGGTATTGCGAATCCGACCGCATGATGGAGTTCGCCATGCGCGAGTTTGGCGGCATGCGCCCCGGCTATTCGCGCGTGTATGCGATTCGGGAGTGGGTGCGCAACCATGTGCGCTTTCTTTCGCGATCCACCAATGAGCGCACCTCGGCGATCGATACGATTGTCGAGCGCACTGGCGTATGCCGGGATTTTTCCCACCTGATGATCGCGATCTGCCGCGCCCTGAGTATTCCCGCCCGTATGTCCAGCAGCGTGGACTATGGCGCGGACCCCGCCATGGGCGCGCCGGACTTTCACGCGGTGGTCGAGGTGTTCCTGTCGGGCGGATGGTACCTGCTCGACCCCTCGGGGGTATCCATTCCGACTGGCCTGCTGCGCATCGGCACCGGCCGCGATGCCGCCGACATTCCGTTTGCCGCCATATTCGGCAAGGTCGAGTCGAAGCGGCCCTTTATCGAAATCCAGCCAATGGCCGACCCGGCTGCCGGGATTGGCCTGCCGCTCGCAACGACAAGCGCCATCTCCACCTGGTAAGCGGCATCAGCGCGCTTCGCCTTTCATCCCTTCGATTTCCATGGCGGCGTTCCAATCCTCGTATGCCGCAATCGGTTCCATGGCCTCGTCGACGAACGATGCCGCGCGTTCCGCGGCAGCCGACGGCCCCAGAAGAACATCCTCCCGATCACCATCCTCGGCCTTCGGCGGCAGCAACATGTCTTCGAGCATCCCCCGT
>NZ_JBYOJR010000082.1:0-1214 GCF_057798915.1 Cupriavidus sp. 22TCCZM01-5
CTAGGGAACTGCTGATCAATGAGGTTTGCGCTTGATGTTGCACAAGCCAATGATTTCGGTTTTCGCTCGCGGGAGAGATGGGCCGATTCAAGCCGCTTTTTCTCTCGTTTCGCACCTTTCCTGGCGCGCTTTGCGCGCTCAGGACGGATTGCTCCCCTGTGAGGCCAACAACAGCTTCCTTCCGAGCACCAGATTCGCCAGACCAAACAGGCTGAACAACTGCGCCGTGTTCTTGACCAGGCCCTTGTAGCGAACCTTGCGATGACCAAACAGATTTTTGATGACGTGGAACGGATGCTCGACCCGCGCCCGAATCTGGGCCTTGGCCCGTTCGACGGCGATCAGCAAGTCCTTGACCGCCCCGTCCCGCATCGCCTTGATCTTGCCGCGCTTGACGGCCACCTGCCACTTCACGGTCTTGCCTTGCATCTCCTCGCGCTTGTCCACGCCCGTGTAGCCAGCGTCGCCAAACGCGTGCTCCTCGTGGCCATGCAGCAGGGCATGAGCCTGCGATACATCCGACTCGTTCGCTGCGGTGCCCACCATACTGTGTACCAGCCCCGAAGCCGCATCCACGCCGACGTGCGCCTTCATGCCAAAGTGCCACTCATTACCCTTCTTGGTCTGATGCATCTCCGGGTCGCGGCTCTTCTCCTTGTTCTTGGTCGACGGTGGCGCCTCGATGATGGTGGCATCCACAATCGTGCCTTCCTTCATCATCAGCCCCCGCTCGCACAACATGATGCCGATCTCGTCGAACAGCTTCCGCGTCAGTTCATGGTCGACGAGCAGGCGGCGAAACTTCAGCAGCGTCGTCGCATCTGGCACCGCTTCGACCGCCAGGTCGATCCCGGCAAACGCCCGCATCGCCATGCTGTCGTACAGCGCGTCTTCCAGCGCTTCGTCCGACAGCCCGTACCACTGTTGCAGGAAGTAAATGCGCAGCATCCGCTCCAGACCGATCGGCGGCCGTCCACGTTTGCCCTTGGGGTAGTACGGCACGACCGCCGCAATCAGACGCGACCATGGCACCAAGCTTTCCATCTCCGTCAGGAAGCGCTCGCGTCGCGTCACCCGCTTCCTTCCGTGGTTTTCCGCTTCCGCGAAACTGATCTGGCGCTTCATCTCCGACTCACATCTTAGGCATGCACATGACAACGCTGACGCGCCACTCAACGATGACCGCCGCGCTGATTAAATCAGTCCTTCCCTAG
>NZ_JBYOJR010000083.1:0-1195 GCF_057798915.1 Cupriavidus sp. 22TCCZM01-5
TGCTTAGTCGAGGATCTTTGCCACGACGCCGGCGCCGACGGTACGGCCACCTTCGCGGATAGCGAAGCGCAGACCTTCTTCCATGGCGATCGGGGCGATCAGCTTGACGGTGATCGACACGTTGTCACCCGGCATCACCATTTCCTTGTCCGCCGGCAGCTCGATCGAGCCGGTCACGTCGGTGGTACGGAAGTAGAACTGCGGGCGGTAGTTGTTGAAGAACGGGGTGTGACGGCCGCCTTCGTCCTTCGACAGGATGTACACCTCGCCGGTGAAGTGGGTGTGCGGCTTGATCGAACCCGGCTTGCACAGCACCTGGCCGCGCTCGACGTCTTCACGCTTGGTGCCGCGCAGCAGCAGACCGACGTTGTCGCCAGCCTGGCCCTGGTCCAGCAGCTTGCGGAACATTTCCACGCCGGTGCAGGTGGTCTTCACGGTCGGGCGGATACCGACGATTTCGATTTCCTCGCCGACCTTGATCACGCCGCGCTCGATACGGCCGGTCACCACGGTGCCGCGACCCGAGATCGAGAACACGTCTTCCACCGGCATCAGGAAGGTACCGTCAACGGCACGCTCCGGCGTCGGGATGTAGCTGTCCAGCGCGTCGGCCAGGTTCATGATGGCCACTTCACCCAATTCGCCCTTGTCGCCTTCCAGCGCCAGCTTGGCCGAACCCTTGATGATCGGGGTGTCGTCGCCCGGGAACTCGTACTTCGACAGCAGTTCGCGAACTTCCATCTCGACCAGCTCGAGCAGTTCGGCGTCGTCCACCATGTCGCACTTGTTCAGGAACACGATGATGTACGGCACGCCAACCTGGCGGGCCAGCAGGATGTGCTCGCGCGTTTGCGGCATCGGGCCGTCAGCAGCCGAGCAAACCAGGATCGCGCCGTCCATCTGGGCGGCACCCGTGATCATGTTCTTCACGTAGTCGGCGTGGCCCGGGCAGTCAACGTGCGCGTAGTGGCGGTTGGCCGTCTCGTACTCGACGTGGGCGGTATTGATGGTAATACCGCGTGCCTTCTCTTCCGGCGCCGCGTCGATTTCGTCGTACTTCTTGGCGGCACCGCCGAACTTCGAAGCCAGCACCGTGGCGATCGCTGCGGTCAGCGTGGTCTTGCCGTGGTCAACGTGACCAATCGTACCAACGTTCACGTGCGGCTTAGTCCGCTCGAACTTTTCCTTTGCCATT
>NZ_JBYOJR010000084.1:0-1117 GCF_057798915.1 Cupriavidus sp. 22TCCZM01-5
TGTCAGCTTCGAGCGGCAGTAAATCGCTCGCCATACAGAATAGCAAACTGATTCATGGCGGACTTCCAGTCATAGGTGGTGCGAACGGACTTGGTCAGCACGTTGCGCAGCGCCAGCCACAGCAACTTGATCGCAGCTTCATCCGAAGGGAAGTGGCCCCGGGTCTTGATGATCTTGCGCAACTGCATGTTCAAGCTCTCAATGGCATTCGTGGTGTAGATCACACGCCGGATGTCGGGCGGGAACACGAAGAACGGTATGACGTGCTCCCAGGCGCGTCGCCACGACTGCACGATCATCGGGTACTTGGCTCCCCACGGGCCGTCGGCGAAGTCCTGCAGCGCCTGCCCGGCCTCTTGTTCGCTGGCCGCGCTGTAGATCGGACGCAGCGCCTGTGCCAGCACCTTGCGGTCCTTATAGTTGGCGTATTCCAGGCTGTTGCGGATCAAATGCACAATGCAGGTCTGCACCGTCGTGCGGGGATAGGCCGTGGCAACGGCCTCCGTCAACCCCTTGAGGCCGTCGACCACTGCGATCAGGATGTCCTGGCAGCCTCGGTTCTTGAGTTCATTGAAGACCTTGAGCCAGAACTTGGCGCCTTCGGTCTGCTCGACCCACAGGCCCAGCACGTCGCGCTGGCCATCTGCCTGGATTCCCAATGCCAGATACACGGCCTTATTGCTGACGATGCCGTCACTGCGGATCTTGACCCGCAACGCGTCGAAGAACACGACCGGGTACATGGCCTCAAGCGGACGGTTCTGCCAGGCGATGGTCTCGGCCATGACCTCGTCGGTGACCGAGCTGATGAAGTCCGGGGAGACTTCGGTGCCGTAGCTCTCGGCCAGAAACGCCTGGATCTCGCGCACGCTCATGCCGCGCGCGTACATGGCGATAATGCGCTCATCGAAGCCGGTAAAGCGCCGTTCGTGCTTCGGGATCAGAACCGGATCGAAACTGCCATCGCGGTCGCGTGGCAGTTCGACCCGCACCGGGCCGCGGTCGGTGATCACGGTCTTGCCGCTCAGACCGTTACGCGCATTGGACTGCTCGGCCGGCTTGGGCTCGCCTGGCTTGTAGCCCAAATGCATGCTCATCTCGGCGCTCATCGCCCGCT
>NZ_JBYOJR010000085.1:0-1115 GCF_057798915.1 Cupriavidus sp. 22TCCZM01-5
ATGCTGCCGTGCTCCATCACATAGAAGCGGTCGGCCAGCGGCGCGGCGAAGCGGAAGTTCTGCTCCACCATCACCACCGTATAGCCCTTCTTCTTGAGCATCAGGATCATGCGCGCGAGCGCCTGCACGATCACCGGCGCCAGACCCTCCGAGATCTCGTCAAGCAGCAGCAGGTTCGCGCCGGTGCGCAGGATGCGCCCGACCGCCAGCATCTGCTGCTCGCCGCCCGACAGGCGCGTGCCCTGGCTCTGGCGGCGCTCCTTCAGGTTCGGGAACATCTCGTAGATCTCGGCCTCGCTCATGCCCTTGCCGCTGTCGGCGCCCTTCAGCACCGGCGGCAGCATCAGGTTCTCCTCGCACGACAGGCTCGAGAAGATCGCCCGCTCTTCCGGGCAATAGCCGATGCCGTAGTGCGCGATCTTGTGCGTCGCCAGGCCGATGGTCTCGTGGCCGTTGACCTTGATCGAGCCCTTGCGCGCGCCAGTCAGGCCCATGATCGCGCGCAGCGTGGTGGTGCGGCCCGCGCCGTTGCGGCCCAGCAGCGTCACCACCTCGCCGCGGTTCACGGTCAGGTCCACGCCGTGCAGGATGTGCGATTCGCCGTACCAGGCGTGCAGGTCCTTGATCTCGAGCGCGGGTACGCTGGATGTCGTCATGTCGATGGCCTCCTCAGTGCGCGCCTTGCAGCTCGGCGTCGGCGGTGCCCATGTAGGCCTCCATCACGCGCGGGTCTTTCGACACTTCAGCGTACGGCCCTTCAGCGAGGATCGCGCCACGCTGCAGCACGGTGATCTTGTCGGCGATCGACGACACCACGTTCATGTTGTGCTCGACCATCAGGATGGTGCGGCCCGCCGAGACCTTCCTGATCAGCTGCGTGACGCGGTCCACGTCCTCGTGGCCCATGCCCTGCGTGGGTTCGTCGAGCAGCATCAGCTCGGGCTCCATCGCGAGCGTGGTGGCGATCTCCAGCGCGCGCTTGCGCCCGTACGGCAGGTTCACCGTGACGGTCTGCGCGAACTCGGTCAGGCCGACCTGCTCCAGCAGCTCCATCGCGCGGTCGTTGAGCACGTCGAGCGAACGCTCGCTGCGCCAGAACTGGAACGCGGTGCCCA
>NZ_JBYOJR010000086.1:0-1073 GCF_057798915.1 Cupriavidus sp. 22TCCZM01-5
GCGCGGAAACGCCGGATTCGCTCAGGACTTGTGACGATAGTTGATGCGCCCCTTTGTCAGATCGTATGGCGACATTTCGAGCGTGACGCGATCCCCCGCAAGAATACGTATGCGATTCTTCTTGAGCCGCCCGGACGAATAGGCCCAAACCTCGAAGCCATTCTCCAGGGTGACGCGAAAGCGGTTATCCGGGAGGACTTCCGAAACCTTTCCGCCAAATTCCACCAGTTCTTCTTTAGCCAAGGATGCTCCTTTCTGTTTCAGTGAATGCCACGCGGTGACGTGGAAGGGGTCGTAGCTTGCCGATACGGGGACGGTTGCAAGCGCATGTGCGCCACTGCGCTTTCCCCTGCGTGGCGGGCGGCTTGCCTGGCCTTGGCTTCGGTATGGTGCGTGGCGTGTCGCATCGAGACGTTCGCGACGATGCGTTCAGCGCCGTCCTTGTACTCGGAGATCATGTAGTTCGCGAACCAGACGCCGGGCTCTTGTTGGATGGGGTAAACGGAAACGGTGAACGGAGTAATGCCGGGATTCAAATTGTTGCCTGTTCGGACGGCGCTCGATCCCGGCGGGCGTGTCCTGCTTTCCCATGCGGGGGAGGTACGCGCGTGCCCGGCGATCGGTTGCCATTGCAGAAAGTCAGTGTCGCATCCTGCGCTTCATCGCAGGCGGGGAAACTGGCGTGGGATTGACCGTGCTTGCGCTAGCCAGCACGCCTGGTACATGCGTGCTGGGTACGGAGCGGACGTGCCGCGGGTCGGAAATGATTGCGGCTGATTGTTGCCGCGAAAGGTTCGGGTGTACACCCGTGCTGCCGCCGATACTCTTCTAATGATGATGTTTGGCGGACGGCGCATTTGACATCGACGGCTGTCGACGGTTGCGAATAGTACCACTTCCGGAGATTTCCTGCCTGGAGGGTACGTCCTAGGCTGGCAGGTACAGCGGATCCGGGGCAATTCCATGGAATGCAGGATCCATCAAGACCGATCGCCTTACCAGATCATGCCTCGGTCAGAGGCAGCAGGATGTCGGCATACCAGGCGGAATTCAAGCCCAGGGCTTCGTCCAGT
>NZ_JBYOJR010000087.1:0-1044 GCF_057798915.1 Cupriavidus sp. 22TCCZM01-5
CGGGCCTTCAGGCAGGTGCAGGCTGAAGTCGCGATAGGTGGGCCGCTCGACCACGATGTCATCCTTTAGCAGCAGCGGCCCGAACAACTCCGTGCCCCACGCCAGCTGCGGCAGCGTGCAGAAGCCATGTGCGGCAGCAATGGTCCCCACGCTGCCCTCCAGCATCGTTCCGCCATACAGCGCAATGCCCGCGGCATCGCCCACGGCGGCCGTGCGCAGCATGCCGAAGATGCCGCCCGACTTGGCAATCTTCAGCGCGAACACGTCGGCACCGCCGATACGCGCCAGTTCCATCGCATCCTCGGGACCGCACACCGCCTCGTCCGCCATGACCGGCACCACGAAGCGCGCCGCCAGCCGCGCCAGCGCCGTGCGCTGCTCGCGCGGCGTGGGCTGCTCGATCAGGTCGATGCCCGCGGCTTCGAGCATGGCGATGCCTCCGGCGGCATCGGCCTCGTTCCAGGCCTGGTTGATGTCCACGGTCACGCGCGCGCGGTCGCCGAGCGCGCGCTTGATCGCCGATACGTGCGCCACGTCGTCGCGCACGCTGCGCCGGCCGATCTTGAGCTTGAACGTGTTGTGGCGGCGCTCGGCCAGCAGGCGCTCGGCTTCGTCGATGTCCTTCGCGGTATCGCCGCTGGCCAGCGTCCACAGCACCGGCAGCGTGGTGCGCACCGCGCCGCCCAGCAGCGTCGCAAGCGGCACGCCCAGCCGCTTGCCCTGCGCGTCGAGCAGCGCGGTCTCCAGCGCGGACTTCGCAAAGCGGTTGCCGCGCGCAACCTTGTTCAGGCGCGCCATCGCGGCATGGACATTGGTGGCGTCTTCACCGGCCAGCGCCGGCGCCAGGTAAGTATCGATGGTCAGCTTGATGCCTTCCGGGCTCTCGTCGCCATACGACAGGCCGCCGATGGTGGTGGCCTCGCCGATGCCCTCGATGCCGTCGCTGCAGCGCAGCCGCACGATCACCAGCGTCTGCTGCTGCATGGTGGCCATGGCCAGTTGATGGGCCCGGATGGTGGGCAGGTCGACCAGGATGGCTTCGAC
>NZ_JBYOJR010000088.1:0-547 GCF_057798915.1 Cupriavidus sp. 22TCCZM01-5
ATTACTGTTGAGTGAATACATAGCTCAACAGGGCGAACCGGGGGAACTGAAACATCTAAGTACCCCGAGGAAAAGAAATCAACCGAGATTCCGAAAGTAGCGGCGAGCGAAATTGGACTAGCCCTTAAGCTTTACACGCGTTAGACGAACAGCCTGGAAAGGCCGACGATACAGGGTGATAGTCCCGTAGTTGACGACGTGTGTTCAGTGAAATCGAGTAGGGCGGGACACGTGATATCCTGTCTGAATATGGGGGGACCATCCTCCAAGGCTAAATACTACTGACTGACCGATAGTGAACCAGTACCGTGAGGGAAAGGCGAAAAGAACCCCTGTGAGGGGAGTGAAATAGAACCTGAAACCGTGTACGTACAAGCAGTAGGAGCAGGCTTGTCCTGTGACTGCGTACCTTTTGTATAATGGGTCAGCGACTTATATTCAGTGGCAAGGTTAACCATCTAGGGGAGCCGTAGGGAAACCGAGTCTTAACTGGGCGTTCAGTCTCTGGATATAGACCCGAAACCAGGTGATCTAGCCATGGGCAGGT
>NZ_JBYOJR010000088.1:557-1018 GCF_057798915.1 Cupriavidus sp. 22TCCZM01-5
ACCGAACCGACTAATGTTGAAAAATTAGCGGATGACTTGTGGCTAGGGGTGAAAGGCCAATCAAACCTGGAGATAGCTGGTTCTCCCCGAAAGCTATTTAGGTAGCGCCTCGGACGAATACTACTGGGGGTAGAGCACTGTTAAGGCTAGGGGGTCATCCCGACTTACCAACCCTTTGCAAACTCCGAATACCAGTAAGTACTATCCGGGAGACACACGGCGGGTGCTAACGTCCGTCGTGGAGAGGGAAACAACCCAGACCGCCAGCTAAGGTCCCAAATTACTACTAAGTCGGAAACGATGTGGGAAGGCTCAGACAGCCAGGATGTTGGCTTAGAAGCAGCCATCATTTAAAGAAAGCGTAATAGCTCACTGGTCGAGTCGGCCTGCGCGGAAGATGTAACGGGGCTAAGTAGTAAACCGAAGCTGCGGCAATGTACTTTAGTGCATTGGGTAGGGGA
>NZ_JBYOJR010000089.1:0-986 GCF_057798915.1 Cupriavidus sp. 22TCCZM01-5
ATCATGACCGAACTCCCTGGCCTGAAATTCGACCTGGGCGAAGACATCGAGATGCTGCGCGGCGCCGTGCGCGACTGGGCCCAGGCGGAGCTGGCCCCGCGTGCCGGTGAAATCGACCGCACCGACCAGTTCCCCATGGACGCCTGGAAGAAGATGGGCGACCTCGGCGTGCTGGGCATCACCGTGGCGGAGGAGTACGGCGGCGCCAACATGGGCTACCTGGCGCATATGGTGGCGATGGAGGAAATCAGCCGCGCCTCGGCCTCGGTCGGCCTGTCCTACGGCGCGCATTCGAACCTGTGCGTGAACCAGATCCACCGCAACGGCAGCGCTGCGCAGAAGGCCAGGTACCTGCCGAAGCTGGTATCGGGCGAATGGATCGGCGCACTGGCCATGAGCGAACCGAACGCCGGCTCCGATGTGGTCAGCATGAAGCTGCGCGCCGAATTCAAGGGCGATCGCTACGTGCTCAACGGCACCAAGATGTGGATCACCAACGGCCCGGACTGCGACGTGCTGGTGGTCTATGCGAAGACCGAGCCGGAGCTGGGCGCGCGCGGCATGACCGCCTTCATCGTCGAGAAAGGCATGAAGGGCTTCTCGGTCGCGCAGAAGCTGGACAAGCTCGGCATGCGCGGCTCACATACCGGCGAGCTGGTGTTCGAGGACGTGGAGGTGCCGGTCGAGAACATCCTCGGCGCCGAGAACGGCGGCGCCAAGGTGCTGATGAGCGGCCTCGATTACGAGCGCGCCGTGCTGTCGGGCGGCCCGGTCGGCATCATGCAGGCGTGCATGGACGTGGTTACGCCTTACATCCACGACCGCAAGCAGTTCGGCCAGAGCATCGGCGAGTTCCAGCTGATCCAGGGCAAGGTCGCCGATATGTACACCACGCTGCAGGCCGCGCGCAGCTACCTGTACACGGTCGGCAAGAACCTCGACTCGCTCGGCGCCGACCACGTGCGCCAGGTGCGCAAGGACTGCGC
>NZ_JBYOJR010000090.1:0-968 GCF_057798915.1 Cupriavidus sp. 22TCCZM01-5
GCCGCCAGCGCCTGGCGCATGCGCGCGAGCGCCTCGTCGCGGTCCTTGCCCCACACGATCAGCTTGGCGATCATCGGATCGTAGTATGGGCTGATGGTGTCGCCCTCGCGCACGCCGGCGTCGATGCGCACGCCGGCAGGGCCGTGGGCATCGCCGCCGCGCATGAACTGCACCGCCGGCGGCGTGCGCAGGAAGCGCAGCGTGCCGGTGGACGGCAGGAACTGCTTGTCGGGGTTCTCGGCGTAGATGCGCGCTTCGAGCGCGTGGCCATCGATGCGCAGTTGTTCCTGCTTCAGTGGCAGCGGCTCGCCGGCCGCCACGCGCAGTTGCCATTCGACCAGGTCCTGCCCGGTGATCATCTCGGTGACCGGATGCTCGACCTGCAGGCGCGTGTTCATCTCCATGAAATAGAACGAGCCGTCCTGGTTGGCGATGAACTCGACCGTGCCGGCGCCGACATAGCCCACGGCCTTGGCGGCGGCCACGGCAGCCTCGCCCATCGCGCGGCGGCGTTCCCCGGTCATGCCCGGCGCGGGCGCTTCTTCCAGCACCTTCTGGTGGCGGCGCTGCACCGAGCAGTCACGCTCGAACAGGTAGACGCAGTTGCCGTGGGTGTCGGCAAAGACCTGGATCTCGATATGGCGCGGCCGGGTGAGGTACTTTTCGACGAGCACCTTGTCGTCGCCGAAGCTGGCCGATGCCTCGCGCTTGACCGAGGCCAGCGCCGCGTCAAAGGCATCGCCCGATTCGACCACGCGCATGCCCTTGCCGCCGCCCCCGGCACTGGCCTTGAGCAGCACCGGATAGCCGATGCGATCGGCCTCGCTGCGCAGCAGGCCCGGATTCTGGTCTTCGCCGTGGTAGCCGGGCACCAGCGGCACCGAGGCCTTTTCCATCAGTTGCTTGGCCGCGCTCTTGCTGCCCATCGCGTGGATCGCGGAGGCCGGCGGACCGATGAAGACCAGTCC
>NZ_JBYOJR010000091.1:0-968 GCF_057798915.1 Cupriavidus sp. 22TCCZM01-5
CTTGGCGTCAACGGCTTCATCGGCCACCACCTGACGCGCCGCATCCTGGAAACCACGCCGTGGGAGGTCTACGGCATGGACATGTCGTCCGACCGCCTCGGTGACCTGGTCAACCATCCGCGCATGCACTTCTTCGAGGGTGACATCACCATCAACAAGGAGTGGATCGAGTACAACATCCGCAAATGCGACGTGGTCCTGCCGCTGGTGGCCATCGCCACCCCGGCCACCTACGTGCGCCAGCCGCTGCGCGTGTTCGAGCTCGACTTCGAAGCCAACCTGCCGATCGTGCGCGCCGCGGTCAAGTACGGCAAGCACCTGGTGTTCCCGTCGACCTCCGAGGTCTACGGCATGTGCGCCGACGATGAGTTCGACCCCGAGTCCTCGCCGCTGATCTACGGCCCGATCAACAAGCCGCGCTGGATCTATGCCTGCTCCAAGCAGCTCATGGACCGCGTCATCCACGCCTACGGCATGGAACAGGGCCTGAACTACACGCTGTTCCGCCCGTTCAACTGGATCGGCGCCGGGCTCGACTCGATCTTCGAATCGAAGGAAGGCTCCTCGCGCGTGGTCACGCAGTTCCTGGGCCATATCGTGCGCGGCGAGCCGATCAAGCTGGTCGACGGCGGGGCGCAGAAGCGCGCGTTCGCCGATATCTCGGACGGCATCTCGGCGCTGATGCGCATCATCGAGAACCCCAACGGCGTGGCCACCGGCAAGATCTTCAACATCGGCAACCCGTCCAACATCCACTCGGTGCGCGAGCTGGCCGAGATGATGCTGAAGATGGCCGCCGACTACCCCGAGTACGCCGAAGAGGCGCGCAAGACGCAGATCGTCGAGACCTCGTCGGGCGACTTCTACGGCAAGGGCTACCAGGACGTGCAGCACCGCGTGCCGAAGATCGACAACACCATGCAGGAACTGGGCTGGAAGCCCGAGGTGACGATGGAGCAGGCGCTGCG
>NZ_JBYOJR010000092.1:0-922 GCF_057798915.1 Cupriavidus sp. 22TCCZM01-5
CCTTAGAAGCTGTTGCGAAATTAGCTAATGCAGTGCTTTAGCCTGCTCCAGCAAATCAGTGAACAGGCAAGGGACAGGAAGGCTTCGTGGACATGGGCATATCGTTCGTATCGAATCTTCAGGCGTCTGAACGAGTGGAGCCAAGCAATCGAGCGCTCCACGACCCAGCGCGTTTTGCCGAGCCCACTGCCGTGAGGCGAGCCGATTTTGGCAAGCACGGGCGTGATGCCGCGCTTACGCAAGCGCTGTCGGTGTGGTTCGGAACTGTAGCCCCGGTCGCCTTGGACGATTTTCGGCTTGCGCAGAGGGCGTCCGTGCTTTCCGCGAATGGGCGGAATCGCCTCGACCAGCGCATCGAGTTGCGTGATGTCGTTGCAGTTCGCGCCGCTCAGGATGACTGCGAGCGGGATGCCTTGCGCGTCGACGATGAGGTGATGCTTGCTGCCGAGCTTGCGCCGGTCCGTTGGGTTCGGGCCGGTTTTTTTCCCGCCAGCATGGCGCGAACCGAGGAACTGTCGACAATGGCGCGCGCCATGTCGATTTGGCCGCGACGGCGCAACTCGGCCAGTAGCGTCTCGTGGATGCGTTGCCAGACACCAGCCTTCTGCCACGCAACCAGCCGCCGCCAGCATGCAGTGCCTGAGCCACAGCCCATCTCTTGTGGCAGTAGGTTCCAGGCGATGCCAGAACGCAGGACGAACACGATGCCAGTCAGCACCGCTCGGTCCGGCGTCGGCTTGCGCCCTGCATATCGGCGGCTGCGCGGCGCTCGCACTGGCAGCAGTGGTTCGATGAGTGACCACAGTTCGTCGTCTATCAGTTCTCCGGGCATCGCTTCCTGTCAGGCAAAACAAGACAGGAAGTTAACACCGGCTTGAGAAAGTTAACAGACCCTATGGGTAATTTCGCAACAGCTTCTTAG
>NZ_JBYOJR010000093.1:0-872 GCF_057798915.1 Cupriavidus sp. 22TCCZM01-5
TCCAGGTTCGGGAACATCTTCTTGATGTCCCACATCACCGTTTCCAGGCGCTCGGCGATGTCGAACATCTTCATCGAGCCGGCGTCCTTGGACAGCTGGCGCGCGGTTTCCTTGATCACCTGGTTGCGCGGGTCGGCAATGGTGTACACCGGGTGGCCGAAGCCGATCACGACTTCCTTGTTCTCGACGCGGCGGGTGATGTCGGCCTGGGCTTCGTCGGGGCTGTCGTAGCGCTTCTGGATCTCGAAGGCCACTTCATTGGCGCCGCCGTGCTTGGGGCCGCGCAGCGCGCCGATCGCGCCGCAGATGGCCGAGTAAATGTCCGAGCCCGTACCGGCGATGACGCGGCCTGCGAAGGTGCTGGCGTTGAACTCGTGCTCCGCGTACAGGATCATCGAGGTGTGCATGGCGCGCTCCCACAGCGCCGACGGCTTCTTGCCGTGCAGCAGATGCAGGAAGTGGGCGCCGATCGAGTCGTCGTCGGTCTCGACCTCGATGCGGCGGCCATTGTGGCTGTAGTGGTACCAGTACAGCAGCATCGAGCCCAGGCTGGCCATCAGCTGGTCGGCGATGTCGCGCGCGCCCGGCGTGTTGTGGTCATCCTTCTCGGGCAGCACGGTGCCGAGCACGGACACGCCGGTGCGCATCACGTCCATCGGGTGGGCCGAGGCGGGCACCCATTCGAGCGCGGCCTTGACGTTGGCGGGCAGGCCGCGCAGCGACTTCAGCTTGGTCTTGTAGGCGGCCAGTTCGGCCTTGTTCGGCAGCTTGCCGTGGACCAGCAGGTGGGCGATTTCCTCGAATTCGCAGGCGTCGGCCACGTCCAGGATGTCATAGCCGCGGTAGTGCAGGTCGTTGCCGGTACGGCCGAC
>NZ_JBYOJR010000094.1:0-787 GCF_057798915.1 Cupriavidus sp. 22TCCZM01-5
ACGTGACCAATCGTACCAACGTTCACGTGCGGCTTAGTCCGCTCGAACTTTTCCTTTGCCATTGCGCGACTCCTGTCTCGGTAGCGATGTTGCCAGTGCGGTATTTGGTGCCCATGGGCAGGATCGAACTGCCGACCTCTCCCTTACCAAGGGAGTGCTCTACCACTGAGCCACATGGGCAAAACTAGACGTATTACTTATCGACAGCAACCGCGTGCTTTGGAGCGGGTGAAGGGAATCGAACCCTCGTCGTAAGCTTGGAAGGCTTCTGCTCTACCATTGAGCTACACCCGCCCGGTTCTTTCTGCTTCACCGGCCTGATAGCCAGTCACTGTCTTGCATTCTGGTGGAGAGGGCTGGATTCGAACCAGCGTAGGCGTAAGCCAACAGATTTACAGTCTGCCCCCTTTAGCCACTCGGGCACCTCTCCGCAGAGAACTATGGATTATGGGACCTCTCGCCTCGCCTGTCAAGCACTTTCCGTTGCGGAGTACATCGACCGGACCATCGAGCTGGCCACTGCACGGCTGTCTACACCGGCTATGGCAACCCACAAACACAGTTTGAATTTCTGCGTTCTCACCCTATAGGGAGACGCAGAACGACGCTCCAGCGGCCTCTGGAGCCGGCAGGCGGGCAGCCTGCCCGCCTGCGGTGCGGGACTGCGAGAGCGAATCCGATCGCGGCATGGAAGCCCCAAAAGCAAAAACCCCTCGCAGCACACGCTGTCGAGGGGTTTTGCATTGTAAGAGCCTGGCGATGACCTACTTTCACACGGGTAATCCGC
>NZ_JBYOJR010000095.1:0-612 GCF_057798915.1 Cupriavidus sp. 22TCCZM01-5
TATCGATGTATTTATGTTTACTGTAATCAACTTGGATGTGAAGTCGTAGAGCTAAACGTACAAGTTGACCACGTACATTTAGTTGTAAAGGTCCCACCAAAGCTTTCGATATCCAAGTTGATGGGGGTATTGAAAGGCAAAATAGCCTTAAAGCTATTTAGCAAGTTTCCTCACCTTAGGAAGAACAGGCTTTGGGGTAATCACTTTTGGCAAAGAGGCTATTTTGTCGATAGTGTTGGAATCAATGAAGAAATAATACGCCGATATGTAAGACATCAAGAGAAGCAAGAGCGAGTAGAGCAGCAGCAATTGGCGCTGGACTAAACAAAGGCCCCCTTTTAGGGGGCTCACACAAAGCCACCTTCTTTAGAAGGTGGTAATTTACTTTACCACCAGCTAAAATCGCCACTTTCTGCTAAAGCGGATGTTTTTCTGGTACTAACTGCCAACAACCCGATCAAGCCTGCCATTTTATTTCTGTTTTCTTTTTTTCTCGCCATTTTGTTCGCTTGAGCGTTTTTGCTTTCTTTTTTCTGCTCGCTATAGTGCTGAAGAGCTGATGAATAAGGAGACTAAGAAAATGGTGATGACTTTCCTGAACTAAGCCGGAAG
>NZ_JBYOJR010000096.1:0-546 GCF_057798915.1 Cupriavidus sp. 22TCCZM01-5
GTAGTCCTCGGGGTAGTTCTGGTAGCCGCCGCCGGCATCGATCACGCCGGTCACGCCCAGGCGGTTCACCTCGCGCATGAAATGGCGCGTGGAGTTCTTCTGGTACTCGGCCGGCAGCTTCGGCCCCTTGGCCAGCGTGGCGTAGAGGATGGTGGCATTGGGCTTGGCCAGCAGCAGGCCGGTGGGATTGCCGCGCGCGTCGCGCACGATTTCGCCGCCCGGCGGGTTCGGCGTGTCCTTGGTGTAGCCGACCGCACGCAGCGCTGCGCCGTTCAGGATGGCGCGGTCATACAGGTGCAGGATGAACACCGGCGTGTCCGGCGCCGCCGCGTTCAGTTCCTCGATGGTCGGCAGGCGCTTCTCGGCGAACTGGTGCTCGGTAAAGCCGCCGACCACGCGCACCCACTGCGGCGCCGGCGTGCGCGCCACCTGGTCGCGCAGCATGCGCATGGCGTCGGCCAGCGAGCGTACGCCATCCCAGCGCAGCTCCATGTTGTAGTTCAGGCCACCGCGGATGATGTGCATGTGGCTGTCGATCAGCCCGGG
>NZ_JBYOJR010000097.1:0-538 GCF_057798915.1 Cupriavidus sp. 22TCCZM01-5
TCCGTTAGTTCTATTGAATTTTAAAACCTACTCATTGGGGAGGTTTTTTTATGTCCAAAATTCCTTTCGGTTATTTGGATGTAGTCATCAATGTTATAGGGAAGAAGATCATGGCGAACTCGCTTTACCAGAAGCACATCATCTCTATTCCAGAGCTTTCACGCGAAGAACTGGAACTTATCGTAGAAACAGCAGGTAGCCTTAAAAAAGCACCTCGACCAGAACTGATTAAAAACAAAGTCGTTGCAAGTTGTTTCTTTGAACCATCAACACGTACACGTTTATCGTTTGAAACAGCGATTCAGCGCATTGGTAATACCTCTCTGGCGAAAAAAGGCGAAACACTCGCAGATTCAGTACAAGTCATCTCTTCTTACGTCGATGCCTTTGTGATGCGTCATCCACAAGAAGGCGCCGCTCGCTTGGCCTCTGAATTTTCAAATGGCGTGCCAGTGATCAACGCGGGCGACGGTGCAAACCAACACCCAACTCAAACGCTACTCGACCTATACACCATCGCGGAAACACAAGGGCGTCT
>NZ_JBYOJR010000098.1:0-521 GCF_057798915.1 Cupriavidus sp. 22TCCZM01-5
CCAACATAGTTTGTAATTTGGGATCGTCTTCCACAATGATTAGAGATGGTTTGATTTGTTGTGCGTTCATTTAAGTGATGTATACAATATTTAATATCAATGGAACTTAAACAAATTTACGAATTATTTCAAATAAAGCTTTCTCAGAATAAGGTTATCGGATGAGTTAATTGGATAAAATTGCCAATTAATGATTTAAATCTAATCACCAATCACATTTCGAGAGATGCAAAAAGGCGCAACGTTTGCGCCTAGGTATGGAATCTTAAAGCGAAATTACCGCTTATTCGGTGGTACATACGACGCTGTTGTCGCTGCCAAATGCATTTGGAACGTAAGCATCAGCTTGTGGGTCATTTTCCCACTTCGAGTCATCGAGCAAGTAACGGAACTGAACATTCCGCGCTTTAGGTAAGCGGGTTTTAAATTTAAACTGACGACTTTTCTTCACTAATTTCATCGGCTCTGGCTGCCAGTTGTTGAAGTCTCCAGCAATTTGGACAGAGTCCCACTGATCTTTA
>NZ_JBYOJR010000099.1:0-508 GCF_057798915.1 Cupriavidus sp. 22TCCZM01-5
CTTGGCGGGCGCCGCTGTTTCGCCGGCGTAGCCGGCGACTTACTCTTTTGTCCGAGCGACAAAAGAGTAAGCAGAAAAGCGCGTCGCCTGGCGGCTGGCCATCAACGATACGCTCCTTGTGTTCAAGCGGCTTTGGTCTCGCGATGCGTGGTTGCCCATTCGAGCCTGCTACGCATAGTGATTCGGAACCTGTGCCCGCGATAACCGGCTCTTGTACGATCCCCATGTAGGGCTCGGGTACAGCGTTCCAATAGCGTCAGTGGTGGGACGCCTACGGCTGCGCTGCGCGCACGTCCTAGTCGGTATGCACGGGGCATCAACGTCGCTGTCTCCCCGTTCCCTTTTGGGTTTTCTCACTGAGCCGCGCGCAGCGCAGCCGTAGGCGTCCAACCGATGGCGCCCTTAGCAGGGGCCACCAAGTAATCCGGGTTCGCTCATTTGACGCGTCTATCCTGATCATCTACGCGGCAGGCAGTCTGGCTATGCCCTGTACCGTCTTCACCACCTC
>NZ_JBYOJR010000100.1:0-502 GCF_057798915.1 Cupriavidus sp. 22TCCZM01-5
ATCAGTGTAGTGATTCAAAACGCAATGCCAGTAGCTTACATCGCTAATGGTCAGCGCGTACCAGAAGACATTGTGATAGCGCAACCAAAATATATGCTTGCGAAAGCAAATGAACTGTTAGAGAAGTCGACAGAGAACGAACCTCACTTTTGGAACAGTGACAGTGAAGGACTCTAAGGCGGCGGACTACTATGACTGAGAATATGATACACGATCAAGCAAGCGGCCTCCGTCGCTTAACACAACCATCGTTGACCAAAGTGATTGCTGTTACTGGCGGCAAAGGTGGTGTGGGGAAATCAAACGTAACACTGGGTCTGGCGATTTGTATGGCTCGCCAAGGCAAGAAGGTGATGGTTCTCGACGCTGATTTAGGTCTGGCCAATGTGGACGTGATGCTCGGAATTCGTGCAAAACGTAATCTAGGACATGTCTTAGCGGGTGAATGTGAGCTAAAAGATGCGATTGTCGAAGGGCCTTATGGTATAAAGATAATTCCTGC